>JAJYFU010000141.1 GCA_021790795.1 Pseudomonadota bacterium
GTCTGGCGCCAGACTGACCGCGACCCGCGCCGGGACCAGTGTCACCGGAGCGCGAACTCATTGAATAGCCGCATGTTCTCGGTGACACCTATGAATTGGCGGGTGACACGATTAAACAGCCCTCACAAATGCGCCGGCAACCTGCGCGCCGCAATACGGCAGGACCTTGGCCCAAGGAAAATAGCGAAAGAATAAAGTCACCGCTGGATTGATCAGCCATTGCTGCACGTGTCCAGCATATTACATAATATACATTATGCGCACAAAGAGCCGGCGATCGCATCGCTGGGCGCCGCGAGGCAGTTCTTGGACAGGAAAGTGGAACTGTCCCGCGAAGAATGTGAACGCCTCTCTGGCATCTGATCCTGGCCGCGATTTTGAGAGTTGGTGCCCCAAAGATGAGTCTCGTCGCGCTCGATGTCGAGGATCTGTCTGAGCGCCCCGAGGTACGGATCGCGCGGTCGAAGCCCAACCAGGAAGGCAAAAGGGGATATCCTTGCCGTCCCGCGCGTTCCGCACTCGCCCTACTGTCCGGTGCAGGCGGTGCTCGATTGGCAGGTCGTGGCCGGTATCACGACCGGCCCCCTCTTCCGGCGGCTCTACCGCGGCGATCGCGCCGGCCGTGTACGCCTCACCGCCCAGAGCGTCGCGCTCGTCATCAAGCGGCGCGCCGCTCAAGCGGGCCTCAAGGCGGCCGGGACCATTGCCTGCGAAGGGGTTTTTGATGTCCGCCGCGCGCAAGCGTGCCAGCATCTTCAAAATGGCCGCTATGGCCGCTATGGCCGCTCGGTCGCGCCACAAGTCGCTCGACATGCTGCGCGCGTACGTGGACGGTGTCGGGCGCTTCGACGATCATGCCGGCGCCGGGCCGCTGGGCGGCCCAAGGGGATAGCACAGCCTGCCGGGGGGCCCACCAGAGTCAGGAGTCCCGGCCAACGAGTACAAGAGATTCCCAGCAGCCGCTCGAGAACATTGTTCCTGAATGGACCACGCAATCAGCCCCACGAAGAACAAGTGCTTGTTTGTTCTTGATCGATGGACCACCTGTTTGCGCGAGCCTCGTCGGCAATCACCGCGGACGGAAACCTGATAAGCGCGATTCTGGGACCAGGATCGACATCACTGCTGCCGAATCGGCGTTGATCCACCTACGAGCAACTCTGCCAGCCGCCGCCCGGTCCGACCGAGCGGAGCAGTCACCCGATGAACGAGTTGGGGCATGAAGCTGTATCTCGATCCACCGGC
The DNA here is from genome assembly GCA_021790795.1 of Pseudomonadota bacterium. Taxonomy (GTDB): domain Bacteria; phylum Pseudomonadota; class Gammaproteobacteria; order Steroidobacterales; family Steroidobacteraceae; genus 13-2-20CM-66-19. The sequence continues at coordinate 1,246 of JAJYFU010000141.1, forward strand.
ATAGCGCAGCTCTGTGAGCGCCCCGACTTGCAATTCTCGATCAACGAGATAACGCGGCATCCAACCGAAACCCAAGTCCATCAGCAACGCCTGCTTCTTGGCGATGAATCCGTCGAGATAGAAGACGCGATCGCCGCCAAACATGTGCTCATCGTCGCCCCGGTCGCTCGAATCTTGGACAGAGAGCTCGACGTGCTCATGAAGTTCCCGGAGAGTCACGCGGACGCGGTCCGCTAGAGGGTGTCGCGGCGAAACGCATAGAACGCACTCCACTTCCGGCAGTGGGTGCGCGTCGAGGTCCGAGCGGCCCACATAATCCTTCACCAGCATGATATCGGCGTTATCTTTCTCGAAGCGAAATTGCACACCGCCCAGATATTCGACCTTCAATTGAATTCGCGTCGGCACCTTTTCCTCTGCCAAGGTCTTCAGAGCGCGCAGACTCGCCTCTAGCGGCAGGATCCCATCGAGAATCACGGTGAGGCGCGGCTCCCACCCGTCCGAAAACTGCTGAGCCATCCACGCCATGTGATCCGCCTGACCGAGCAGCCGGCGACCCTCCGCAAGCAACGCCTCGCCCGCAGGGGTCAATTGGACGCGGTAATGGGTCCGGTCCAGCAACGGCACACCGAGCTGCGCCTCCAGCTTACCGACCTGATAGCTCACGGTGGATTGAACCCTGTGCAGCGCTGCCGCCGCTTGGGCGAACCCGCCGTGGCGCACCACGGCATCCAAAGCGCGTATGGCATCGAGATCGGGACGCATGATCATCGATATTATCGATTTAAAATGCCGGGATTATACGCTTTCCTAGACCATCCACGCCACTTACCCTCGGACTGCCATCCGCGAAATGCGCGGACATCATTTTGCGGAAGCAACCCATCAATCACTCGAAACCCGTCGGGACAGGTCCGGCGGAAGGCGGGCGCGAATGAATGCAGAATCTCCAAACGGTTCCCCGACCAGACATCGCTCCTGGGCTGAGCCCTGGAAGGTAAAAGTCGTCGAGCCAATTCGCATGACCTCTCGGGCGGCGCGGGAAGTTGCGATTCGGGAAGCCGGGTACAACACGTTCCTGCTGCGCAGCGAGGACGTATACATCGATCTTCTAACCGACAGCGGTACCAGCGCGATGAGCGACTCTCAGTGGGCCGGGATGATGATGGGAGATGAAGCGTACGCGGGGAGTCGGAATTTCTATCATCTCGAGAAGACCATCCGGGACTACTACGGGTATCGGTTTGTCGTTCCGACGCATCAAGGACGAGGTGCGGAGAACATACTGGCGAAAATCATGATTAAGCCCGGTGACGTCATTCCGGGAAACATGTATTTCACGACGACCCGGGCGCACCAGGAAATGGCGGGCGCGACCTTCGTGGATGTCGTCGTCCGGGAAGCGCATGATCCAGCTCTCGAGCTGCCGTTCAAGGGCAATGTCGACCTCGAGGCTCTCAGCGCCCTGATCTCGCGGGTCGGCGCCGATCGTATCCCCTACATCAGCCTTGCGGCTACCGTCAACATGGCCGGCGGCCAACCGGTATCGATGGCAAACGCCCGTGAAGTGCACGAGCTTGCGACACGCCATGGCATCAAGGTCATGCTGGACGCGACTCGTGCAGTCGAGAACGCGTATTTCATTCAACAGCGCGAATCCGGGTACGCGACAAAGACCGTAGCGGATATTCTGCGGGAGTTCTGCTCATACAGCGACGGCTGCACAATGAGCGGCAAGAAGGACGCGCTGGTCAACATTGGCGGCTGGCTGGCACTTAATGACGAGCAGCACTACGCGGAGGCGAGCAATCTCGTCGTGCTCTATGAGGGTCTACACACCTACGGGGGCATGGCAGGCCGAGACATGGAGGCAATGGCCAGGGGCATCGTCGAGTCCGTCGCTGACGATCATATCCGGGCGCGGGTCGGCCAAGTCGAGTATCTCGGCCGGAAGCTGATCGATGCCGCAATTCCCGTGGTACGCCCGATTGGCGGTCATGCCGTGTACCTTGATGCCAAGGCCTTCTACCCGCACCTGGATCAGGAGCAGTTTCCCGCCCAGGCACTCACCGCGAGCCTTTATGAGGATTCCGGCGTGCGCGCTATGGAGCGTGGGATCGTCTCGGCGGGTCGCGACAAGGAAACGGGCAAGAATCACCGGCCGGCATTGGAACTGGTGCGCCTGACGATTCCCCGGCGCGTCTATACCCAGGCTCACATGGACCTGACCGCCGAGTCGGTGATAGAGGTGTACGACAAGCGCCTGACCGCGAGGGGACTCAAGCTCGTCCACGAGCCGCGTTATCTTAGGTTTTTCCAGGCGCGCTTCGCGCCGTTGTGACCGTGTGGGTCCGGTGAGTCGGTCCGCGGCGGCCGACGAGTTCGGACGTGCGCGGCGGGCGTAAAGACGGCCTGCAGCCGCGCGATCGCCTGCGACGTAAAGGAGTGCAGCGGGGTGATGCGAATTCCGCGGTGCGATCTGCTACACTAATCGTTTGTATTGACAAACGAAGCGCTATGGGTCTGGCATGCCTGCTCGGGCCGGGAAGTTCCAGAGGGCACGCCAAAAAGCACGGCGGTCGACGGCGGCATCTGCAACGGTGTCGGCTGTGTTTTGGGGCGATTGTGCGTGCTGCAGCAGACCCGCGCAGCCCGTGCCGGACAAGTGATGCAATGGCACGGGCTGCGGCGATAACCGCGGGATAACTTGCGGACGCGCCCCATGCGCTCCGCCGGGTGATGATATATGCCTCCGACCGCCGGACCGCACGCCGACGCAATTCGCTCGAGCTGGACACGATTGCTGGCGCCGCGCTACTGGCCGACGTGGATGGCTCTCGGGACGCTGCGCCTGCTCGCGCTGCTGCCATTCTCGGTACAACTTGCGCTCGGGCGCGCGCTCGGGGGGATATTGCGCCGCCTGCCCGTGCGCTTCGTGAGCATTGCCCGCCGCAACATCGACCTGTGTCTGCCGGAGCTTGACAGCGCCGAGCGCGAACGCCTGCTCGATCGTCACTTCGCGAGCCTGGGCATCGCGCTCATGGAGATCGCGCTCGCCTGGTGGAGCCCGGCGGCACGGCTGCGGGAGATGGCGCAGGTCGAGGGCCTCGAGCGCGTGCGCAAGGCCCTCGAGCGCGGACGCGGCGTCATATTGCTGACGGCGCACTTCACACCGCTCGAGATCGGCGGCCGGATTCTCTCCGCGATATTCCCGATCAACATTCTGTACCGCCCGACCAAGAACGAAGCGCTCGCCTACATGCAGAGCCGGTACCGCTGTCGCAACGGCGCGCGGGCCATACGCCGCGACGACATCCGCTCGATGGTCGCGGCATTGAAGAACAACGAGTGCGTATGGTTCGCGCCGGACCAGAGCTATCGGAAAAAGGGCGCCGAGATGGTGCCGCTGTTCGGAATCCCCGCCGCCACCAACACCGCCACGTCCCGGATCGCGCGCCTGACGGGCGCTGCCGTCCTGCCCTATTTCGTCGAGCGGCTACCCGGCACCAGCGGCTACCGCCTGGTCATTCTGCCGCCGATGGAGAACTTCCCGAGCGACGTCCCATGCGAGGACGCCGCGCGGTTTCATCGGCTGATCGAGGAGCACGTGCGCGCCGTTCCCGACCAGTACCTGTGGATTCACCGCCGGTTCAAGGGGCTGAGCGCGGATTATCCCGACTACTACCGCAAGGCGGCGCCGGAACGCGCTCGAGCCGCGTCTGTCAACTGAGCGATTGGCCGGTGTTCATGCCGCCACCGCGACCGCGTCTGA
>JAJYFU010000142.1 GCA_021790795.1 Pseudomonadota bacterium
GCAGTTTCTTCGGCAGTTTCTTCAACCGCTGCTCGAGCTTCTTCGAGATCGGGGCCATCGCCGGACCCATGACCGTCAGCCTGTAGCGCTGGCCCCGGTTCAGATGAATCGCCGCCGTGTAGGTCGGGTTCGGCGGTGTGCCCGGGTTGTTGACGAGCGTGCGCCCGTCGATGGCCAGGCTGGCAACGCTGTAGCAATGGCAGTTGTTGGTGAAGCCGATGATGTAGGTGCCGGTCTCGGGCGCTCGCAGCGTCGCCGAGTACGGCCCCTTGTGATTCGCTCCCGTAAAGGACGGCGAGAGATCCGCGGCCGGGATCGGTGTGAGCTGCGCGCTGGTGGGCAGGCCCTGCGTGTAGCTGATGCGGGACTTGCCGGCGAGCGCCTCGATGCCGGCCAGCGGACTGACCGTCGCCGACGGGATGACGTGAGCGCTGCCGCCGCCGCCGGTGGTGACCTGCGCCGAGGCCGCCGGACCGATGACCGCGATCTTCGCGGTGCTCGCCAGCGGCAGCAGGTGCCCGGTGTTCTTCAGCAGAACCGTGCCGGCCTCCGCGATCCGGGTCGAGGTCGCCCGATGCGCCGCCGTGGTCGCCACCGCGGTGGTCGTGGCGGACCGCGGATGATTGAAGAAGTCGAAGCGGAACAGCTGATGGAGAATCGGCGCGACCATGGAATTGACCGCCGCGCGCGGGATCTTGCCCCCGGTCACCGCCTGCAGCAGCGGCCGGCCGAAGAAGCGATGGCCGGGCTCCTCCAGGTCGGCGCCCGCCTCGGCCGCGGAAACACTGTGGATGGCCCCCCAGTCCGACGTGACGAATCCGCTGAAATTCCACTCGCGGCGCAACACGTCGGTGAGCAGGTAATGGTTCTGGCAGCTGTAGTGGCCATTCACCGTCGCATAGGAGCACATCATCGAGCCGACCTTCCCGTGACGGATCGCGGTGCGGAACGCCGGCATGTAGATCTCGTGCAGCGCACGGCGGGAGACGATGACGTCGTCCTTCGACGTGTTGCGATACGTCTCCTGGTTGTAGGCGTCGAAATGCTTCACCTGGGCGATGGTCCCCTCGCGCTGGATGCCGCGGATCTCGGCCGCGGCGATCTCACCGGCCAGGCGCGGATCTTCCGACAGGCTCTCGAACTCCCGGCCCCAGCGCGGATCACGATCGATGTTCACCGTCGGGCCCAGATCGACCGAGGACCCCTTGGCCGCCTGCTCGGCGCCGATCACCTGCCCGTACTGGTAGGCGAGAGTGCGCGAGAAGGTCGCCGCGAGCGCCGCGCCCGACGGCAGCTGCGTGACACCGGTCATGCCGTCCCCGACACCATTCGGGCCGTCCTCCAGACCGATCCGCGGCAGGCACAGCGCGGCGTTCTCCTTGATGTCACCGACATACGGATGCACACCGTGTCCCTCGACGATCCCGATCTCATCCGCCAGGGTCATCTTGCGCATGATCAGGGCCACACGCCGCGCGATCGGCAGGTGCGGATTGAGCCAGGGACAGTTCGCGGGGTTGCCGACAGGTCCCGGCAATTTCGCCGCCCCCTCGGTCTTGGTGCTGCACGCGCTCATGCCGAGCGCCGCGGCGCCGACGGCGGCCAGCAGCAGCAGGCGCGCTCCACGGGTACGTTGGGTGAATCGAGACGTCATATCCAGTCTCCTGACGGCACACTCGAGAGAGGCCCTGGCGCAGCCCGCACCCGCCACCGTATGGACGGCGAGGCCGCGCTCGGGGTTGTTCTTTAGCACGTTATCCGGTCGCCGCACCGCAGCTCGCCCGCCGACGCGGGCGGCGCTCAAAAGGGACAGGCGAATCGCTCGCGCACTGTGGCCCGCGAGCCTCACGAGCGGCGCCTTCGGCTTTCCGCGGCGGACGGCGGCGTGATGTCGCAATCGTCCCGGCGCACGTCACGCTGTACCCCCGCTGCCCTGCCGACAGATGCTTTGCTTTCCGCCGGCCGCGCAGCGCTCTGGCCACCGCGCTCAAGTGAGATCTGCAACCGGTTTCACAAGACTGCCGGCCGACTCGAAAATTGTCAAGCGCCGGACCGCCGAGCACCGCGCGGGCAAGCGCACTCCATCATTCAACACGCGCATCGCGCCGACGCGCATCGCCCCGGTCCGCGCGGCCGTGCCGCCGCGAGGACCGCGGGGGAGATCTTCAGGCCGAGCGTGGTGCCTGGCGCGAGATCATGCTAAAAGCCAGCCTGCGCACTGAGCGCGGTCAACCCTGCATGGCGGACACATCACGCAGCATGCGCATCGCCCTGGTGGCGGCTCTCGGGGGATTTCTCCTGGGTTTCGACGCCACGGTGATTTCCGGCGCCGTGCCCTTCATCCGCGAGTATTTCGGCTTGCAAGGCTCTGCCCACAGCCTCGAGCTCGGCTGGACGGTCAGCTGTCTCGATTGGGGCGCCATGGCCGGCAATCTGTGCGCCGGACCGCTCGCCGACCGGCTCGGACGGCGGACGGTGCTGCGGCTGACCGCGGCGGTGTTCTTCGCCTCGTCGCTTCTGGCGGCCGACGCGCATACCTTCCTCGTGCTCATTCTGGCGCGCGTCCTCGGTGGGCTCGCCGTCGGCGCGGCGATTCTCGTCGCCCCGATGTACGTCACCGAAATCGCCCCGGCTGACCGGCGCGGGCTGCTGGTGTCCACCAATCAGCTGATGATCGTCATCGGTATCTCGGCCTCGTTCTTTTCCAATGACCTGCTGCTCTCGATCGGCGCCGACGGCTGGCGCTCGATGCTCGGCGTGGAAGCGATCCCCGCGCTGGTGTTCTTCGTGCTCCTGTTGACGGTACCGGAAAGCCCGCGCTGGCTGCTCGCGCGCGGCCGACGGCGCCAGGCGCTCGAAGCGATGCGCGCCGTTCACGCCGAGGCGGCGGCCGGCGAGCTCGCGAAGATCGAGCCGGCGGCGCTCCAGGCGCGCGGCGGCTCGTGGCGGACGCTGTTGGGCGCGCGGCTGCGCTTCGCGGTGATATTCGCCGCGGGACTGGCGTTTTTTCAGCAGGTCACCGGAATCAACGCCGTCCTGTACTACCTGCCGACGATCCTCGCCCAGGCCGGCGGCGGCCTGGCGAACGCCTTTCGCCAATCGGTGCTGGTGGGGCTGATCAATGTCGGGATGACCCTGGTGGCAATGAGCCTGATCGACCGGGTCGGGCGCAAGCCTCTGTTGCTTGCCGGAGGGACCGGCATGGCGGTGGCCCTGCTCATCATCGCCTGGGCGTTCCGAGCCGCCGGCGCTGCGGGCGCGGCCGTCGCGCATCCGGCCCTGGTGCTCGCCGGCATCATGACTTTCGTCGCCTCGTTCGCCGTCTCGTTTGGACCGGTGACCTGGGTCATGGTGGCCGAAATATTTCCCGACCGCGAGCGCGCATTCGCCATGTCCGCCGTCTGCTTCTGGAATTCGCTGATCAGCGCCAGCGTGACGCTGGTGTTCACCTGGGAGCTCGCGCACTGGGGACCGGCCGGAACGTTTCTCGGCTACGGGCTGCTCGCCGTCGCGGGACTGGTATTCGTCGCGACGCTGGGCCCCGAGACCCGCGGCAGGACGCTCGAGGAAGTCTCACGGCTGTTCTCGGGCCCACGCCTTCTGCGCCGTGCGCCTGCGCGCGCCATCGAGGCCGCCCGGGATCCGGCCTCGCCGGGACCGCCGTCATGAAAAACCCACGCCCGCAACACGGCAAGCGGGGCCCACGGCCGCGGCAGCTCGTCACGCTGCGGGATATCGCGCGCGAAGCCGGCGTTTCGGCGAGTACCGTCTCGCGCATCATCAACGGCACGGTAAAGGTGAGCGACGAGCTCACGGCGTCCGTCGAGGCCGCGATCGCCAAACACGATTTCCGGCCCGACGCCGCGGCGCGCGGACTGGCGCTCGGACGCACATTCACCATTGGGGTGTTGAGTCAGGCGATCGACAGTCCGTTCTACGCGGAAGGGCTGCGCGGAGTCGAGCGCCGGCTGCTCGCAGCCGGCTACGCGGCTCTGTTCATGAGCGGCAACTGGAACGTCGCGGACGAGGAACGCTGCATGCGCAAGTTCATCGACCACGGCGTCGACGGGATCATCATGTTCTCGGGCTGCCTGGACAATGCCGCGGTCAAGGACTTCGGGAAGCGCTGTCCCATCGTCATGACCGGACGACATCTACCCGTCGCGCATACCTACAGCCTGCCGATCAAGGACCGGCTCGGAGCCACGCTCGCCATGCGTCACCTGATCGGGCTCGGGCACCGGCGCATCGCCTTCATTGCCGGCTCCGAGACCCACCCCGACGCGCTCGAGCGCCTCGCCGGATACCTGGAGGCGTTGCAGGAGGCACGCATTCCGTTCGACCCCCGCCTGGTCGTGCGCGGCGACTGGCGGGAGGAAGGCGGCCTGATCGCCACGACCCAACTGTTGGAAGCCGGCCGCGCGTTCACCGCGGTCTTCTGCGTCAACGATCAGACGGCGCATGGGGCGTACCTCGCCCTGTTCCGCCACGGGCTCAAGGTGCCCGACGACGTCTCGGTCGTCGGTTTCGACGATCTGCCGTCCTCCTCCTACAGCCTGCCGCCGCTCACTTCGGTGCGTCAGTCGGTGCGTGTGCTCGGCGAGCGCGCCGCGGAAGCGGTCCTGGCGCTCGTCGCCGGCCGGCGTCCGAAGGTCGAGTCGCCCCCGGTCGAGCTCGTGGTGCGCGATTCCACGCGCCGGCTGTGATCCGAAAGACACGCATCACGGCAGGCGGCAGCGCGCCGCGCATCCCGAGCGGCCCCGCCATCAGCCTTCCTCGCAACGCCCCAGCGCGACGAGAACCCTGAGAAATGCGGCGCGGTCGGCCTGCGGGATGCGCTTCAGCAGTCCCGCTTCCAGATCTTCCATGATGGCGCGCGCCTTGTGCGCGATGCGCCGGCCGGACTCGGTGAGCTTCAATCCCTGCGAGCGCCCATCGACCGCCTCACGCACGATCAGCTCGCGATCGGCGAGCCGCGC
>JAJYFU010000051.1 GCA_021790795.1 Pseudomonadota bacterium
GCGCGGTGTCGTGGCTGGACATCGCGCGGATCGTGCGCGGCCAGACGCTGAGCCTGCGCAAGCGCGAGTTCGTCGAGGCCGCGCGCGCCAGCGGCGTGAGCAACGGCGCCATCGTCCGGCGGCACATCGTGCCCAACTTGATCGGCATCGTGGTCGTCTACGTGACTCTGACCATTCCGTCGGTGATCCTGTTCGAGGCCTTCCTCAGTTTCCTCGGCCTCGGCGTGCAGGCGCCGCTGACCTCCCTCGGCGGACTGGTCAGCGACGGCGCCTCGGTGCTGCAGGCTCACCCCTACATGCTGATCATTCCCGCGATTTTTCTCGCCGTGATCGTGTATTGCTTCAACTTCATCGGCGACGGTCTGCGCGACGCGCTGGACCCAAAGGATCGCTGAGGTGGCCGCCGAGGCGCTCCTGGAGGTCCGCAATCTCAGCGTGTGCTTCGACACCGGCGACGGACCGGTGTACGCCGTGAACGGCCTCGATCTCGAGGTGCGCCGCGGCGAGGTGTTGGGCATGGTCGGGGAGTCCGGCTCGGGCAAGAGCCAGAGCTGGCTGGCGGTCATGGGGCTGCTGGCGAAGAACGGCCGCGCCGAGGGCAGCGCGCGCCTGGGCGGCGAGGAGATCCTCAATCTGCCGCAACGGGCGCTGAGGCGCCTGCGCGGCGACCGTATGGCGATGATCTTTCAAGACCCGATGACCGCCATGAACCCCTTCCTAACGGTCGGGCGGCAGATGACCGAGGTGCTGGAGTGCCATCGCGGTCTCTCGCGCCGCGAGGCGCGGGCGCGCTGCGTCGCGGCATTGGAGTCGGTGCACATCGGCGATGCGGCGCGGCGCCTGTCGATGTACCCGCACGAGTTCTCCGGCGGCATGCGCCAGCGCGTGATGATCGCCACCGCGCTGCTGACCGAGCCGCAGCTGCTGATCTGCGACGAGCCGACCACGGCGCTCGACGTCACGGTGCAGGCGCAGATCCTGGCGCTGCTCGATGAGCTGCGTCAGCGCTACCGGACCGCCATCGTGCTGATCACACACGATCTCGGCGTGATCGCCCAGCTCGCCGACCGGGTCACCGTGATGTACGCGGGGCGGCAGGTGGAGCAGGCCGAGGTCCATACGCTCTACGGGGCGTACCGCCATCCCTACACCGAAGGTCTGCTGCGCTCGGTGCCGCGCCTGGATCAGCCGCGCAGCGAGCGTCTGGCGACCATTCCCGGTCGTCCGCCCGACCTGGCGAGGCGGCCCGCCGGCTGTCCGTTCGAGCCCCGCTGCGCCTATGTGACCGAGATCTGCCGCCAGCGGATGCCGCCGCTGGTATCCCTCGGCGACGCGCACCTGCGGGCGTGTCATTACGACGGCGCGCTCGGGCGTGCGGAGATCGGCGCGTGAGCGAGCCTGCCTTGTTGGAAGTCCGCGACCTGGATGTGCACTTTCCGGTGCGCCGTCCGGGGCTGCTGCGGTCCCCGCTCACCTTGCGCGCCGTCGATCAGGTCAGTTTCGATGTCCGCCCCGGCGAGGTTCTCGGGGTCGTGGGCGAGTCCGGCTGCGGCAAGTCCACGCTGTCGCGAGCGCTGCTGAGACTGATTCCGGTGACCGCCGGCAGTGTGCGCCTGCGCGGCGTGGAGCTGACCACGCTGGAGAAGGCCGCGCTGCGTCCGTTGCGCCGCTCCATGCAGATGATCTTTCAGGATCCGCTCGCCTCGCTGGATCCGCGCATGACGGTCGGTGAGATCATCGCGGAGCCGCTGAAGGCGCTGCTGCCGCGCATGGACCGCGCCGAGCGCCAACAGCGTGTCCTGCGCATGATGCAGCAGGTCGGTCTGCTGCCGGCGCAGATCAACCGCTACCCGCACGAGTTCTCCGGCGGCCAGGCGCAACGCATCGGCATCGCCCGCGCGCTGGTGGTTGCGCCGGAGCTGGTGGTCTGCGACGAGCCGGTCTCGGCGCTGGACGTATCGATCAAGTCGCAAGTCATCAATCTGCTGCTCGACCTGCGCGCCGAGCACGGCCTGACCTACATCTTCGTCGCGCACGACCTGGCCACCGTCCGCCACATCGCCGACCGCGTGATGGTGCTGTATATGGGGCGGGTGATGGAGATCACGGACCGCGATGCGCTGTACGCGCGGCCCCTGCATCCGTACACGCGCCTGCTGCTCTCGGCGGTGCCGATTCCCGACCCGACGCTCGCCCGCCAGCGACGCGCCGCGCCGGCGCGCGAGGAGCTGCCCTCGCCGCTCGCGCTGCCCTCGGGGTGCGCCTTCCGGACCCGCTGTCCGCTCGCCGACGCGCGCTGCGTCGCGGAGCGTCCGATCCTGCGGGAGATCGACGGGCGGTACGTTGCGTGCCACCATGCCGAAGCCGCCGGCGCATAGCGAGCCGAAGGGCCCGCACGCGCGGGCGCGCTCGGTTACGATCCGACCTGATGGCACGCGGGACACACCACATCATTTACGTCCACGGACTGTGGATGTCCGGCGGCGAGGGCCTGCTGCTGCGCTACCGGCTCGCGCGCGAGGTCGGCGCCGAGGTGCATGCCTTCAGCTATTCGGCGGCGCAGCAGGGCATGGACCAGATCAGCGCCCGACTCGCCGAGTTCGTGGCCGCGATCGATCCCCCGAACCTGCACTTCGTCGGGCACAGCCTGGGCGGGCTGGTCATCTACAGTTTCTTCGAGCGCTACGCCAGCCCGCCGGGCCGCGTGGTGTTCCTGGCCACGCCGTGCGTGGCGAGCCGCGCAGCCGAGCAGGCCGGCCAGGCGCCTTTCATGAGCGCACTGATGGGCCGGGCGGTGGCCGAGGAGCTGCTGACCCCGCGACAGCGGCGTTGGCGCTTCGACCGGCCCCTCGGCATCATCGCGGGCTCCCATTCTTTCGGGGTTGGTCAGTTCGTCGCGGGGTTCGACGAGGAGAGTGACGGTACCGTCGCCGTCAGCGAAACACGGCTGCCGGGCGCGAGCGCCCACATCGTGGTGCCGGTGAGTCACGCGGGCATGCTGGTGTCGGCGCGGGTCGCGCGCGAGACGGCTCATTTCCTGCGCGAGGGACGCTTCTGCACGGCCGGAGAGTGACGGGGCCCGAGCCCGTCGCGCGGTACAGTCCGCGGCTCGCGGGCGCGGCGCTCAGCGCAGCGATTTCGCCATGCAGACCGCGCTCGCGGGACAGAGCGAGCGAAACTCGCTGCTCGAGCGCACCGCGGCCGGCGCCTGCTCGCGCGCGATCACCCCGTAGTCGAGTCGCGCGAAGAATTCCTGCGCGGTTTGCGTGAGTAGCACCAGGGTGCGCACGCCTGCGGCGCGCGCCTGTCGTTCCAGCGACTTGACCAGACGGTGCCCGAGGCCGCGGCCTCGCCAGGCCGCCGCGACGACGAGCGAGCGCAGCAGCGCCGCCTCACCGTAGCGCTCCAGCGCCCCCGCGCCGGCGATCCGCGTCCCGGCGCAGGCGAGCAGAAATCCCGGGCGAACGGCCTCGAGATCGCTCGTGGGCAGGCCCTCGCCCTCGAGCAGCGCGCGGATGAGGTCGAGATCGCTTGCCGTGGCCGCGCGGATCAGCAGATTCGACCGCGGCGGGGCGGGGGCGGGATTCGGCTTCTGCGGCATAGGCGGAATGAGACAGCGGCAGATCGGACCGGTATCGATCCTGGAGTGAATGGCGCCGGTGACACGAGTGCGGCAGAGTATACACACGATCAACGGGGTATCCGTGAGCCCAACGCTCTGTTTCCACAACCGTGGAGCGAAGCGCGCGCCGCGCGCCTTCGAGCCCTCCGGCCAGCGACCGCCGCGGATGACGCTGCGGAAGTCCATGGCCGCTGTCCTGCCGCTGCTCCTGCCGTGGCTGGCGGCGGCCGCGCACCCGGTGACGGCCGGCGCCTGGGAAAGCGTGGGCGGCGGGCCCACCATCTACGCGCAAGGACGCTGGTACGAGCTCGATCTGCGCCCGCCCGCCGGTCCCCCCGGCGCCTCCGCGATTACGACGGTCTATTGGTCGTGGAGTCTGTCGCGTACCCCGCCGGGACTTGCGGTCCGTCTGTGCCGGGGAACGGTCCGAACCTGCATAGACATTTCAGGACGACAGTCGGGCGGCACGCGGGCATTCGCCGGACGCGGTGCGGACGAGCGTTTCATTCTGGCGTACCGGGTTCCCGGGTCCGGCGCGATCGCCCCGGTGTACGGCGGCTCTGATCACCTCATCGTGAATTACAGATTCCCGCGCTAGACGGCCGGACTCGGCGGCTGCGCCGCCGGCTCGCGCCTCAAGACGTTCCTGTCCCGCCGTCCGGCAGCAGACGCCGCAGCCGGTAGAGCGCCTCGAGGGCGGCCTTGGGGGTCAGCTCGTCGGGGTCGAGCGCCTCGAGCGCCGTGCGCAGCGGGTCCGGCGGCGGCGCGGCGGCCGCGAACAGCGGCAACTCCTGCTGCGGCTGCGCGACCGGCTCGTGCTCGTCGCGCTGCGCCTCGAGTGTCTCGAGGTACTGGCGCGCCTGCGCGATGACGGCGCGCGGCACGCCGGCAAGCTGCGCCACCTGCAGACCGTAGCTGCGGCTGGCCGGCCCTTCCTTGACCGCGTGCAGGAAGACGATTTGATCGGCGTGCTCGGTGGCATCCATGTGCACATTCGCGCAGCCCTCGATCTCCCCGGCGAGTCGGGTCAGCTCGAAGTAGTGCGTCGCGAACAGCGTGAAGGACTTCAGATGCGTGCCGATGTACCGGGCCATCGCCCAGGCGAGCGACAGCCCGTCGTAGGTGCTGGTCCCGCGCCCGATCTCGTCCATCAGGATCAGGCTGCGCTGCCCGGCGTTGTTCAGGATGTTGGCGGCTTCGGTCATCTCCACCATGAATGTCGAGCGGCCGCCGGCCAGATCGTCGGCCGCGCCGATGCGCGTGAAGATGCGGTCGATCGGGCCGATCACCGCGCGCTCGGCCGGGACACAGCTGCCGATGTGGGCCAGGATGACGATGATGGCCGTCTGGCGCATGTAGGTCGACTTCCCGCCCATGTTGGGTCCGGTAACGATCAACATGCGCCGCGCGGCGTCGAGTCCGAGGTCGTTGGGGACGAACGCATCGGCGGTGAAGCGCTCGACCACCGGATGCCGGCCGGCGCTGATCTGGATCACCGGCTCGTCGGTGAGCCGCGGCTCGCACCACTGCAATGCGCCGGCGCGCTCGGCGAGCGCGCCGAGCGCATCGAGCTCGGCGAGCGCGGTCGCGGTGCGCTGCAGCGACGCCAGGCCCTCGATGAGCCGGGTCAGGATGCCGTCATAGAGATCCTTCTCCCGGGACAGTGCGCGCTCGCGCGCGCCGAGCACCCGATCCTCGAAGCTCTTGAGCTCCGGGGTGATGAAGCGCTCGGCCGATTTCACCGTCTGGCGGCGCACGTATTCCTTCGGTGCGCGCTCGGCGTCCTTGCGCGGTATCTCGATGAAGTACCCCTGCACGCGGTTGTAGCCGAGCTTCAGTGTGCCGATGCCCGAGCGCTCGCGCTCGCGCTGCTCGAGCTCGAGGAGAAACTGATCCGTGTGCGTGGCGATCCGCCGTAGCTCATCGAGCTCGGCGTCATACCCGGAGGCGATCACGTTGCCGTCACGCAGGAAGGTGGCCGGCTCCTCGGCGATGGCGCGAGCGAGCAGCGCGACGGCTTCCTCGTGCGCGTCGATGCGTCCCCCGACGGCCGCGATGAGTGGGGAATCGATGGGCGCCAGCGTGGCGTGCACGGCCGGAACGGCCGCGAGCGAAGCGCGCAGTTGTGTCAGGTCGCGCGGGCGCGCCGAGCGCAGCGCCACGCGTGCCAGGATGCGCTCGATATCGCCGATCGTGCCCAGCCGCTCGCGCAGCTCCTCGAAGCGGCGCGCATCGAGCAGCGCGCCGACCGCCTGATAACGCTGCCGGAGCGTCTCGTGATCCGTGAGCGGGCGGTTCAGCCAGCGGCGCAGCTGCCGCGAGCCCATGGTCGTGGCGCACACGTCGAGCAGCGCGAAGAGCGTGGCATCCTCGCGGCCTCCGAGACTCTCATCGAGCTCGAGATTGCGGCGGGTCGCCGCATCGATCACCAGCGCATCGGAGCGCTCCTCCACGGTGAGCCCGCGAATGTGCGGCACCGCGGTCTTCTGCGTGTCGCGCACGTATTGCAGCAGCGCCCCGGCGGCGCAGATCGCCAGGGGCAGATCGTCGGCGCCGAAGCCCTTCAGGTCGAGCGTGCCCAGCTGGTCGGTGAGCAGCCGCGAGGCGCTGGCCAGCTCGAAGTGCCACGGCGGGCGCGTGCGCTGCGCCGTGGCGCGACCCGGCGGCTCGATCGTTCCCTCCGGGATCAGCAGTTCCGCCGGCTTCAGGCGCTCGATCTCGGCGGCGAGCGCACTCGCGCCGCTCGACTCGAGCACGGTGAACCGTCCGGCGGCGAGGTCGAGCCAGGCCAGGCCGAAGCGCTCCCCGTCTCGGGCCAGCGCCGCGACCAGCGTGTCGTGGCGCTCATCGAGCAGCGCCGCATCGGTCACCGTGCCCGGGGTGACGATCCGGACCACTTCGCGCTCGACCGGGCCCTTCGATTGGGACGGATCGCCGAGCTGTTCGCAGATGGCGACACTCTCGCCCTTGCGGACGAGGCGCGCGAGGTACGCCTCCACGCTGTGCACCGGGACGCCGGCCATGGGGATGGGCTGTCCGGCGGAGTGGCCGCGCGCGGTGAGGGTGATGTCCAGCAGCGCCGCGGCCCGGCGCGCGTCGTCGTAGAAGAGCTCGTAAAAGTCGCCCATGCGATAGAAGAGCAGCACGTCGGGATGGCGGCTCTTGATCCGCAGGTACTGCTGCATGACCGGCGTATGGGAATTTACGAGTTCATTCAACGATTTGTTGTCCATTGCGGGTGGCGGCGAGCAGCGCAGATTAGCTGGCGTTTGCCGAAGTGCGAGAACCTGGAAGCGCCCGGCCGTGGTGCGATGTCAGGTCGGGCGCTCGCCCTCAGAGCCTGAACTCCCGCAGCGGCCGTTCCCAGTCGAACGCGCTCGAGAGGTCATAGGCCGCGCGGTCGCGGTGGTTGAGCGGAGCCAGCCCGAAGCGGGTCTCGATGAGCTTGAGGATGCTCGCGGTGCTGGCGGTATGGTGGTCCACCAGGCCGGAGCGCGCCCAGGGACTGACCAGCAGAGCGGGGATGCGGGTGCCGAAGCCGTAGTCATCCACGACCCGCGGCGGGACCGAGTCCCAGAAGCCGCCGCCCTCGTCGTAGGTGATGAAGATCGCCGTATTCTCCCAAGCGGGTCCGGCCGCCACCGCGCGCACGAACTTCTCCACCCAGCTCATTCCGTAATAGGGGGCGCTGGCCGCCGGGTGCTCGGTGTGCGCGGCGCTCGCCTTGATGAAGGAGACGCCGGGGAGCCTGCCCTGGCGCGCGTCCTCGCGAAAATCCTCCGCATCGCGGATGTGTCCCTGCTTCACGTAGTCGAACCAGCCGGGGTAATACTGGAACGGATTGTGATGGGCCTCGTAGATGCGGCCGCTGTCGATGACGGCCGAGCCGTCACCCGGCCCGAAGGCGGTCTTCAACGCCCAGGGCTTGACCAGATTCCAGTTCTCGTTGTACCAGGCCCAGTCCACGTGCGCGGCGCTCAGGCGATCCCCGATGTTGGAATAGCGCTGCGCCTGCGGCGGCGGGGAGATCCGCAGCTGCGGATTGTCGGATCCCGTGGGGCCCTGAACCGGCGAGAGATCGTTGACCATGATCCGCCGATGATCATACGGCCGGTCGAAGAAAGCGTGTTTCAGCCCGGCTTCCCTCGGGTCGTAGGGGGCCATGTGGGGCGCGGTGATGCCGGGATTCACGCACGAGCGGCACGCGACCAGATAGAGCGCGTTGCCCGTGCTGCCGCCGCTCATCGCCTGGTAGAAGCGATCGAAGAGCACGTAACGGTGCGCCAGCTGATGATAGAAGGGGATGTCCTCGGCCCTGTAGTGACCCAGCACCGGGCCGCTGGGGGTGGCCAGATCGAAGCCCAGCTCCTGCGGACCCAGCTTTTCCAACTGCGCGCTGCTCAACTTCGATCGGCTCTCCATGGCCAGGGCCACGAACCGGTCCATCTTGCCGTTGTTGACTTCAGCCATCATGCGGAAGAAGCGATGCTCCGGATCCCAATGCACGTTGCTGTCGGCCGGCAGGTAGGGCGCCAGATGGAACGGCAGGTTGGGCAGCTCGACGGCATCGAATCCGGGGATCCGGTCGTAGGGAAGCGGCAGCGTGGGGTAGGGGATGCCGGCGGGATTTTTCTGCAGCCCGAGGAATTTCCCGTCTATCCGTCCGCTTCGATCCAGGAGGTTCGTGACGTGCTGGCTGTTGGTCGGCCGGAACGTGCCGAAATAGTGATCGAAGCTGCGGTTCTCCTGGAAGATCACCACGATGTGCTCGATCTTGTGCCGCAGCTGCTGTCGGAACGAGACTCCGCCCGCGCGTGCGATGCCGACGATATGCGGCGCCGCAAGCGCCGAGCCCGCGGCCAGGCCGATGCCGCGCAGGAATGTCCTCCGATCCATATCAGGCATGAACTCACCCCTTCGGCATGAAGATGAACCGATCGGGGCGATTATCCGCGCGCGGCGATTGTCCTGCCACCGGCGAATACGCGCGGCGCATGCGTGCCGCCCGCACTGTGCCGGCGGACGATCGGCGTGTCGGGGACCGGTCTCAGTCCGGCGCCGATTCGGAAGCGGGCAGGGCGGCCCCGGCGCGCGCCGCCTCGCTCTTGAACAGAAACAAAGCCACCAGCAGCAGCGTCATCGGCACCAGCGAGAAGTAGAACGCGCGAATGCCTCCGTAACTCGCGAATACGATGGCGGTGATGCGCGAGCCGATCGTGCCGCCGAGCGCCGAGAACACCAGGATCAGCCCGGTCATGGCCGCGTGAGCGGGTTTGGGCAGGGCGGTGAGGATGACGGAGTTGATCACCGGGTAGATCGGGGCCATCAGCAGGCCGATCAGCGGGATCAGGTAGGCCGCGGTCGGGGCGTGCGCCCAGCCGAGGTGCTCGCCCGTGACGCTGTGCGCCAGCGGCAGCGTCAGCACGATCAGCAGTCCCATGCCGATCACGCATGTGTTGAGCAATGTGTACCAGGAGATTCGGCGCAGCAGCTGACCGGCCACGACGCGGCCGAGGGCGATCGAGGCGGCGAACATGCTCGCCATCTGCACGCTGACCGCGTCGGGGAGCTTGAGCACCTCGTAGTTGAATGTCGGCAACCAGGTGCCGAAGCTCTGCTCGATCAACACGTACAGGAACGTGGTGGCGAGGAAGGCGTAGACCATGGAGCGCATCGACAGTCGGCGGATCTGCGCGAGAGACTCGCGGAAGGGGCGCGCGTCGGCGCGTGCCGCGGACTCGTCCAGCCGTGCCCCGGCCAGCAGCGCCATCGCGAGCACGCAGGCGCCGACCAGCACCCAGTAGGCGTGCAGCCATGCGGAGTGGGCGCCGCGGCCCGCGGGGATGAAGGCGCTGAACAGCCATCCGGAGATGACGACCCCCACCATGAAGAGTCCCTCGATCGTATTGGTGAGCCGGCTGTGCTCGGTCTTGCTCGTCGTGAGCAGCCCGATCGAGCCGTAGACCGACACCTTGGTCAGCGCGAAGGCGATGCCGACGCAGACGAACAGCAGCTCGGTGGTGTGAAAGCTCGGAAACAGCGGCATGAGCGTGCAGGCCACGGCGACCACGCCGAGGGCGATCAGCATCGCGCGCCGATAGCCCAGAATCGGCAGGAACGAGGCGAGCGCAAAGGACGTGATCACGATCGGCAGGTCCTTGAAGAGCTCGAGCAGGCTCGCCTGGGGCTTGTCGACCCCGAAGGTGTGGATGACCTGCAGGATCACCGTGCCGACGCTGTTCAGCAGGACCGCGAAGATCATGAAGCTCAGCGCCAGAGCGCCGATCACCCGATAGCGGTTGAGAGTATCCGGCATCAAGCTGCCTTTACGCGCACCGTGCGCCAGGGGATGATATCGATATCTTCCGGGGTGCGAAGCATCGGTCGTGGAACGTAAGAAAAAGGGTCCGGGCGGACGCACCAGCCTCACCATGGCCGATCTGGCCGGGTTGGCCGGTGTGTCGACCATCACGGTCTCGCGGGCCTTGAGCGGCAGTTCGCTGGTCAGCCCCGAGACCCGGGAGCGGGTGCAGCAGCTGGCCCGCAAGCACGGCTACAAGTTGAACGTGAGCGCCCGCAATCTGCGCCTGCGCCGCAGCCATGCGGTGGCGGTGATCGTCGAGATGACGCCGACACCCGAGCGCACCATGTGGGATCCCTATCCCCTGGCGCTGCTGGGCGGCATCTCCCAGGAGCTGACCTCGGCCCAGTACAACGTGCTGCTCACCACCCGCCAGGCCGCCGGTGATGTGGTGGCGCAGGCGGCGGACGGTCTGATCCTGCTCGGACAAGGCGCCCACCAGGACGCCGTGCGCGCCTATGACCGGCTGGGCTTGCCCATGGTGGTCTGGGGTGCCGCCGGGGTGGGCGGCGACCAGCACATCGTGGTCGGCAGCGACAATCGGCTCGGCGGGATCAGCGTCGCGGAGCGGTTCGTGTCGATCGGCCGGCGCCACCCGGTGTTCATCGGCAATCCCGACCATCCGGAGATGGCCCAGCGCCTGTTCGGCTTCGTCGATGAGCTCGGCCGCCACGGAATCAAGCCGCTGCTGATGCGGCGGGCGGATTTCACGCTGGAGAGCGGCGTGCAGGCGGTTCGCTCGCTGCACAACCGGCACGTGCAGTTCGATGCGATCTTCGCCTGCAGCGACCTGGTGGCGATGGGCGCGATCCGCGCGCTCATCGAGCTCGGACTGTCCGTGCCCGAGGATGTCTCGGTGATCGGCTACGACGACACGCCGCAGGGCGCGACCTTCCTGCCGCCGCTTTCGAGCGTGCGGCAGAACTGGCAGGAGGGCGGTGTGCTGCTCGCCCGCAAGGTCCTCGACATGATCCGCGGCGAGGTCGTCGAATCGCAGATGATGCCCACCGCGCTCGTGCTGCGCTCGACCTGAGTGCCGCCTCGGGGGGGCGGTCACAATGGCGCGGCCTGCGGGCCGTCGTCAGTTGTTCTTCGCCGCGCCCGCCGGCTGCCCCGGATCGAGTCCCATGTGGTGAAACGTCGCCGCCGCGCGCGCACGTACGTACGCGTGAGGTGATCCGTTCTGCATGCGCATGGCCATACCCCAGAGCGACCGGGGCTCGAGCCAACTCCGCAGCGACAGTTTGTATTACGCGGCCGCGGCCGCCGACAGAATGCCGGTGGCGGCGCCGGTGTCGATGATGAAGCGGGCTTTGTCCCCGTTGATCTCGGTGAGTATGGTGGGTCGCAGACCGCGCATGGTCACCGTGAGGGATGGGGTCTCGATCCGGTTGCACCGGGCGGTGGCGCTTGCGCGCGGCAGCGTCAGCGCCGCCGGGAGGCAGAAGCAAACGCCACGGCCGATGGGCATCGGCCCTCCGCGATCCGAGGTGTGTCCGAGCGGTGACGAGTGGCGTCGGCTGCCGGGACCTCGTCCCGAGCGCATCGCCATGGGCGGCGTGCCCGCTCGCACTCGCCCGCAGAGGCCGACGAAGGCGCGCAACCCGCTGATCGACGCGGCCCTCGCTGCCGCCGCAAGGTGTCGCGCACGCATGACTCTCCCCCGGGAATCGCTGTTGTTGTGGGCGGGGTGTGCGCGCGCCCGTGCGTCGCCGGCCCCGTGACCCTAGCCTAACGCCGGTACGGGGAATCGCACGCCGGAGCCGAGGGCGCGCCCGTTCGCGGGCGCAGCGCTCGGGGTACACTCCTCGTCATGGGCGCCTCATCCGTCGCGGATGCCGATCTGTACGCGCTGGCCGAGCGGACTGGCCGGGCCCTGCAGGCGGCGCGCTGGCGGATCGCCACCGCCGAGTCGTGTACCGCCGGGTGGATCGCGAAGGCGCTCACCGACGTCCCCGGCAGCTCGCGGTGGTTCGAGTGCGGGTACATCACGTATTCCAATGCGGCCAAGATCCGCGATCTCGGCGTTTCCGAGCAGACGCTGGCGGAGCAGGGCGCCGTCAGCGAAGCCACCGTGCGGGAAATGGTCGACGGCGCGCTCGCGCGCTCCGGCGCGCAGATTGCGGTCGCGGTCAGCGGCATCGCGGGACCTGAGGGGGGCACGCCCGATAAGCCGGTCGGCACCGTGTGGCTCGCCGTGGCGATGCGTGCTCGGCCGCAACGGTTCTGCGAGCGGTGCGGCTTCGAGGGTGGCCGTGATGCCGTTCGCCGCCAGACGGTGGCTCACGCCTTGCGACGAGCCCTGGAGATGCTCGAGGCGCGAGTCGCGGCCGCCGCAGCGGAGCGCTCATGATGATCAGGAGGTACGGGGATTGAGCGGTGCGGAGCCTCGCTCGCCGGCCCCTCCTCGGGAACGGACGCGCCGGCTCTTTCTTGCGCTCTGGCCCGACGCCGCGATGCGCGAGCAGCTGGCGCATGCGGTGCGCAAGGGCGTGCGCGGCAGTGGCGGGCGGCGGGTGCCCCAGGGCAATTACCACATCACTCTGGCGTTCATCGGGGCGGTACCCGAGGGCCGCGTGGCCGAGCTCGGCGCCGTCGTGCGGGCCGTGACCGGCGCGGGACCGATCGAGGTGCCGCTGCAGGAGTTGGCGTACTGGCCCGGTCCCCGGGTGCTGTGCGCGGTGCCGCCGGCGCCGCCTGCGGGATTGGCCGGGTGGGTGGACCGGTTGCTCGAGATCCTGGCGGTGGCCGCTTTTGCTCCGGATCTCAAGCCCTTCCGGCCACATGTCACTGTGGCACGCAAAGTGATGAGGCCAAGTGCTTCTGCGGCGCTGCATCCGGTGCTGTGGCGGTTCGATGAGTTTGCCCTTATCGAGAGCCGGACGCTCGAAGCCGGGCCTGTATACAGTGTTGTGCAGACCTATCCACTGTCTAGCGGCGCATTAGCGGCAAAATAACACGTTGGGCGCGCAAACAGAGATGTGGTGAGCGGCCGCTTTGTGGGATAATTTATCCAGTACGTGGGTCACCACCATTTCCGGGAACGCCAGATGGAAGAGAATCGCAAAAAGGCGCTCGCCGCCGCGCTCGGTCAGATCGAAAAGCAGTTCGGCAAGGGCTCGGTCATGCGCCTCGGCGATGCCACCGCGGCCTACGACATCGAATCGGTGTCGACGGGTTCCCTGGGCCTGGATATCGCGCTTGGCGTCGGTGGCTTGCCGCGCGGACGGGTAGTGGAGATCTACGGCCCCGAATCATCGGGCAAGACGACGCTCACTCTGCAAGTGATCGCCGAGGTGCAGCGCAGCGGCGGGACCGCCGCGTTCGTCGATGCCGAGCACGCCCTCGATCCGGCATATGCCGAGAAGCTCGGCGTGAACATCGCCGAGCTGCTGGTCTCGCAGCCCGACACCGGCGAGCAGGCGCTGGAGATCACCGACATGCTGGTGCGCTCCAACGCGGTCGACATCGTGGTGATCGATTCGGTGGCCGCGCTGACCCCCAAGGCGGAGATCGAAGGCGAGATGGGCGAGATGCAGGTCGGATTGCACGCGCGCCTGATGTCGCAGGCGCTGCGCAAACTGACGGGCAACATCAAGCGCTCCAACACCATCGTGATCTTCATCAACCAGATCCGCATGAAGATCGGCGTGATGTTCGGCAATCCCGAGACCACCACCGGCGGCAACGCGCTGAAGTTCTACGCCTCGGTGCGGCTGGACATCCGCCGCATCGGCGCGATCAAGAACGGCGACGAAGTGGTCGGCAACATGACGCGCGTCAAGGTGGTCAAGAACAAGGTGGCTCCGCCGTTCCGCGAGGCGGAGTTCGAGATCATGTACGGGCTGGGCATCTCGCGCGAAGGGGAGATCATCGATCTGGCGAGCGCCCAGGACATCATCGAGAAGTCCGGCGCCTGGTACTCGTACAAGGGCAACCGCATCGGGCAGGGCAAGGACAACGCGCGCGTCTTCCTGCAGAACAACCCGGAGGTGGCGCGGGAGATCGAGGCGGAGGTGCGCGCCCGGCTGCTGCCGGCCCGCCCGCCGCGCAACAGTGGCGAAGCTGCCGCCTCGGCCTGAATCGAGCGGCGACCCGAAGAGTATCCGGGCCGCGGCGGTGGCCCTGCTGGCGCGGCGTGACTACTTGCGCGCCGAGCTGGGGGAGAAGCTGCGGGCCCGGGGATTCGAGGCTGCGGCCACGGCGGAAGTTCTCGCGGCGCTCACCGCCGAGCGCCTGCTCGACGATGCGCGCTGCGTCGAGCGCTTCGTCGCTTATCGCGCGGAGCGCGGCCATGGGCCGCTGCGTATCGGTCGCGATCTGAGGGCTCAGGGCGCGGAGCCCGCGCTCATCGATGCGGCCCTCGCGGCCGGGCCCGATTGGCGGGCTTTGGCCTGCCGGGTGCGGCGGCGCAAGTTCGGCGCGGCGCCCCCGGCCGGCTGGGCCGAGAAGGCGCGCCAAGCCCGTTTTTTGCAGTATCGGGGCTTTTCATCGGATGATATCCGGGCGGCCACTGGCGCCGAGCTCGAACTGGACTGACACCCTTGACGCGACCTCCCTATCTTGGCGCGGCCGACGTGCGCCGCGCATTCCTCGAATTTTTCCGCGACCGCGGCCACGCCATCGTGCCCTCGAGCTCGCTCGTGCCAGGCAACGATCCGACGCTGCTGTTCACCAATGCCGGCATGGTGCAGTTCAAGGACGTCTTCCTGGGCAAGGAAAAGCGTGATTTCACGCGCGCCACCAGCAGCCAGCGCTGCGTGCGCGCCGGCGGCAAGCACAACGATCTCGAGAACGTCGGATACACGGCCCGGCATCACACGTTCTTCGAGATGCTCGGAAACTTCTCGTTCGGCGATTACTTCAAGCGCGAGGCGATCGGTTTCGCGTGGGCGTTTCTCACCGAGACGCTGCACCTCGACCCGACCCGACTGTGGGTGACGGTGTACCGCGAGGATGACGAGGCGGCCGATATCTGGCTGAAGGAGATCGGGGTGCCGGCCGAGCGCTTTGCGCGCATGGGCGAGAAATCCAACTTCTGGGCCATGGGCGATACCGGGCCCTGTGGTCCCTGCAGCGAGATCTTCTACGACCATGGGGCCGGAATCCCCGGGGGACCGCCCGGGTCCGCCGACGAGGACGGCGACCGATTCGTCGAGATCTGGAACCTGGTGTTCATGCAGTTCGACCGGGCCGCGGACGGCACGCTCAGCCCGCTCCCCAAGCCCTCGGTCGACACGGGCATGGGCCTGGAGCGCATCGCGGCGGTGTTGCAGGGTGTGCACTCGAACTACGACATCGATCTGTTCCGCAACCTGATCGCGGCGGCGGCAAAGCTCGCCGGCGCTTCGGATCTGGGCTCGAGCTCGCTGCGGGTCATCGCCGACCACATCCGCGCGTGTACGTTCCTGGTGATCGATGGCGTGCTGCCCTCCAACGAGGGCCGGGGGTATGTGCTGCGGCGTATCATTCGCCGCGCCGTCCGCCACGGCTACAAGCTCGGCATCGAGGAGCCGTTCTTCTACAAGCTGGTGGCGGTGCTCGAGCGGGAGATGGGCGGAGCGTATCCGGAGCTCACCGCGGGCCGGGCCGAGGCGGAGCGGGTGCTCGAGCACGAGGAGCAGCGCTTTGCCGAGACCCTGGCCAAGGGCATGGCATTGCTCGACGAGGTGATCGCCGGACTGTCCACGGGCGGCGCCGCGGGAACCGGGGTGGTCATCCCCGGCGAAGTGGTCTTCAAGCTCTACGACACGTACGGCTTCCCGGCCGATCTGACCGCGGACATCGCGCGCGAGCGCGGTCTGGCCGTCGATCAGGCCGGATTCGATGCGGCCATGGAGACTCAGCGGCGCCGCTCCCAGGAGGCGAGCAAGTTCGGCGTCGATCTGCGCGGCGTCGCGGCCATCGACGCGCGCACGACGTTTGAGGGCTATGCGGCGCTCACAGTCGAGGGGCGTGTCGCGGCGCTGCTGAAGGACGGCGCGCCGGTGGAGCAGATCGCGGCCGGCGATCGGGCCGAAGTGGTGCTCGATCGCACGCCGTTCTACGCCGAGTCGGGCGGGCAGGTCGGCGATAAGGGAACGCTGACGGCCGCCGGAGTGCGCTTCGACGTGGAGGATACGATCAAACACGGTGCCGCCTACGCGCATGTCGGTCGCCTGAGCGAGGGCCGCATCCGGGTGGGAGACACGCTCGGCGCCGCGGTCGACGGCGCTCGCCGGCGCGCCACGGCGCTCAATCATTCCGCGACCCACCTGCTGCACGCGGCGCTGCGCAAGACGCTCGGCACGCATGTCCAGCAGAAGGGCTCGCTGGTCGCGCCCGACCGTTTGCGATTCGATTTCTCGCATCCGCAGCCGGTGACCGGCGCGCAGCTCGCGGTCATCGAGCGGTTGGTGAATGAGCAGATCCGGGCCAATGCGCCGGCGGAAACCCGGGTGATGGACTATGAGACAGCGCTCGCCACGGGGGCAATGGCCCTGTTCGGCGAGAAATACGACAAGGACGTGCGCGTACTGCGAATCGGGGACTTCTCGATCGAGCTGTGCGGCGGCACTCACGTGCAGCGCGCCGGCGACATCGGCCTGTTCAAGATCGTCAGCGAGAGCGGCGTCGCCTCGGGCGTGCGCCGTATCGAGGCGGTCACGGGAGAGGGCGCCATCGAGCTCGTGGAGCAGAACGACGCGCTGCTGAAGGAGCTCGCACACCTCGTGCGCGGCTCGCGCGAGGAGCTGAAGGACAGGGTGCGAGAGTCACTCGAGCGGACCCGGCAGATGGAGCGCGAGATCCGTACGCTCAAGGACCGCCTGGCTTCCGGCCAGGGAACGGATCTGGCCGCGGGCGCGCAGGACGTGCAGGGGATCAAGGTCCTCGCCGCGCAGATCCCCGATGCCGACGCCGCCACGTTACGAGGCGCGGTCGATCGGCTCAAGGAGACGCTCAAATCGGCTGTGATCGTTCTGGCCTCGGTCCAAGGCCCGGACAAGGTCGTATTGGTGGCCGGTGTAACCGCTGACCAGACGGCGCGCGTCAAGGCGGGTGAGCTTGTGGGAGCCATCGCGAGCCGCGTCGGGGGCCGAGGCGGCGGCCGCGCGGATTTTGCCCAGGCCGGGGGCAGCAATCCGGCTGCGTTGGAGTCGGCGCTGGCCGATGTCCCCGACTGGGTGAACCGTCGTCTGAGCGGCTGAAAAAGGGCTTGACATCCCGATCCGGCCTATTCCAAAGGGTGTAGAGTGGCCTGGGAGGAGGAGGTCGAGCCATGCTCATTTTGACCAGACGAGTGGGGGAGACGCTGATGATCGGCGACGAAGTGTCGGTCACCGTGCTCGGCGTCAAGGGCAATCAGGTTCGGATCGGAATCCAGGCGCCGAAGAGTGTTGCGGTCCACCGAGAAGAGATCTACCGGCGCATCCAGCGGGAAAAGCAGCAGTCCGCCGGGGATCATCATCCGGGCCCGGGCGCGCAGCGCGAACCCGCCGACGACGAGGCGGACTTGCCCGTGAAGGACGTGGTGCTCTGAGCCCAGCCAGCGCTCGAACGTCCCATTCCTCGGGCGCTTTCGGTATCATGCGTCCCTCCTGGCGGGGCGGCGGGCGACGTTTTTCCGCAGAAGGCTGAGCCGCCGCGGAAAGCCGCGGTGAGCGACCGCGCCGGGACGGCTTGGGCTGACGCCCATCCCGGGACGAAGCGGGTACCGGCCTCACGAGGCCGTGCCTGGGCCGGTTCGAATGAAACGAATGCGGAGAGATGGCCGAGTGGTCGAAGGCGCACCCCTGCTAAGGGTGTAAGGGTCAAAAGCCCTTCGAGGGTTCGAATCCCTCTCTCTCCGCCA
>JAJYFU010000143.1 GCA_021790795.1 Pseudomonadota bacterium
GCCACGATCCGCACGTTGCAGCGCATCGGCGCGTGATTGCCGACACGCTCGAAGACCCGCTCCTGCAGCACGCGCAGCAATTTGACCTGCATGGGCGGACTCATGTCGCCGATCTCGTCGAGAAACAGCGTGCCGCCGTCGGCGATCTCGAAGCGGCCCTTGCGGGTGGCGATGGCGCCGGTGAACGCGCCCTTCTCATGGCCGAACAATTCCGATTCCAGCAGCTCCGCCGGTATCGCCCCGCAGTTCACCGCGACGAACGGGCGGTTACGGCGGGGGCTGAGTTCGTGGATGGCGCGGGCGGCGACCTCTTTGCCGGTTCCGGACTCCCCGAGGATCAGAACCGTCGAGTCGTGGACTGCGACCTGACGGATCAGCCCGATCACGGTCGCGATCGCCGTCGACGTTCCGGTCGGCATGCATCCCGGTTGCGGTTCGGCGGGAACGCGCGCCGTAAAGGACTCGGCGATGATAGCGGTATCGGCGTATTCGCTGGCAAACATCGGGGTGCTCACTTCTTTTTACTCGCTCTTCTTTTTGGGGCCGCCGGACAAGGCCGTACGCCGTGTTCTTGATCCCCGCCGGTCGGTACTTTGACTTATTCACCGGCGCGTATTCTGTGATGTACCTCAGAATTGTTTGCAATTGGCGACACGCGCTTCGGCGCCGCGGCGAGGACATAACCGGTGGCCACCGGCGCCGGAACTCCGACGCCGGTCCGCCGATGTGACGCAGCTCACACCGCGAGCAAAATAAAAATCCTCGTGAATTCCTGTTGTTACGCGCCACAGCAGGTGCGTGGCACAGGCATTGCAGCCGCCGGCACAGTTGAACGATCGACAGGAGTTGCAACATTCATGGCTAACGCACCCGCAGCCGCCGCGACCGAACCCAGCGCCGTGCCCCGGAAGAAACGCGCGATGCCGCTGTGGCTGATCATCACGATCGCCGCCGTGGCCCTCGGCGCCGGCGCCGGCGGCTTCCTGCTGCTGCACGGACGCGCAGCCGGCGGCGCGCACGGGGCCGGTAAGGCGCCCTCCGGTCCGCCGCACTACCTCGCGCTGAAACCCTTCGTGGTGAATTTCCAGTCCGGCCAGGCGGTGCGCTATCTGCAGGTCTCCCTGCAGGTGATGTCGCGCGACCCTGCGACCATCACGCTGCTGAAGCAGAACGACCCGGTGGTGCGCAACGATCTGCTGCTGCTGCTCAGCAATCAGCGCTACGCGACGCTCAACACCGAGGCAGGCAAACAGCGGCTGCGCGCGGCCGTGCTCGCCGACGTGCGCAAAGTGGTGGGCGCGGCCGGCGGACACCCCAGCCACGTCGATGCCATCTATTTCACCAGCTTCGTGATGCAGTAATCGCGGCGCCGGGCGTCTTCGCATGAGCAACGAAAAGATACTCGATCAGGCCGAAATCGACGCCCTGCTGCACGGCGTCGACACCGGCGCGGTCAATACCGACCCACCGCCGGATCCCGGGGAAGTCATCGCCTACGACTTCGCCAATCAGATGCGCATCGTGCGCGGGCGAATGCCCACGCTCGAGATGATCAACGAGCGCTTCGCGCGGCTGTACCGCGTGAGTCTCTACAACCTCCTGCGCCGCGCCCCGGAAGTCGGGATCGGACCGGTTCAGGTCAAGAAATTCAGCGAATTCGTCCATACCCTGCACGTGCCGACCAGCCTCAATCTGGTACGCCTCAACCCCCTGCGGGGCACGGCGCTGATCGTCCTCGATTCGAAGCTGGTGTTCGCGGTCGTGGACAATTTCTTCGGCGGCAACGGCCGACACGCCAAGATCGAGGGGCGCGAATTCACCGCCACCGAGCAGCGAATCATCCAGCTGGCGCTACGCAGCGTTTTCGCCGATCTGCACGAAGCGTGGTCGCATATCGCCGAGATTCAGGCGGAATACCTGCAATCGGAAATCAACCCGCAGTTCGCCAACATCGTATCGCCCTCGGAAATCGTCGTGGTGAGCTCGTTTCACATCGAGCTCGACGGACATGGCGGCACTCTCTACATCACCATGCCGTACGCGATGATCGAGCCGCTGCGCGAGATACTCGATTCCGGCGTGGCCAGCGACCGGATGGATCGGGACGAGCGCTGGATGCAGTCGCTGCGCGACGAGCTCGAGGACGCGGAGCTCGCCATCACCACGCTGGTCGGCCGCACGTCGATATCGCTCGCCGAGCTTCTGAACCTCAAGGCCGGCGACATCCTGCCCTGCGACTTCTCCGGTCAGGTCACCCTGATCGCGGAGGACATGCCGGTGTTCCGCGGCACACTCGGCACCTCGCGCGGAAATCAGGCGGTGAGGATCGAGGAACGCATACGCCGCAACCGAGTCACCGCCGAATTATCTTCGGCCAACAGCCAGTGAGCTCCGTCATGAACGCCAATGTCCAACCGCAAGCCGCCGAGCCTGCCGAATTTCACCCCCTCACCGACGAGGGCGCGGGCAAGGGAGGCGGCGAGGTCAACCTCGAGGTCATCCTCGACGTACCGGTCACACTGTCTATGGAAGTCGGTCGCACTCGCATCCCGATCCGCAGCTTCCTGCAGCTCAATCAGGGTTCCGTGGTCGAGCTAGACCGCACCGCCGGCGAGCCACTCGACGTCTACGTCAATGGAACACTGGTCGCGCACGGCGAGGTCGTGGTGGTGAATGAAAGATTCGGCATCCGTCTGACCGACGTCATCAGCCCCGCCGAGCGGCTGCGCAAGCTCAAATGACCCATCTGTTCGCAGCCCCCGCTGCCGGAACGGCTTCACCAGCGATCGGCGCCGGCGGACTCGCCTCCGTCACGCTCGCGCTGCTCGTCGTTCTGGTGGCCATCTTCGCGCTTGCGTGGATCGCACGCCGCTTGCGGACGTTCGGGGCCCGCGCCCCCGGCGCGCTCGAGATCCTCGCCAGCATGCCTCTTGGCGCCAAGGAACGCGCCGTGCTCGTGAAGGTGGGCGACGCACAGATCCTGCTCGGTGTCGCGCCCGGACAGGTCAACACCCTGCATGTGCTCGAGCGTCCGGTGACCCTCGACAGGCCGACCGCGGATGCCGGTGGCCCGGCGCGGCCGTCGTTCGCCGCCCTGCTGAAGCGGAGTCTCGGCAAGTGAGCCTCCTGCGCAAGAGCTGGCCGCTGCTGCTTCTGGCGCTGCTGCCGGTTGCCGCCTGTGCCGCGCCCGGCATACCCGCCTTCAGCGTTCAGACCCACGGCGGCACCCAGACATACACGTTGACGATGCAGGTCTTGGCGCTGATGACGGCGCTGACCCTGCTGCCGGCCATCCTCCTGATGATGACCTCGTTCACACGCATCGTGATCGTCCTTGGGATCCTGCGCCAGGCGCTCGGCGCCGGCCAGACACCGCCCAACCAGGTGCTGCTCGGCCTCGCGCTGTTTCTCACCTTGTTCGTGATGTCGCCGGTGATTCGCCAGATCGACCGGGTCGCGTATCAGCCCTACGCGGCCGGCACCCTCACCGCGACCGCGGCACTCGATCGGGCCGAGGTCCCGGTCAAGGAGTTCATGCTGCACCAGACGCGCGAGAGCGACATCGCCGTATTCACGCACATCGCCCGCAGCAAGGGCTACGCCGCCCCGCTCGATGTGCCGCTTTCCATCCTCGTGCCCGCATTCATCACCAGCGAGCTGAAGACCGCGTTTCTGATCGGCTTCCTGCTGTTCATACCGTTCGTCATCATCGACCTGGTCGTGGCCAGCGTGTTGATGTCGTTGGGCATGATGATGGTCTCGCCGGTGATGATCTCCCTGCCTTTCAAGCTGATGCTGTTCGTGCTGGTAAATGGCTGGACATTGGTCATGGGCTCGCTCGCCGCGAGCTTCTATCATTAAGGGAGCGGGGCGCATGGATTCCGCAACTGTCATGTCCCTGGGTACCGGCGCGCTCGAGGTGACCTTGGCGCTGTCCGCGCCGCTGCTGCTGGCGGCGCTGATCACCGGCGTGGTGGTCGGGGCCTTCCAGGCGGCCACCCAGATCAACGAAATGACCCTGTCGTTCATTCCGAAGCTGCTGGTGATGGCGCTGGTGATGGCACTGGCGGGCCCGTGGATGCTGCATACCCTTGTCGACTATACCCGCGAGCTCATCTTGAGCATTCCACAGCTGGTCAACTGACGGCACCGAAGCGCATGCCTGTCATCACCTCCGCCACGATCGCTCACGCCATCGCGAGCCGCTTCTGGCCGTTCGTGCGCATCGGCTCGTGCCTGATGGTGGCGCCGGTGTTCGGCGCGGTGTCGGTACCGACGCAGGCGCGCATCGTCCTGGCCGGAGCGATCGCCCTGCTGGTCGCGCCGCTGATCGCCGTGCCCGCGAACATCGCGCTGCTGTCCGCCCCCGGCGTGCTGATCACGGTGCAGCAGATCATCATCGGCGTGGCGCTCGGCTTTTCCCTGCAGCTGGTCTTCGAAGCGGTGACGCTCGGCGGGCAGATTGTCGCCAACAGCATGGGCTTGTCGCTGTCGTTCAACCTCGATCCTTTGAGCGGCGAGAGCACTCCGGCGCTGGGTCAGCTGTACACACTGCTCGTGACGCTGATCTTCCTGATGCTCAACGGCCACATCGCGCTCATCCGCATCCTCGTCGCGGGCTTCCGCACGCTGCCGGTCGGCACCGCCGGCCTCGGCCCGCATGCCTTGTGGGCGGTGGTCGAGTTCGGCTCGACGCTGTTTTACGGCGCGCTCGCGGTCGCGCTGCCGGCCATCACCGCGCTGATGGTCGCCAATCTCGCCTTTGGAGTGGTCAGCCGCGCCGCGCCCACGCTCAATCTGTTCGCGACCGGCCTGCCGGTCGTGCTCGTATTCGGCCTGCTGGTGATTCTCGTGAGCCTGCCGGTGGTTCAGTCCGGGTTCGAGCGGCTGCTCGGCGCCGCGCTCATGTTCATGCAGCGTCTGAGCGGAGCCTGAGCGATGGCTGAGAAC
>JAJYFU010000144.1 GCA_021790795.1 Pseudomonadota bacterium
GCGCACGATCAAGGTCGTCGGCAGTGGCCGCGTGCGTGGTTTCGGACGTATCCGCGTCCGGCCCTTACGATTGATTGCGGTGACCAGCCATTCGAAAGCCTCCAGCCCCTGCTGCGCCACCGGCGGTCGCACTGTCGTGAGCGGTGGCGTGGTGAACCGCGCGATCGGAATGTCGTCAAACCCCGCAACAGCCACCTCATCGGGCACGGCGACGCCGGCCGCCGCGAGCGCCTCGAGACAACCTACCGCCATGTTGTCGTTTGCCGCAAATACCGCTCGTGGCCGGCGTCCTCGTCCCGCCAGGTATGTGCCCGCCTCCCGTCCCGCCTCTTCCGAGTAGTTACCCTTGATATCACGCTGCACCGTCATGCCCAGTCGGCGCGCAGCGGCGTGAAAGCCGCGGGCTCGCTCGGCTGCATCAAAATTGTCCGCAGGTCCGGCAATATGCACGACATCCTTATAGCCCAGCTGCGCGAAGTGCTGGGCAACTTGCGAAGCACCGCCGGCATTGTCGATGGTGATCGCCGGCGCATCGCCCA
This sequence comes from Pseudomonadota bacterium, assembly GCA_021790795.1. GTDB lineage: Bacteria > Pseudomonadota > Gammaproteobacteria > Steroidobacterales > Steroidobacteraceae > 13-2-20CM-66-19. The sequence goes on from JAJYFU010000144.1 coordinate 540, forward strand.
CGGAATCCGGCGCATTGAGGAGCACCGTCGGCACTGTGAACGGCAATTGTGCGAGACGGCGGTCCGCGTCGACGAACGGGGCCATGAGGATCACCCCATCGACCTGTCCGTGGATGAGTGCGAACACCTTCGGCACCTCCGTCAGCCGCCCGTGCAGGCTTGCGACCAGCAGGCTTTGTCCATGCGCATGGGCACACTGATCCAGCTCCCGGATCAATTCGGAGAAGAACGCTCCATGCATGTCGGGCAAGAGAACCGCGATGGTGCGCGTGCGACCCGTACTGAGCGCTCGCGCGGCTGCGTGCGGGACATATTGCAGTTCGCGGGCCGCGCGCAGAACCGCCTCGCGCGCCGCTCCCGTGACCCCGTCGGAGCCATTGATGACTCTCGATACGGTCGCCGTAGAGACTCCAGCCAGCTTCGCAACATCACGAATACTTATGGCCAACTCTGCCTCCTTTGGAACTCGCGAAACCGGTCTCTTCGCGGAAACGTGTGGGTAAAGACGAGAGTGTCGTGACGATCCACAGCGCAGTTTCTCGGGGGCTCGTGTCCAGGCGAGACGTGCGGAGTCCTCAATTGAGATGCGCACGCGCACGACCCGTCCGCCGCGCCAACCCGCCGGCAGATTCACGTTCCCGGAATTTCGGCCCTTACAGACCAGCGTCGGATTGCTCTCTGACTCGCGTGCCCGCTTCGTCCGCCGGGTTCCGCAGGGAGATGCGCGAGCGGCGCACACTGCCGCTCGACACGTAGAGGCCGCCGCGACCGCCGCGCGTGTCGCACTCGCGACGTCCCCAATGGCCAGATGCGGATCGACCTGGAGTGCGAGATTCCTCGGGAACGGTGTCGACCGCGCGGCATGGTGAAGCGCGGAGGGTTCGACGGCCTGGCGAGCAACCGGATCCACGCCAAGCGCCTCGCGCTCGACGTCGGCGCGCGGCGCCCGTACCGCTCTATCATGCGGGTGCTCCAGGAGTCGTTGCCTGCCCGGCATACGGCCGGGGAGCCGGACAAGCCCGACACAAGAGGACCGAAACACACGCGGCCGTAGCGTCGTGCGAACCTCGCGCTCGACGGCAAACGTACGTTCCGCAAGCGCCCGGCCGCCGGCGGGGCGTTCACCACCGCCCGGCGGCTCAAGGAGAACCCTGGACAGCGGCCGGACACCTGCAGCGAGGCCCGGGCGCGCAGGTTCCGCGATATCTGGCAGGCCAGTCGACGCTGGCCCAGGCTGACGCCCCACGAGAATTTCGCCACTGTGATCAGGCGCCACCGGGATCGGATAGCCGCCCACCGCAAGCCGCGGAACAAGACCGTCCCCGGGTTCATCGAGGCTTTGATCAATAAGATTCGTGTCATGCCGCGTCTTGCTTACCGATGGCATGACGAGCGATACCTGCGACTGAAGAACCCGACCCGCATACTGTCTCCCATTTGATCACACAATGATCAAATGCGCCTGCGCGATCACACGAGGTCAATCTTCTCAGTTTGACCGACACATTCCCACAGGTCTGGAAATTGTCGCTCTATCCGGCCCACCTCCATCAGAGCCACCGTGGCCCGCAGCAACGCCAAAGACGCTGGGCGACCCCGGGAATCGCCCCTTTGCGGCGCGGACACCGCCCGCCGCGCACGTCGCGTGCTCATCCGCTCACCATCCCCGAAAAGCCGCCGCACGCTGCAACCGCCCGACCCGGAACTTGCTCCCGACCGGCGCGTTACGCCGGCCGCGGATGATTTCGCTCTGCGGTACGTCCCATCGTCCGGATCCAATCTGCAATCAAGCATACTCTACAAGTCTTGACGCATGAGCGTCACGGTGGCACAGGCTCCGTCCCGGCACAGGCTCCGTCCCGGCACCGCCCCGAAATCCGCTAGTAATGCGAACGCCCGGTCGCACAGATCGCTCACCGCCGATCGAGCAGCAGCAGCGCAATCCCATGCTGCGGGACCCGGACCGTGATGCGTCCGTCGGCAAGCTGCACGGGCCGTGCCGGCGCGAGCCGCCCCGCGGCCTTGAGCACGGCAATCTGCTGCCGGGTCGGCCAGCGGGGGCGTCCCATCGCATTGAAGGCACGCAGCACGTCGCTGTGGTGGCCATCGACCCGCCACAGGAATCCGCGTGCGCGCGCCGGAAAGTCGCGCACGGAGATCTCAAATACACGGGACGACCGGTGCGCGGGCGGCGGCGTGTACTTCGGTCCCCTGCCGTCCGGCGGCGAGTAATCCCACAGCGCCAATACCAGCGAACCATCGCGCCGGCGGGTGATCAGCGCCGATCTGATTCCCGGCATCATGCGCACATGGCCCAGGCGGTGCAGCAGCTCGAACGCATCGAACGCCGGCTTGCGAATGTTGTCTTCGGCGATCAACCCGAAACCGCCGTAGAACGGCTTGCGGACCACGCCTTGCTCCTCGAACACGTCCGAGAACGTCCAATAACTCATCATGTGCACCAGGCCGGCGCACTGGCGAATGGTGCTGGCAATCCACGGTCCCATGTAGGGCGAATCGGTCACATCCGGTTCGTTGCTGTAGCTGGCGTTGAACTCCGATAGGATCAGCGGCAGATGCGGATAGCGCGAGCGCGCGATCTCGTCGTGAACCTTGCGTACCGCGCGGCACACCATGGTGCGCCGCGACACCTTTTCGTTGCGGCCAAAGACATTCTTGGCCGTGTCGTTCCCGTAAACGTGGGTGCTCACGAAGTCGATCGGCACGTGGTCCTTGGCCACGTGCCGCAGAAACGCCGGCACCCACGCGGCTTGCGCGGTCGCCGGGCCGCCGACACGCAGGCGTTTACTGACGCTCTTGAGGGCCCGGGCGGTGTGATCGTACAGCGTGAAGTAGGTGCTCTGCTTCGGCACACCACCCCAGAAACTGAGGTTGGGTTCGTTCCAGACCTCGAAATACCACTTGGCCACCTCGTTGATGCCGTACTGCGCGATGAAGTTGCGCGCCAACGCCTTGATCATGTCGTCCCATTGCGCGTAGCTGCGGGGCGGCGACACGACGGGGTGATACCAGAACGACTGCACCATCTTCGGATTGCGCGCCAGCGCCGGCGGCATGAAATCCAGCTCAACGTACGGACGCACTCCATGCGCAAGCAGTGCGTCCATGATCTGGTCCACATATGAGAAATTGTACGGCGAACCGGCGGCGGGCCGATGCGAGCCGGCGGCGTACTTATTGTAGAACGCCGCCGTGTGTCTGCCGGTCAATCCCACGCCTCGATCCAGCAAGCCATGAAACCGCACAAACCGGATGCCGGTCGCGCCCTTCATCATGGTCAGATCGTGCTGATAATTGGCGCGCAACACGAGAACGGCTCGTCCTGAGCCGAACATGTGGTCCCAGAAGTGGGGGAACGGCCGGCCCGCGGCGCGCGCATCGATCACGATGTGCTCCATGGGCACTGCGGTATCGCGTCTCGCGGCGACGGCGGCATGCGCGGATGCCTGACAGCCTGATACGACAAGCAGCGAGGACACCAGTCCGAATATCCGGTGGAACGTAGTGCGACGCCTGGTCATCATGGACATACCCTCATTGCCTTCCATTGAATACCGACCCGACATGTGATGAACCTCCGCACGGATGCCGCAATGAACGTCGCAGATCATGACCGCGGGGCAACCCGCGCCGGCAGCAGACCCACCGCCTCCCGGGGCTCACCTGCTCCGAAGCGCTCCCGCCATCCCGGGGGCGCGCGAGCAAGATCTTCAGTGCGTTCTTGCGTCCCGCGCGCAACCGCGGCTCATCGGCGATCGACCAACCGGTTGTACACGGTAATCGGCGGCTGCCCGACAGCCCGTACGGCCTGCGCATATCGGAGCACGGCGAGTCCTTCGCGAGGAGCCCGTGATGGGCTCGACGAAACCTCGGAGCATTCCGGCCGGCGAAGTCCGCTGCCGGCAGATTTGCTTTCGGACCGGTCGGCAGGTCGTCGAACGTGTCATGCGCCACCGGTCCCTTCGGCGGCACCGGCAGCGCCTCGCGATGCTTGCGCACACAAACGCCGTCGTGCGCCTTTGGCCAATACTCGCACGGAGCACTCATTGGCGCCACCCTCTCATCACGCGCGTAACCGGGCCCCAGCACCGCTCCCTGGCCACCTGACCTGGTTCCCGAAGACGCGGAACGTCTCATCACCCAGCCGTACCGGACGTCCGACCGCGAGCAGCATTAATTCGCAACAGAACCAGCGCGTCCGGCTGCAACGTCAGCGCCAGCACTCCAGCGCGCAAGTGCAGGATCCGAGGCGCAGGCAGGGCCGTTGCCGTATTCATTTCGGCGACCTGCTTCCGCGTCGGGTAGCGGGGGCTGCCCATTGCCCGATAAACGGGCAATACATTACCGTGATTGTGATCGACGCACTGAAGGGCCACCGCTGCGTTG
>JAJYFU010000052.1 GCA_021790795.1 Pseudomonadota bacterium
GCGACCGCGCCCGCGCCAAAGAAATAAAGGGGACTGAGGGAGATGCGATAGGCAAATCCCTGCAACCAGTCATGTAGATAGTACCAAGCTAGTGGCCAGGCAATCACATTGGCAATCAGCACGGGTTTGGAGAACTGCCACAGCAGAAGGAGAGCTATATCCTGCGTACGGGCACCAAACACCCTGCGCATGCCAATCTCCTTGGTGCGACGACCGGCGGTAAAAGCAGCTAGTCCGAACAGCCCGAGAGTTCCAATCAAGAGAGCTATGTAGACTAAAACCTCGAACATCACGCCTTGCCTTTCAGCGCTCCGGTACAGCTGTTCGAAATCGGCACTGAGAAAATATGTCTGCGACGAGGTGTCTGGCGCAAAAGCATGCCAGGCTTTGTCAATTGAGGTCAACGTCCTCAGAGTGTCCTTACCACTGAGGCGAATCTGCAGCTCGGTAGTTTTGCGCGGGTCGTTGAAATACACAGTTGGGGTGACGTGCCCCAAGGCACCGGAAAAATTCGCGTCCCCGAGAACGCCCACGATGTTCACGTGATTTCCGTTGTATATGATTGTCTTTCCAATGGCCTGCTGCGGCGTGTATCCGAAGAGAGTAGCCGCGGAAACGTTGATGAGGATATTGTGTCCCTCGTTAGCTGGATTGGGCGAGAAGTTGTTTTCCAACAGGGTATCTTGGACGCGACCCGACGAGAGCAGTCGACCGGCAATCAGCGGCATGTCGTACAGGCTCGGAAATTCTGGGCTGATCATGAGTCTCGTGACTGAAACCACATGTGACCACTCTGGAAGTCTGGCCAAACCGACGGGGGCGTTATCCTTGAACGGTACTTTGTTCGATAGTGCTGCACCGAGTATCCCTGGATAGGTGCGCAGGACTTGTACGAGGCTTTGCCGGCTATGCGAATCGAGCGCTTCTGCGTTTAGAACGACGATGTTGTGGCGGTTGAAACCCAGATCGATGTTGCGCGCAAAGTCGATCTGCCTGAACACGACAATCGCCGCGATCCCTAAGCCGATGGAGAAGGCGAACTGCAGCATGACCAGAATGATACGCAGATGGCCGGAGCCTGCCTGCCCCGAAGTGTTTGCCCGTAGCACCACGGCGGGCCGCAAGCCAGATAGGACCAGCGCAGGGTAGCTGCCGCTGATGAGTCCCACGATGATTGCGATACCGAGAAGCAGCAGGGAGAACGGCCAATCGCCCAATAGATGGAAAGCGACGGGATGCTCCACAAAGCCCTCATAGACTGGTAGAAGAATTTCCACCGCTGCCAGAGCAAGCACCAGCGAGCAAAGAGCTACTAGTACCGACTCGCCTAGGAACTGCACGATCAACTGCTGACGGGTTGCACCCACGCATTGGCGTAGTGAAATCTCGCGGGCACGCAGCGTTGCGCGAGCGGTCGCCAGGTTCATGAAATTGAAGGCGGCGACCAGCAGAATCAGAACCCCGATGGCCGCGACACCATAAACGGTGGTCCAGCTTCCGGGGGGCGTCATGTTGGAGATATATCCGGCGGAGTCGAGGTGAACATCCGCGAACGGAGTCAGGTGGACTTTGAAAAGCTGGCTTCCCCGAATGTGCTGCGGGAGTGTTCGAGTCGAAGCGGCCATTGCGCGATCCAGTATTGGGGATAGCTTGGCTATGACGGCCTGAGGGCTAGCGTTGGGTATAAGAGTTACATAGCCGTAGAAATTGACCGCAAGCCACGCTTGCTTTGAAAACCGGCTGTAGGGGTCGGCGACAGAGTCATTTGGCATGAGCACATCTGCCACAAGTTGGGATGTCGGCGGCAGGTTTCTCAGTATTCCGGTGACTTGCATGGCAATTGGGGTGCGGCGACAGGCTACATCGTCCCGGGCGCAATCTGTTCTGTTAACTCCGACTGTTTGTCCAAGCGGATTCACGTCACCGAAGAGCTTTCTGGCGGTATCTTCCGACAGGACCAGGGACTCCGGTTGACTGAGAACCTTTGCAGGATCCCCCGATACCAGGGGCAGGCGGACGACTTGAAGAAAGTTTGGGTCGACAGAGTCAACCGTCTCGAAGAACTGTCGGTGGCCAACGGTTAGGGTGAGGGGTAAGCGAAGCAGACGGGTCGCCGCGGTGACTTCCGGAATCGTTTCTTGCATCAAAGCCGGCACGGGAAAGGAAGTTTGGGCCGTTTTGATCGGCGGACGGCCCGGCAGGTGAGCGGTCATGTCTACCCTGTAGAGCTGAGCACTACCGGGCACCCAGCTGTCGGTGGTCGTCTCATAGCGAATGAAGAGGAGGATGAATATGGCGCAGGTCAGCCCCAACGCGAGACTCGCGATGTTGATGAAGCTGTAGAGCTTGTGGCGGACTAGGCTACGCGCGGCCACTTGCAGGTAATGTCGGAGCATGGGTACGTCTCAGACGGCCTGCCTCACCCGGTCGGTGACGATCGCCCCGTCGAGCAGGTGCACCACGCGGTGGGCGTAGTCGGCATGCGAGGGAGAGTGCGTCACCATCACGATCGTGGTGCCCGCCTGATTCAACTCGGTCAGCAGCTGCATGACCTCCTCGCCCATCGCGGAGTCGAGATTTCCGGTGGGCTCATCGGCCAGCAGCAGGTTCGGGCGCGATACCGTCGCTCGGGCGATGGCCACGCGCTGCTGCTGCCCCCCGGAGAGCTGCTGGGGTCTGTGCTTGGCGCGGTGTGCGACCTTCATGTTCTCCAGAGCCGCGCGGACACGAGCCTTGCGCTCTCGCGCCGGCACATCCTTGTGGTAAAGCAGTGCCAACTCCACGTTCTCGAACACGGTCAGGTCATCGACGAGATTGAAGCTCTGAAAGATGAACCCGATGCTGTTCTTGCGCAGCTCGGAGAGCTGGCCCTCGCTCCACCCGGCGATGTTCCGGTCCGCGAACCAGTATTCACCGCCGGATGGGTTGTCGAGCATGCCCACGATGTTGAGCAGCGTGGATTTTCCGCAGCCGGATGGTCCCATGACGGCGAGGAACTCGCCCGCGGCGACGTCCAGATCGACGCTGCGCAGAGCTGTCGTCTCGACCTCGGTGGTGCGATAGACTTTGGTCAGTTGCTTGAGTGACAGCATGCCATTCTCCGAGAGTATTCAATCGTCGTGACCGGACCGGGTAAGCTCGACGCGCTGGACGCTCTTGAACCCTTGATAGCTCGAGATGATGACCTTCTCCCCGGACGTGAGACCCTGGAGTACCTCGACATCGTCGGGGTTACGCTCGCCAAGCTCAATGTTGCGCCGGGTGGCGAACCTGCCGTCCGGCGTGAGGACGAACGCCCAGGTTCCTCCGGTGTCCTGAAAGAAGGGCCCGTTCGGCAGCAGCAATGCCATGGAAGCACCGCCCAGCTCGAGCCGCGTATCGATCGCCTGCCCGACCGTGATGCCGGGGGGCACTGCGCCCTTGAAATGAAGATCGACTTTGAAGGTGCCGTTGGACACATTGGGGTGGATCTTGACGAGGGTGGCCTGGTAGTTCCGGCCGCGGACGGTAAAGAGCGCCGCCTGGCCGAGCGCGATGCGGCCGAGATAGAACTCATCCACCCGCGCGGTGAGCTTGAACCGGCCGAGCGAGTCCACTTGAGCGAGGATGGCTCCGGAGGCTTTGGATTCGCCGACTTTCGCATCGAGGGCCGTGAGCTCACCGCCGATCGGCGCCCGGATCGTGAGCGCCGCCAGGCTCGCCTTGGCGATCGCAAGATCGTTCTTGAGCGAGACGAGCGTGCTGCGCAGCTCTGCAAGCTCCGTGTCGCGCACTCGCTGCTGGGCGTTACTCGAGGCGATGGTGGCCGTGCGCAGCGTCAGCTCGTAGCGGTACTGCTCCTGCTCCTGGGCATAGAGCATGGGTGCGATTGCCTGGCCCCGAAGCAGGATCTTGTCCCGTGCGAGCTTGCCTTTGATCACGGCGATCTGATGCTCGATGTCGAGGAGCCGCTGCTGGAAGCTGAAACGAGTCTGCTCGAGCGAAAGGCGCGTGTTCTCGATGGCATTGATCTGGTTCGCGGTGCCCGCGTCGCGGGAGGCGACCTGAAGGCGCAGTGCGCTATTCGACAACACGATGAGCGGCTGGCCGGCCTTCACCGTGGCGCCGTCTTGCACCACCACGCGCTTCACCACGCCCCCTTGCTCGGTGGTGAGATAGTAGATGGCAAGCGGAGCCACTCTGGCGCGCACAGCGATGTAATCGTCGAACCTGGCCCGCGTCACGGTCCCGATCGTCAGTTGATCCACCGGGACGCGATACGTGCTGATGCCCGCTCCATGCAGCAGCCAGGCCATGCCGCCCACCACGATCATGCCGATCAGCGCGTAAGGCCCATAGCGCCGCCACACGGGCGGGCGCTCCAGAGTCCTGTCCATCACCGAGTCCGACGCACAGCGTCCATTGTCGCCGGGCTTATCGCCACCCAGGAGAGTAAGCCGGCGCTCAAGGAAACCTCTTCGGAATTCCATGCCCTTGGCGTAGCAAGAGGCATACCATAGACGCGACCCTTTTTGATTCAATAAGTTACGATCCGCTATGGCGATCGACTGTCCGCTGGCGTACAAAGTGACCGGACACTGACCGCACACTGGCTTTTCGGATTTGCATATTTGGCACCGTTTCCCATTCACTCTGCGCACATCCTGATCGTCGACGACGAAGAGGACGTGCTGCTCGCCGCTCGGCTGCTGTTGAAGCGGCATTTCGCCTCCGTGGAGACATTGAGTGACCCGGCGTCACTTGCGGAGCGGGTACGGCGAAATGCCTTCGACGTCCTGCTTCTCGACATGAACTTCACCGGCGGCGCCAGGCAGGGTGAGGAAGGACTGGCGCTGCTCGCCCAAGTGCTCGCCCTCGATCCACAGGCGGTGGTCGTGCTCATCACCGCACATGGCGACGTCGCTGTGGCGGTCGAAGCGATGAAGCGCGGTGCCGCCGACTTCGTCACCAAGCCCTGGGAAAATGAGAGACTCCTCGCGACGGTTCTGGCCGCGAGCAACCTACGGCGCTCGCGCTTGGAAGCTACGGAGTTTCGCGCTCGCAGCCAGGGCCTTGCGCAGGCGACTCGAGTCGATGACCAGATGATTGGAACCTCGCCCGCCATGCTGCGCGTCTTTCAGGTAATCGGTCGCGCCGCACCCACCGACGCCAATGTGCTGATGCTGGGTGAAAACGGTACGGGCAAGGAGCTGGTCGCGCGCGATATTCACCGTCGCTCGCAACGCGCGCAGGAAGCCTTCGTGCGAGTGGACTTGGGCACGGTCTCTGGGCAGCTTTTCGAAAGCGAGTTGTTCGGGCACCGCCGGGGAGCCTTTACGGACGCAAAACAGGACCGCGTCGGTCTGCTGCGAGCGGCCTCCGGCGGCACGCTGTTTCTCGATGAGATCGGCAATGTCCCGCTGCATCTGCAAGGCAAGCTCCTCACAGCGCTCGAGCGAAGGGAAGTGACACCGCTCGGTGCCGAGAATCCCGAGCCCATCGACGTACGACTGATCTGCGCCACGAACCTCCCGGTCGGGCGACTCGCCGATGAGAACGTCTTTCGCCAGGATTTACTCTACCGAATCAACACGGTGGAAGTGTGCTTGCCGCCGCTGCGGGAGCGGCGGGAGGATATACCGCTGCTGCTCGAGCACTTCATCGCGGTGTACGCGGAGAAGTACAACGTGCCGCTCAAGCGATTGAGCGCCGCTGCGCTCGAGCGCCTGATGGTCCACCCCTGGCCGGGCAACGTGCGTGCACTGCGCCACGCGGTCGAGCGCGCGATGATATTGAGCGAAGGCGTGATGCTCGAGCCGGGCGACTTCTCGCTTGCCGGCGCCTCGTCGCCGGTCTCGTCATCGCGGCCTGCGGAGGCATCGAGACTCGATGCCGTCGAGCGAGATACCGTAGCTCTTGCCCTGGAAACCCACGGCAGAAACATCAGCCGGGCGGCGGAAGCGCTCGGCCTCACGCGCGCCTCACTCTACCGCCGAATACAGAAATATGGGCTTTAGCCGCTTCTACACGGGAGTGGTCTGGCGAGCGGTCGTGCTCTTTCTCACGATCACCGCCTTAGCGTGGATGATCACCCGCACCCAGTGGTACGTAACGATCGCACTTCTCTCCGTAGCGGCGCTCGCCGAGACCGCCTTGCTCGTGCGCTTCTCCACGCAGTCGAGCCGCGAGGTCGCGCGGTTTCTGGACGCGCTCGCGGTGGATGATCTGTCGCAAAGCTTCACGGGGTTGCGCTCCGATGGCGCTTTTCGCGAGCTCGGAGCTGCCATGGAGCGCGTGCTCGCGAAGCTTCGCGCCAACCGATCCGAGCGCGACGCGCAGAGCCATTACCTTCAGATCCTGGTGAACCACGTCCCGGTGGCCCTGATGTCCATCGAGGAGCACGGCGCTCTGCACCTCCTTAACATGGCGGCTCGGCGGCTATTCGAAGGTCCGATCACCGACAGCGGGCAGCTTTCCCAATACGGGCAGCCGTTTGCCGTTGGACTGGAATCGCTCCGCGCCGGGAATACAGCGATCCTGCGCATGGAACGGCCCTCCGGGGCGCTGCTGCTCAAGGTGGCGGCCACTGAGATTACCGCCGGCGCCACGCGCCGCCGCCTCATTTCGCTTCAGAACATCGAAAACGAGATGAGTGCGCAGGAGCTCGCCGCCTGGCAAACGGTCATCCGGGTCATGGCGCACGAGGTGATGAACTCTCTCACGCCGGTGTCCTCCCTCGCCGTCACGGCTCGCGATCTGGTGCGCGAGGTCATCGCGCAACTGCCGGCAGACGATCCTCGCGCAACTACCCTGGCGGATGCCCTGGAAGCCCTGGAAACCGCGACCCGCAGGAGCGAAGGTCTGCTGCATTTCGTACGCAGTCACCGCCGCCTGACCAAGCCGCTGGAGGCTCAGATGCAGGTCTTGCCCGTGCAGCGCCTGTTTGCGCGCATCCAGCGGCTCCTCGCGACAGATCTGGCGGAACGGGACATTCGCATCACAGCCACCATCGAGCCTGAAACGCTCGAGCTCGCGATGGACGTGGAACTCCTCGACCAGGCGCTGATCAACCTCGTGCGCAACGCGATAGACGCCTTGCGTGATACGCCGTCCGGACTCATCGATCTCTCCGCCCGCCGCGCCAATGGTCGGATCGTCATTGCCGTGGCCGACAACGGCCCCGGGATCCCACCCGAGCAACACGAGAGAATCTTCGTGCCGTTCTTCACGACCAAGCGGCACGGCAGCGGGATCGGACTGACGCTCGTCCGCCAGATCGCGGCTGCCCACGGCGCGAGCGTCGACGTCCTGCAAACATCAGGAGGAGGCGCCACCGTGAGGTTGATATTTTGACGATGCTTTCTTGGGCACTGTGCGCAGATGGACTCTTGGTCGCGCGAGCCGGCAGCTGGAGCGCTCTGGGATGGACCTCAGTCCCGGCACGGCCGGCACGTGGGTGAACACGGTGGGCGGGGAGAAAGTCCTGCCGCTGATCAAAGTCCTGAAGGCTGCGCTGTTCATCGCCTCCTTCTGGCACATGGACGAGAGCCCGCTGCAAGTGCTCAAGAGCGAGAAGGCGCCGAAGTCCGATCATTACATGGTCGTGCGCGCCGCCGGTCCCCCAGCCAACGCATCATCCTCTACGACTACAGTCCCTCGCGTACCAAGGCGGGGCTGAAGCAGCTGTTCATCGATCCCGACGGCGCCCCCTGTCGAGGCAAGTTACTCACCGATGGGCTGGAGCGCTACGATTGAGATGGTGAGAGGCTCGCTCTGGTGGAACGGCTCTACCAATTCCTGCGCGAACTGAAGGGTCCTCGGCAGCGTCCTCACTGACCACAGGGACCCAAACCGGGCGACTCGACCGTGCAGTGACGCGCTGGTTCATCCTTGATTTGACAGGCCCGCGGCCGAGACAGGCCGGATTGCGCGCACTCGCCGGCGCCTCGCATCAGCGCCGATTTCAGAAACTTATAATAAATCTAATAATTGCGTTAAAATGCTGAAAAATAATATGTTTTTATTGGTGGGCGGTACTGGGATCGAACCAGTGGCCCCTGCCGTGTGAAAGCAGTGCTCTACCGCTGAGCTAACCGCCCATCCCTTTGGGGACGGGAAGTCTATCCGCGGAGGGTGGCGGACGCAATCGTGAGCAGGGCCGCTGGCCGCGTGCGCTCGTCGGCCACCATGTGTGACGACCGTCACGCTTGCGCGGCAGAGTGCGACTCAAGTCCCATAGTTCCCGGGTCGATACAGCCTGGAGAATCGAACGTCGCCCCATGCGAGCTGGGCGGCTCAGGGGTTGATCGCGACCATGAGTACAAGCGCTGCGCTGCAAGCAATTGATTCAGTGCTGATTGTGGATGACAGCGGCATCCAGCGCGGCATTGGCGCGGCGCTGTGCCGGGCCCTGCGAATCAACCAGGTCCACGAGGCCGAGGACGGCGTCGCCGCCCTGGCGCTGCTCGATTCTCTTCCCGCCCCACCCGACCTGCTCATCGTGGATCTCGAGATGCCGAAGATGGACGGGCCGGAACTGCTTTCGGCGCTCTCGACCCGCCACCTGCGATCGCCGGTCATCGTCGCCTCCTCGCGGGAGAGCTCGCTGCGTCATTCGGTCGAGGACATGGGAACGGCGCTGGGCCTGCGCATTCTCGGCAGCCTGCAGAAACCGTTGTCCGAATCCGGACTCGGCGCACTGCTGCAACGCCAGCCGGGCAGCGCCGACGCCGAGCATTCTCTCAAGGCCGCGCCGGTCGATCCGCTCGCGCTGCGCGCGGCCATCGAGCGCGACGAGATCGGGGTCTTCTATCATCCGCAGGTGGAGGTCGGCTCCTGCCGGGTGCGCGGCCTCGAGGCGCTGGCGCGCTGGCACCATCCCGTGCAGGGCTGGATCCCGCCGGATGCCTTCATCCCCGTTGCCGAGCAGCACGGCCTGATTCATGCGCTGACGCTGCGTGTCATGGAACGGGCCATGGCGCAGACCGCGCAGTGGTCGCGTCAGGGACTCGATCTGTCCATCGCCATCAACGTCTCGCCGCTGCTGCTCGACCGCCCCGAGCTGGTCCAGGAAATCTCCGAGCTGCGACAAAAATATGAACTGCGCGCCGAGCAGGTCGTGCTCGAAGTCACCGAAAGCACGCTGCTGCGCGAACTTGCCGTCGCCCTCGGCGTGCTCACGCGCCTTCGCCTGCGCGGCTTCCGGCTTTCGCTCGATGATTACGGCACCGGCTTCTCCTCGATGCAGCAATTGGCCCGCATTCCGTTCACCGAGCTGAAAGTCGACCGCAGCTTCGTGCACGGAGCCTCCGAGCGGGACAGCTTGCAGGTGATTCTGCGCTCGGCACTGGAAATGGCGAACGAGCTCGGCCTGGAAACCGTCGCCGAAGGCGTCGAGTCCGTGCAGGACTGGCAGCTCGTACGCCAGTACGGCTGCACCCTGGCGCAGGGATGGCTGCTGGCCAGGGCCATGCCGGCGGCTGACTTCGAGCCCTGGCTGCAGCGCCTGCGGACCACCCGCGCCGAACTGCTCGCCTGAACGGCCCGCGGCGCCGGTTGCACCGGCGGTGGCGCTGCCCTGATACTCCGGGGTTCTTCTCCCGCGCCCCCCGGTGACCTCTGGTGGCATCACGCCTGCCGCATAACGTCCGCTGCCTGCTCGCGGCCCGCGCATCACGCAGCGTCGGGCAGGGCGCCACCGTGGCGACGTTCAGTCTCTATCTGCATGCGCTGGGCTTCGGGGGGCCCGCCATCGGCGTCGTGCTGATGGCGGGCCTGGCCTTCGGGTCCTTGCTGACCCTCATCATCGGACCCCTGAGCGATCGGGTCAGCCGACGCCGCCTGCTCATCGTCTACGAGGTGTCGGCGATGGCCGCGGCCCTCGCGGCCATCCTGTCGCCCAACGAGGCGGTGCTCATCGCCGCGGCGACGCTCGCGGGCTTCGGTCGCGGCGCCAACGGCGCGGCGGGGCCGTTCGCACCGGTCGAGCAGGCCTGGATTGCCCGGGAAGTGGACGGCGAGGATCGCCGCCGCGCGCTGGCGCATAACGCGACGCTGGGTTTTCTGGGCATGGGCACCGGAGCGATCCTGATCGTTCTCCCGCCCCTGTTCGGCCACGGATACGCCGAGATCTCCACGTTCCGCATGCTCTTCACGCTGCCGCTGGCCGGCTCGCTCGCCAGCCTCGCGCTGCTGGCCTGGGCGCGCGAGTCGGTGCCGGCCGGACTCGCGCCGGCTCGCGACGCCCGAGTCGAGGCGCACATCAAGCGCGAAGAGAACCGCAGGATCTCCAAGCTCGCGCTGACCAACGCCATCAACGGACTGGCGATCGGTATCGTCGGGCCGCTGATCGCGTATTGGTTCCTGCGCCGCTACGCGGAGGGCCCGGCCGCCATCGGGCCGGCGCTGGCGGCGAGCTTCATGCTCGGCGCCCTGGGCGCGATGCTCGCCAACGGGCTCAGCCGGCGTTTCGGCAGCGTCCGGTCGGTGATCGCCATGCGCATCGTGGGCCTCGCGCTGTTGATCGCCGTTCCCTTCTCACCCGATTTCGATCTGGCCGCCGGCCTGTACGCGGTCCGCGGCGCATTCAACCGCGGCACGGCCGGAGTGCGCCAGGCGGTCGCCGCCGCATTGACCCGGGCCGAGCGGCGCGGTGTCGCGGCCAGCGTGCAGAACCTCTCGGTACAGATCCCTCGCGCGGTCGGCCCGATCATCGGCGGCTGGCTGATTCACCGCGGCGAGTTCATCACGCCGTTCATGATCACCGCCGCGCTGCAGGCGCTGTATCTCGTTCTCTATCACCGCTTCTTCGGCGGAGTCGATGCCGCGACGGGCCGCGACAATCCCGCCGACGCGGCGCTTTGAGCCCATCGCCCGCATCCCGCCCCGGCCGCAATCGCGGCCCGCCCGCGCGCCGCCGGGACAACGGCCGATCGGTCAGGTGGTCAGCGCAAGCAACGGCCGAATGATCAGCTGGCCGAACACGGCCCCCAAGGCCACCACGGCCAGCAACAGCACCAGGGTCAGCACGAGCGGCCGGCGCAGGCGCGCCGCCGCGGCCGGCACGGCTTCCGGCCCCGGCGCCAGCGGCATGAGCAGTTGGGACACGCGGCTGCGCAGGCTCTCCGGGTCGCCGACCAGTCTGGCATGCGCGAACTGGGTTCCGCCGAGTCTCGTGCGCTGACGCGGGGTGAGATCACTGACATAACGGACGGAGGCCAGCACGGCGGCCGCGAGGTCCGTTCCCTCGGCGCCTTCGCGGCGCGCCTCCTCGTCACGCGCCAGTTCCAGCGCCTCGAGCCACGCGCTCAGGCGCCGCTGCGCCTGCGGCCAGGGCCACTGCAGATCCGTGATCAACTGCGCCAGCCAGATCCGCAGCGGATCGCGATGGCGCGCATGCGCGCGCTCGTGCGCCAGCGCGGCGTGAATCACCGGCTCATCGAGCCGCCGGGCCAGAAACGGGGAGAACGCCACCTGCGGCTGCAGGAGCCCGAACGTCGACACGCCGCACTCGGGCGGCTCGCGCAACAGCGACCACAGGGCCCGGACCACCGCCCGCGCGAACAACACTCCGAACGGCAGCCACAGTGAGACGACGACGTACGGATCCAGCGGGTCGCGCACCGGATCGGGCTCGAGCAGCGCCCAGCCGATGAACCAGGCCGCGCACACCAGCATCGGTACGGCCGGCCGGCACAGTGCCCGCCACGTCTGCCGCTCGCGGGCCGCGGGATCGACGCCGGACGGCTGGCGCTGCGGCCATCCCGCGAGCAGCTGCAGGAACAGCCCGCCGGAGGTCATGATCAACAGCGTGACCAGCGTCTCACGTTCCATCTTCCGTCCTCTTGCGCGCGGCCACCGCCTGCTCCAGCTCGGTCAGCAGCGCCGGATCAAGGTCGTTGACGGCCTCCACCAGCGCCGCCACCGCCGCCCGCGGCGCGGGACCGAGAAGACGGGTGAGCGCGTTGCGCGCTCTGGCGCGCTCGACTTCCTCACGCGCCACCCGCGGCCGGTACAGAAACGCGGCGCCCTTGCGGTGACGTTGAATCAGACCTTTCTCGCGCAGGCGGTCGATCACCTTGGCGGTGGTCGTGTACACCCGATCCTGCGGCGCGCCGATGCGCTCGTGCAGCTCGCGAACCGAGGCGGTCCCGAGCTGCCACAGCTCGGCGAGCACGGCGTATTCGAGATCATCGGCCGGCAATCGGTAGCGTGTCACGGCCCGAGTCTAGGTCCGCCGTCCCGGCCACGCAAGGCGCCCCGCCACCGCCCGCCGCGGTCCGCCGATGCGCCCTTCGCGCGGCGTCGCGGGCCATCGCCTTGACGGCACGCGCATGTCCAGGTCCAATGCCCGCGCACCAGACAGGGATCGCGCTTGCTCATTATCCATGCCGATCTTGCCCACGAGATCACCTGGCTGATCGCCACGGGGGTGATCTTCGGCATCCTCTTCCGTCCCTGGGGGCTCTCGGAGTCGCTCTGGGCGGTGGCGGGGGCGGCGCTGTTGGTCGCCGGGTCGCTGCTGTCGTGGCGTCAGGCGTGGACGGCCGTCGGCCGCGGAACCAATGTCTACCTGTTCCTCGCCGGCATGATGCTGCTGGCGGAGCTGGCGCGCGCGCAGGGACTGTTCGACTGGATCGCCGCGCATGCGGTGCGCGCCGCGCGCGGTGCGCCGCGCCGTCTATTCATGCTCGTCTATCTGGTCGGGATCGTCGTGACCGCGCTGCTCTCGAACGACGCCACGGCGGTGGTGCTGACGCCGGCGGTCTATGCGGCCACGCGTCACGCCCGCGCCGAGCCCCTGCCCTATCTGCTGATCTGCGCGTTCATTGCCAATGCGGCGAGCTTTCTGCTGCCGATCGCCAACCCGGCCAATCTGGTCGTCTACGGCAGCCATCTGCCGCGGCTCGGTCCGTGGCTCGCGCAATTCCTGCTGCCCTCGGTGCTGGCCATCGGCGTGACGTTCTTCGTGTTGCGTGCGACGCAGCGCGACGCTCTCGCCGGCACGGTCCATGACACCCCGAGCGTGCCTCCGCTCACCCACAGCGCGCGACTCGCGGCCGCCGGCATCGCAGTGACGGTCATGGTGTTGCTGTGGGCCTCGGCCACCGGCCGGCCGCTCGGCGCGCCGACTCTCGTGGCCGCGGTCCTGACGGTGGCGGTCGCCCTGGCGAGCGCACGGCGCAACCCGTGGCCGCTGGTCAAGGGCGTTTCCTGGAGCATCCTGCCGCTGGTGGCCGGCCTGTTCGTGCTCGTCTCGGGCCTCGCGCGCACCGGGCTGCTGAGCCTGCTGCGCACGCTGATCGCCGATCTGGCGCTGCGCACCGGTCTGCTCGCCGGCTTCGCCGCCGGCGCGGGGATCGCCGCCGCCAGCAATGTCATGAACAATCTGCCGATGGCGCTGGTCGCCAGCTCGCTCGGCGCGGACCATGGCATTTCCGCGGTGCGCGCCAGCATGCTGATCGGCGTGGACCTCGGCCCCAATTTATCGGTCACCGGCTCGCTCGCCACGCTCCTGTGGTTGATTGCGCTGCGCCGCGAGAACGTGCGCGTCGACTCGCTCACGTTCCTGAAGATCGGCGTGCTGGTGATGCCGCCGGCGCTGCTCGCGGCGCTCGCGGCGGCCGCATTCGTCCATCCCATGTGATACGTATTCCTCTACAATTCCGCGATGCAAACCAAGACCCGTCTCGGCCTGGCCTGGCTACTCTGCGCCGCGTGCTGCGCGGCCTGCGCGTTACCCCCCGCCCGGGCGGGGCAACCGGCGGCGAAGATCCCGCCGCATATGGCGCTGCCCGCGCCGCTGCCGGCGCCGTCGGCGATCCGCTACCACACGAAGCGCTCGAAGCTCAAGGCGCTCTTCTACCGCACGCTCGGGGACGCCAAGGCCTACTACACCGCGCCGTTACACTGGAACAAGCGGGACTGGGAGTACTTCGGCGGCGCGGTGGCCGCGATCGCGGTGGCGCACCACTACGACACGCAGGTGCGCAACCATTTCGATCAAGGCTCGCCGCTTCCCGACGGGCCGCGCCCCAGCACCTCCACTGACGTCACCGACGCGCTGCCGGCGTTTGCCCTGTTCCTCGGCACTTGGAGCTATGCGCACCTGGTCGGCAATCGCACCGGCAACAGCGAGGCGTGGAACATGCTCGAAGCGGGCGGACTCTCCTTCATCAGCGCCTATGCGATCAAGTACACCGTCGGTCGGCAGCGTCCCTACCAGACCCGAAACCCCAACTCATGGTTCAGCGGCGGCGACTCCTTCCCCTCCGAGCATGCCACCGCGGCCTTCGCCGTCGGCACGGTGTTCGCCGAATCGGGCAACCCCCGATATCTGTGGCTTCGTCGGACGATCGGCTACGGAATCGCCGCGTACACGGCCTACCTGCGGGTGAAGGCCAACGCCCACTGGCTCTCGGATACCGTCGCCGGCGCGGCGCTCGGCATGGCCACGGCGCACTTCGTCATGGACCGCCGGGCGGAAGGCAAGATGCGTCACTCGATGGTTTCGGTGGTGCCGGTGCGCGGCGGGATCATGCTGGCCGCCGCGGTGCAGTTCGACTGAGCCGCGGGGACGCTCACGGGCTGCGACGGGCATCCCCGCGGTCCCACCACACGACGCCCTCGCAGGGATCGGGGCGGGCGCCGACGGTCTCGCCCGCCGCGAGTGTGCGCAGCAGCGCGAAGCCCAGGATCTCGGCCTGCGGAAACGCCTCGCGCAGCCGCGCAGCCCCCGCCAGCAGGGTGCGGCCGCGGGTGATCACGTCATCGACCAACACCAAGCGCGCCGGCGGGCCGAGCCCGGCGCGCACACAAGCGACCGCGAACGACGCGTAATGATCCCTCACCGTGGGCCGCAAGCCCGCCGGTGAAGTCGCGGACTTTCTGACCGCATGCCGCCGGCTCAGCAGGCTGTGGACGGACTGGCCGAGCCCCAACTCCCTCAGACACCCGGCCAGCTGCTGGCCCACCCAGCGCGCACCGGGCTCCACGGCGCTGCCGGGAACCGGCACGAGCAGCGTGTCGGGGCGGAAAAACGCGGCAAATCGCCCGCCTCTGACTTGGCGCCACACCTCCACGGACAGCTCCACGAGCACGCGGGGATCGGCGCGCTTGAGCCGCAGACCGAGCGCGCGGCTGCCCCGGCAGCCCGGCGTCTCCCCCGCGGGCGCATAGGCATAACAGGCGGCGAACGCGAGGGGTGCAACCCAGGAGGCCGGTGTCGTGCTCCCGTCATCAGAGCGAGAAGTCGCGCGAGCGCCCGGAACGAGCGGCCGGGCCGTCCTCCGACGGCCCGGCCTCCCGCCCACCCTCACGCCCTCCAACACGCTCCCGTCTTTCCCCCTCCTTGGCCTGGCGGTTCCGCCACGCCTCGACCGCCTCCTGACGCGCGCGCTCGGCATCGACCGGCACGTTCCGTTGCGACCGGTCCGCGACACGGTGCGCCTGCGCCTCGCGATACGCCAGCCAGTCCCGCACGGCCTCGCGGCGGCGCTGCTCGGAAGCGCTCGCCACCGCCGGATCCGGCGCAGCATCCGCTTGTTCCCGGGGGCGAGCGGCGCCGGCACCCCGGTCGATACTCGCAGCCCGCGCGGCAACCCGGGAGCGATAGCGTGCGCGGACGCGTTCCGCGATCTCGCTGCGCTCGCCGCGCCGCTCGGCCCGAAGGGCCCCCCACGGCAGGCGCGCCTGCGGCTCGCGCTCGATGCCCTGGGCCGCCAGGCTGCGCGCATCGATGTGCACCTCGAGGTGGGCGGCGCGCAGCCGCTCGTTCACCAACTCCGCCCAACGCGCGCGCAGCGCCGCGAACTCCCGGCGCGCGGTCGGCAAGCCGAGTTCCGCCCGCGTGGTTCCCTTCATGTCGAGCCCGGTCTTCGGGCCGAGCCCCTCCGATCGCACTTCCCGCGTCGTCGCCAGCAGATGCGCGTGGAAATTGCGCGGATCACCCTCGGGCCGCGGCGCATGCACGGCCAGATCCACCGCCACGTTGTAGCGCTCGGCGATCTCGCGGGAGAACGATCGCGCCAACTCCAACCGCTGCGCAGCCGGCAGCTCCGCCGGCAACGCCACCATGTACTCGCGCGCCACGCGCGAGTCCGCCCGGTGCTCGATGCGCTCCGCGGCGTTCCACAAGCTCGCGCGATCGCGCGCCCAGGCGAGCGCCTCGGCGGCGCCCGCGAGCCGCGCGGGCAATACGATCTCCTTGTGCAATACGTCTTGGCGGCTGCGATGATCGTAGAGGACCCCGGTGCGCTCGTTGCGGATCCGCTCACCGGCGCGATAGGCCGCCGAGGCCGGCGCATTGCGCCCGCCCGAGCGCGATACGGTGTTGATCTGCATGTGGAAGATCGCCATGTCTGAGCCGGTCCGGACCGCGGGATGATCCGCCTACGCTCGCGGCAGCCGCACGCGCAGCCAGCGGTTCGAGGAAGCGGTTTTCAGGTAGCCCTCCAGATCGGGGAGCTGTTCGATCTCGGCGGGCAGCACGGCGGACTCCGTCACGCGCTGCTCGCTGACCTGCAGCGAGCGGCGCGCCGCGCGGCCGAAGCCACCGCGCCCGTCCCGGCTGCGCGCGAGCGCGCGGCGGGTCACTTCCCGCTCGCCGATCAACCGCGCGCAGAATTGCGCCGTGCCGCCCCGCTCACTGGCCGAGCAGCGCAGGATCAGTGTATTCCCGCAGTTCTCGACAATGGTCTGGGCGTCGCCGGCGCCGTACAGCGAAGAGACCTGCGCGATCGACTGCAGGCCGAGCACGCATCGGCCGCCGAACTTGCGCAGCCGCGCCAGCGCGTCGCGCAGTCCATCGATCGCGCCCAGGGCATCGAGCTCGTCCACGATGAACCACAGCCGCCGGTCCTGCGCCGGACCCTCCAGAGCCTCGAAGATCGCCAGACGCAGCCAACTGGCGATGAGCGTGCGCAGCGCGGCGATCTGCCCGGCCCGGTAGGGCAGGAACAGGACTCCACGCCCCTCCCGCACCCACTCGCGCACCGAGAAGCCGCGGGCCCGCTGCGCGCGAACGTGCTCGAGCGCCGCGGTGCAGTTGGCGGCCACCGAGCGTATGGAGCCGAACATGCGCGCGTTCTCCGGCTCGAGAAACGGCTGTGCCGGCGTATCCCACACCAGCGGCCGCACCTCCGCGCTCGGGGCGACGGCGATCAGCCGCCACAGCTGGGCCACGTCGCCGCCGCGCGCCATCGAGCCGCGCAACAGGCCGGCGAGAAACGTGCGCGCGTACCCGCGCCATTCTCGGCCCGTGCCGTCCTCGCCCGGGGCGATCAGACTGGCCGCCAGCTGCTCCGGGTCGCCCGGTCCGGTCAGCTCGGCGAAGGGATCCCACTTCAATGCACCGGGCTCGAAGGGATTGAGGATGACGTCGCCCCGGGCGGCGCGATGGAAGCCCTGCAGATAGCCGCCGTCGGGATCGGCGACGACCGCCCGGTCGCCGCGCGCGAGCAGCCCGGTGAGCATCTCCCGTATGGCCGTCGACTTCCCGGTACCGGTGGTCCCGATCAGCTTGAAGTGTTTGGTCTCGTCCAACGGCGCGAGAGCTACGCCGGCGAGGGTCACGACGGCGCGACGCGTCCGCCGCGCGCGGCGTTGCGCCCGGCGTCCATCCTCGATGCGTGCGCCGCGA
Source organism: Pseudomonadota bacterium (assembly GCA_021790795.1). GTDB lineage: Bacteria > Pseudomonadota > Gammaproteobacteria > Steroidobacterales > Steroidobacteraceae > 13-2-20CM-66-19. The sequence continues at coordinate 17,618 of JAJYFU010000052.1, forward strand.
CGGTA
>JAJYFU010000004.1 GCA_021790795.1 Pseudomonadota bacterium
GATCAGGGTTTCCCCCATTGTCCAATATTCCCCACTGCTGCCTCCCGTAGGAGTCTGGGCCGTGTCTCAGTCCCAGTGTGGCTGGTCGTCCTCTCAGACCAGCTACGGATCGTCGCCTTGGTAGGCCATTACCCTACCAACTAGCTAATCCGGCTTCGGCTCATCCACCGGCGCGAGGTCTTTCGATCCCCCGCTTTCCCCCGTAGGACTTATGCGGTATTAGCCAACCTTTCGGTTGGTTATTCCCCACCCGTGGGTAGATTCCGAAGCATTACTCACCCGTTCGCCGCTCGTCAGCATGTATTGCTACACCTGCTACCGCTCGACTTGCATGTGTTAGGCACGCCGCCAGCGTTCAATCTGAGCCAGGATCAAACTCTTCACTTGAAGATTTCGAGAATCAACAAAGTCAGAGTGGATCCAAAATGGCTCCAGTTACTGCTGGACATTTTGGTCACTCGGTCTTAGCGCCCAAAGGCTCATCGACACGAGTCCCCACACAAATTACCTGCCAAATTTTTAAAGAACGTCCACACGGCTTGCGTGCGGAATCGCGATGAGCCAGCCACGTTTGCGGCCGCGCTCCCGCTTTCGAAGGGGCGGGCAGTATATCCGTCGATTCGTGCCCGTCAACCTTCTTTTTCGCCGCTCCGCGGCGCCCGTCGCGCATGCCGGACCGTTTCGGGCCGTGGCTGCGAGGGGCGCGCAGTATAGCCCCGATGGGGCCGGTGTCAACGGATTGCAATACTTACCGCGCGCGGTCCGGGACACCGCGGCCACGAGGCTTCGTCACGGGCGGCCGCGACCTCCGGCGCGATTTTGTCCGCGCGATAGCCCGGCGGAAGCAACAGCGGAAGGCACAGCCCGGGAGTGGCCGACGATGTTCCCGTGCCGGCGCGCGAAACGGTGCGGAAAGCGTGCGGCCCGCCCGAAGACCGTCAGCCAGCCAGCTCGAGCTTGACCCGGGCAAAACGCTTCGAGCCGAGCTGCAAGACCACATCGGCCCCGGCGTGGAGCATCAGTGCGCGGTCGGTTGCGCGCTCGCCGTCGATGCGGACCGCACCCTCCTGAATCTTGCGGTTCGCCTCCGATGTACTGGCGGCGAGACCCACGGCCTTGAGCAGATTCGGCAGTCGGATGCCCTCGGCCTCCACGGGCAGCACCCGTGGCACGAGGTCGGCCGGCACCGCCCGCTCGCTGACGCGCAGAAGGAACGCCTGCTGGGCCTGTCCAGCGGCGGTGGTACCGTGAAAGCGCGCCACGAGTTCATACGCGAGCTCCAGCTTGACATCCCGCGGATTGCGCCCCTCCGCGACCGCCCGCCTGAGCGCGTCGATGTCCCTGAGGGGACGGAACGACAGCAGCTCGTAGTAGCGCCACATCAGCACGTCGGAAATCGACATGATCTTGCCGAACATGTCTCCGACCGGCTCGGCGATGCCGACGTAATTGCCCAGCGATTTGGACATCTTGTTGACGCCGTCGGTACCCTCGAGCAGCGGCACCGTCAGCACGACCTGCGGCTCCTGGCCGTAGGCGCTCTGCAGCTGGCGGCCGACCAGCAGGTTGAACTTCTGGTCCGTACCGCCGAGCTCGACGTCGGCGCGCAGCGCGACCGAGTCGTACCCCTGCGCGAGCGGATAGAGAAACTCGTGGACGGCGATAGGCAGCCCGCTCTTGTACCGCTTTGCGAAGTCATCCCGCTCGAGCATGCGCGCCACGGTGTACTGGGCCGCGAGCCGCACGAATTCCGCCGCCGGCATCTCGGAAAGCCATCGGGAATTGAACTCGACCCGCGTCCGGTCGGGGTCGAGGATCTTGAACACCTGCTGCTCGTAGGTCCGCGCGTTGGCCTGGACCGCCTCCGGCGTCAGCGGCGGACGGGTTTGGTTGCGCCCCGTGGGATCGCCGATCAGCCCGGTGAAGTCACCGATCAGAAAGATCACCTCGTGGCCGAACTGCTGGAACTGGCGCATCTTGTTCAACAGCACCGTGTGCCCCAGGTGCAGATCGGGCGCGGTCGGGTCGAAGCCCGCCTTCACCCGCAGCGGCGTGCCACGGCGGAGCTTGCGGATCAGGTCCTCGGCCAGCAGCACCTCGTGGGCGCCGCGCTCGAGTTCAGGCAGCTGTTCGTCGGGGGTCATGGGTCTGGGGCGAGGTCCGGGTCGCGCGGCGGCGGCGCCGCAGCCTTAAGTGTATGCGAACGCGCCGTCGGCCTGGAATGGAATCGCCCGCGCGAGCTGCCCGGGCAAGCATGCGCGCGCCGGCCAAGTCTGCTTTACTTGCCGCGATGGACGTCCAGGACCTCAAATCGCCGCAGCTGTACATCAACCGCGAGCTTTCCCTGCTCGAGTTCAACCAGCGCGTCCTGGCCCAGGCGTGGGACCCCTCGGCGCCGCTGCTCGAGCGGCTGCGCTTCCTGTGCATCGCCTCGGGCAACCTCGATGAGTTCTTCGAGATCCGGGTCGCAGGACTGAAGCAGTTGCAGGAGCTCGGATCGCGACAGTCCGCCGCCGACGCCCTGTCGATCGAGGAGCAGCTCGCGGCGATTCACGAGCGCGCCTCGCTCCTGGTCGAGGAGCAGTACCGCTGCCTCAACGAGCGCTTGCTGCCGGGGCTCGCCGAACGCGACATCCTGCTTCTGGGCCATAGCGACTGGAGCGCCGCCGCGCATCAGTGGCTGGAACGGTACTTCGAGCGCGAGGTGGAGCCGGTCCTGAGCCCCCTGGGACTCGATCCCGCTCGCCCGTTCCCGCGAATCCAGAACAAGAGCCTGAATTTCATCGTTCGGCTCGAGGGCCGCGACGCATTCGGGCGCGACAGCGAGCTCGCGATAATTCAGGCGCCGCGATCGCTGCCGCGCGTCGTGCCGGTGCCGAACGACGGTCCGCAGCGCACCGTGGTCCTGCTGACGGGCATCGTGCACGCATTCGTGCAGAAGCTGTTCGCCGGCATCCGGGTGCTCGGGTGCTATCAATTCCGCCTCACGCGCAACAGCGACCTGTTCGTCGACGAGGAAGAAATCGACGATCTGCGCCGCGCGCTGGAGGGCGAGCTGGCGCACCGGGGATACGGTGCGGCGGTGCGCCTGGAGACCTCGAGCGACTGCCCCGAGGACATCGTGCAGTTCCTGCAGCGTCAGTTCGCCCTGGGGGAGATCGACACCTACCGCGTCCGCGGTCCGGTCAATCTCAACCGCCTCTCGGCCATCTACGATCTGGCACCGCGGTCGGACCTGAAATATCCGGCCTTCACGCCGGGACTGCCGCAACGGCTCGCAGACGGAGCGGACTTGTTCGCCGCGATCCGCCAGAAAGACCTGGTGCTGCACCACCCCTATCAGAGCTTCACGCCGGTCATGGACTTTCTGCGCCAGGCCGCGGCCGACCCTCAAGTGCTGGCCATCAAACAGACGCTCTATCGCACCGGCAGCGACTCCCCGATCGTCGATGCGCTGGTCGCGGCGGCGGCGGCGGGCAAGGACGTGACGGTGATCATCGAGCTGCGGGCGCGTTTCGACGAGGAGGCGAACATCGAGCTGTCCAATCGGCTGCAGGAGGCCGGCGCGCACGTCATGTACGGCGTGGTCGGCTACAAGACGCACGCCAAGCTCGCGCTGATAGTGCGCCGCGAGCCGGGCGGCATCCGCCGCTACTGCCACCTCGGCACCGGCAATTACCACCCGCGCACGGCCCGCCAGTACACCGACTACGGACTGTTCACCTGCCGTGAGGAGATCGGACAAGACGTACACGAACTGTTCCTCGAGCTGACGAGCCTGACACGCACCCCGAGCCTGCACCGGCTGGTGCAATCGCCATTCGGCCTGCACGAGGCGATCCTGGAGAAGATCGAGCGCGAGCGCGAGCACGCGCAGGCCGGACGGCCGGCGCGCATCATTGCCAAGATGAACGCGCTGGTCGAGCAGCAGTCGATCGAAGCGCTCTACCGGGCGTCGCGGGCCGGCGTGAAGATCGATCTGATCGTGCGCGGCGTGTGCGCGCTGCGCCCAGGCGTGCCCGGAGTGTCGGAAAACATCGAGGTGCGCTCCATCGTCGGCCGATTCCTCGAACATTCGCGCACGTTCTACTTCCACAACGGCGGACAGAGCGAGATCTACTGCGCGAGCGCCGACTGGATGGAGCGGAATTTCTTCCACCGCATCGAGGTGGCGTTCCCGATCGAGCGCGCCTCGCATCGGGCGCGCATCCTCGGGGATCTCGAGCTCGCCCTGCGCGACAACACCCAGGCATGGCGGCTGTTGTCCGATGGGCGGTATGAGCGGCTCTCGGCGCCGGCGCAAGAGCGGATCAGCTTGCAGGGCACGCTGCTGGCGCGCAACGCCGCCGGCGGTGTGTTCAGCGGCGGCGGCTGAGCCCGCCGCGGCTCAGCGGCCGAGGCCCGGGACCCGCAGGCTCAGCCCCACCGCGCGCAGATATTGCACTTCCTGGCGCAGATCAGCTTGCGTCAGCGGATGGTTCGGGAGCCAGCGCACCGGGAACGCCAGCTGCAGCGAGTTGAGCGTGGCGGAGAGCCGGATTCGCGGCAGCGCGCCGCGACCACGCCCGCGGTGCAGCAGCACCGCCAGACGCAGCAGCACGATCAGACGCAGCGCGTGCCGATCCCAGGGCGGCACCAGCTCGGAAAGGCCTTCGCGAGCGAGCTTGCGCCGATGCGCGCCGACCAGGTGCGCGAGCAAACGCTGCTCGCCGCGGGAGAAGCCCGGCATGTCGGCGTTCTCGAGCAGATATGCGCCGTGGCGGTGATAGCCGCTGTGCGCGACGTCGAGCCCGATCTCGTGCAGGCGCGCCGCCCACTTCAACATCAGCGCGGCCTGCGGATCATTGTCGAGCTTCCACGCCGCGCGCGCGCCCTTGAGGAATTTCAACGCCGTGCCCGCCACTCGCTCGGCTTGCTCGGTGTCGACGTGGTAGCGCAGCTGCATGCTGCGCACAGTCCGCTCGCGCGCATCTTCGTCCGTATAGCGACCGACCATGTCGTACAGGAGTCCCTCGCGCAGCGCGCCGTCGACGACACGCATCTCCTTCACACCGAGCACCTTGAAGATCTCCGCCAGAATCGCCACGCCGCCCGGGAACACCGGCCGGCGGTCTTCGGTGACGGCCCAGAAGCGCAGCTCCCGCGTGTGACCTGCCGCCACGACCTGATTCGCCAGCCGTTCGATACCGCTCGCGGTGATGACATTCGCGCGCGGATTGAGCTCGCGAATGGCCTCGCCGATGGCCCGCACGGTGCCCGAGCTGCCGGCGCACACCTGCCAGCCTTTGCGCCGGAACGCGCCGCGCAGCGGCGCCAGCTGCTGCCGCACGGCCACGCGGGCCGCCGCCATGCGCTTGGCGGAGATCTTGCCCTCGCCGAAGTAGCGCTCGCTGATCACGACGCAGCCGACACGCACGCTCTCGAGCTCGATCGGCATCAAACCCCGCCCGATGATCAGCTCGGTGCTGCCGCCGCCGATGTCCACGATCAGCCGCCGGTCCGGCTCGCGCGGCAGATTCGTCGCGACGCCGGCGTAAATCAGCCGCGCCTCTTCGCGTCCGGAGATGATCTCGATGGGATGGCCCAGCGCCTCGCGCGCGCGCGCCAGGAACGGTTCCTTGCGATGCGCGACACGCAGCGCGCTGGTCCCGACGGCACGCACGGTTCCGGCGCGCATGGCGCGCAGCCGCTGGCCGAAGCGCTCCAGACACGCGATCGCCCTCGCGGCCGCCGCACGATCGAACTCGCCATTGGCCTCGACACCGGAGGCGAGGCGCACCATCTCGCGCAGCCGATCGATGATGACCAGCTGGCCGTGCGAGTACCTCGCCACGACCATATGGAAGCTGTTCGAGCCTAAGTCGACGGCTGCGAGGACATCCGGAACGGGGCGGCTGGATTTGCGGGGGATGCGGGCTTCGCGGGAAGCGGCCGGACGCACGCGGCGTGCCGCCGGCTCAGGCGGAGAACGAAGACCCGCAACCGCACGTGGTCGTGGCGTTGGGGTTGCGAATGACGAACTGTGCGCCCTCGAGCCCCTCGCGGTAATCGATCTCGGCTCCCATCAGGTATTGCGCGCTCATGGGGTCAACCAAAAGCTTCACGCCCTGATTCTCCACACAGGTATCCCCATCCTGGACCTGCTCGTCGAATTCGAACCCGTACTGCAGCCCCGAGCACCCACCGCCCTGCACGAAGACGCGCAGCATGAGGTTGGGGTTGCCCTCCCCACGGATCAGGTCGCCGACCTTGCGGGCGGCCGCATCGGTGAAGACGAGCGCGGCTTCGGAGGTGGCTTCGCGGGCGATTTCGGTGGTACTCATATCCGCAGTCTAGAATCTGGGGCCGTCCAGGTCAAAAATCTACCCGTCCCGGTGCCGGTCACGGCACGGAGATGACGTTCCAGGAGTAGGTCTGAATGAGCGGCGCGACATGCGCGTGCCTGGCGCGCACGGTGACCGTGAGATGCGTGGGCTTGAACCCAGGCGGGAGCGCCAGGTTCGCCTGCAGTTCCTGATAATAGCGGAACTGATACCGGATTCCCGTAGAGCTGCCGATCAGGGCCCGGTTATCGAGCGTTGCCTTGCCCGGCCCGATGCCATCTACCGACAAGCTCACCGTACCGCTCACGACGCCATCGGGCCGGTCGGCCCGCAGCAGGGACATGTGCACGTGGTAGTGGCGCGCCCGCCTGCCGGTCGACAGCAGCACCTCACCCACCCGCAGACCGATCGCCGGGGCGCCCCGCGCGACCACACCCTTGTAGAACGCCAGCTTCTCGGACAGACGCGCCACATGGGCCTGCAGATCCGCGATCGTCCGCGTCACCACCTGTTCCTCGTGAGCATGGCCCGCATTCACCATCTGCAATGCCGCCAGATGGGCCTGCAACGCGAGATCGTCGTGCTTGAGCCGCGCGATCGTGTCTTGCAGCGCGTCGCGCTCGCGCACGGCCGCGATGATGCTGTACCCGGCGGCGAAGCGCCCGGCCTCGAAGGCGAGGTACAGCGCCAGTGCGGCGCCGAGCGCAACCCCGATTCGGACCGCCCGCCGGCGCCGGAGCATTGGGCGGCCCTCGGAAGCGTGGACCGGATCTGGAGTGCTCACGCCCCGCCGCTTGCCCCGGTCGTGCCCGCAGAAGCGCGCGTCAGCGTGTTCCACCACGCCGGCCGGGCCGGTTGGCCGGCCGGAAAAGCCGCGGGGGCCAGCTCCACCAGCGCGCTCCGGTAGACCTTGCGCTTGAAGTAGATCACCTCGCGGACCGGTTCCCAGAATTCCGTCCAGCGCCACTCGTCGAATTCGGGCTCCTCGCCGGTACTCGTGAAATCGAACGCCACGGGCTCGCGGGCCAGCCGCAGCAGAAACCAGTGTTGCTTCTGCCCGACGCACAGCGGATGGCGGTTGCGACGGATGTAGCGTGGTGGCAGCCGATAGCGCAGCCAGTGCGCGGTGCGACCGACGATCTCGACGTCGGCTTGCGCCAGGCCGATCTCCTCGCGCAGCTCGCGATAGAGCGCCTGCTCGAGGCGCTCGCCCTCCCGGACCCCGCCTTGAGGGAACTGCCAGCCCTTGCCCCCGGTGCGGCGCCCGAGGAACACGGTGCCGTCACGGCGCATCAGCACGATGCCCACGTTCGCCCGGAAGCCGTCTGAATCGATGATATCGTTGGTCATCATCAAATGTCTGATCCGGGCGCGCCCGCCGCACCGGCGGACAGCTACGCGCGCCGCTCGGCAAGGCTGCGGCGATCCTCGAGATAATCCCGGCCCTGACGCATCAACGCCGTGAAGGTGTCCTGGTTGCGCGACAGCACCGCGGTGCGGACGCGCTCGACCGCCTTGGCCAGCGCCTCGAGCGACTCGGCGCCGTAATCGTTCAGGCTCTGGATCTCGTAGTACAGCTCGGGGCTCTCCTCGGCGACGCGGCTCGCCACCTCGAGCTGCGCGTCGAACGTGGTGCTGGAGATCCGCGCCAGCCTCGGGGCCGCTTCCCCGCTCTCTGCCAGTGCCGTAAAGAACGCGATGTTGAGCGCGTGGGAGAGCCCCAGCACGTACGCGATCAGTCGATCGTGATCGTCGAGACTGGTCACCACCTGCTCGGCCATCGTCGGCGCGAACAGCTCCCGCGCCGCCGTCAGCGCCTCGACGCTGCCGAGGTCGACGAATATGACGTGCCGCCCCGACAGCAGCTCGGTGTCGGGCCCGAACATCGGGTGAACCGAAGTCACTTGGCAGCCGTGCGACTTCAACGCCATCAGCCCCGCACGCAGCGGCGATTTCAGCGAGCCGATGTCGAAAATGACGCCGGCGGGACGGCGCAGCGCCAAGTCGCGCAGCAGAGCGTCGGTGGCGCCGAGGGGCGTGGCAAGGACGATGAAATCGTGCGTCAGATCACTGGCGCGCCAGTCCGGCAGGCTCGGCACGCCGGCCGGCCCCCCGCTCGGATCGGCGACCTCGACGCCAAAGCCCTGTGAGGTCAGGAACTGCACGAACCAGCGGCCCATCTTGCCGCCGCCGCCGATGACGAGTGCCCGGCGCCCCGATCCTGTGCCGCGCGCCGCGACGCTCGCCTGTTCCTGCGTGGCCAGCGAGGCGCGGATCAACAGCCGCAACAGCTCCTCAGCCAAATCCGGCGAGACACCGAGTTGTGCCGCGTCGTCGCGGGCACCCATGATCACGTCCCGCTCGCGCGCGAAATCCCTCGTCGGATAGCCCGTTGCTCGCTTCACACGCGCCACTTCGCCGCTCAGGGCCTTGCGCTCGGCCACAAGCGCGATGAACTGCCGATCCAGCTCGTTCAGCCGGCGGCGCAAATCATCCAATGTCACGTCGTTGCTGGACATGCACCATGTACCGAAGGACGTCGGGCTCCAAGGCGGGTCTCACTCCCTTGTATCGGGCCTCGAGCGCCATCGCAAGTCGAATTTCGACAGTTCCGCGGCCGGTGGCTTTCCCGTACCATGAACTCATGTCTCCGCCCACCGAATTGAACGGCGTACCGCCCGGCGAGCCGCTCGCCGTGCTCGCGCGATGGCTCGATGACGCCCGGCGCGACGGGACGCAGCCGAATCCGAACGCCATGGTCCTGGCGACCTGTGATGCCGCCGGGCGCCCTTCGGCGCGCGTAGTGCTGTGCAAGGATCTGGCGGTCGACCTCGGCTACATCGTGTTCTTTACCAACTACCTCTCGCGCAAGGGCCGGGAACTCGCGGCCACTCCCCGCGCCGCCGCGGTGTTTCACTGGGACACGCTGCACCGCCAGGCGCGCATCGAAGGTCCGGTGCTGAAATCACCGTCCGCCGAGAGCGACGCGTACTTCGCCTCGCGCCCGTGGCAGAGCCGTATCGGGGCCTGGGCCAGCCGGCAGAGCGAGCCGACCGAGTCACGCGCAGCGCTCGAACAGGCGCTGGCGGCCACGGCACGGCGCTTCGCGGCGCCCTCGCCGGACCGGACGGGAGAGGACGGGCCATTCGATGGGCCGATTGCGCGGCCCCCGCATTGGGGCGGATATCGGCTCTGGGCCGAAAGCATCGAGCTATGGGTCGAGGGTGACGCACGGATTCATGACCGGCTGCTGTGGACCCGCTCCCTGCGCGCACACGCCGAGACGCTGGAGGCGGGCCCCTGGACGGTCACCCGGCTACAGCCCTAGCCCTCCCCCCTCAAAGGTCCCCGAAGCGCTGCTGAAGCAGCGCCAGAGCCACGACGGCGGCCGTCTCGGTCCGCAGCACCCGTGGGCCGAGCCGGACGGGACGAAACCCGCTCCCGAGGGCAGCGGCCGCCTCGCTATCGGACAGCCCTCCTTCCGGGCCGATGAGCACCAGGACTTCGCGGGCCAGCGGGGGTAGCGATGCCAGACCCGCAGCGCCATCGGGACTCGGCAGCACCCTCAGCCCGCCGGGCAGAAGGCCGGCCAACCACACGGCGAGCGGGACAGCGGCGGCGATCTGTGGCAGCCGACCGCGCCCGCTCTGCTCGCACGCTGATACCGCAATAGCACTCCAGTGCCGTTGCTTGCTGCGCGCCTGGGCGGCATCGAGGCGCACCACGCTGCGCTCGGTCAGGACCGGCACGATGCGTGTCACGCCGAGCTCGACCGCCTTCTGCACGACCCAGTCCATGCGCTCGCCCCGCGAGATACCCTGTGCAAGAGTCAGCCGAAGGGAAGACTCGCGCTCATTCGCGCGACATTCGCCCGGCACGATGTGGACCTCGCCGCGGGAGACCGCCGCGATGCGCGCGATGTACTCTGCGCCTGCCCCGTCGAATACCGTGATCGCATCCCCGACGTTCAGACGCAGCACGCGCGCCACGTGATTCGCCGCTTCACCCCGCAGCGTGCAAGGCTCCCCGGGCACGAGCGGGCCCGGCGCATGGACTCGCGTCAGTCGCACGTGGCGAGCTCGATGCCCTCCCGCGCCACCTCCACCATCAGGTCGATTTCCTCGGGAGTGACGACGTAGGGCGGCATGAAGTAGACGACGTTCCCGACCGGGCGCAGCAGGACTCCGCGACTGAGCGCATGCCGGTAGATCGTCAGCCCACGCCGCTCCTGCCATGGATAGGGCTGGCGCGCCGCCTTGTCCTTGATCAGCTCCGCCGCGACGATCATCCCGCGCTGGCGGACCTCCGCCACGTGCGGGTGCGACTCCAGCGCCCGAGCCCGTTCCCCCAGCCGTGAACTCAGGGCGCGGTTGCGCTCGAGCACCGCGTCCGTACGAAATATATCCAGGCATGCGAGCGCCGCGGCGCACCCGAGCGGATTGCCCGTGAAGCTGTGCGAATGCAGGAACGCGTTGAGCTTCGTGTACTCGTCGTAGAACGCAGCGTACACCGCCTCCGTGGCCAGCACCGCCGAGAGCGGCAGGTACCCGGCCGTCAAGCCCTTGGAGAGACACATCAGATCCGGCCGGATGCCGGCCTGCTCGCACGCGAACATCGTGCCCGTGCGGCCGAAACCGACCGCGATCTCATCGGCGATCAGGTGCACCTGATGCCGGTCGCATGCCGCGCGCAGCAGCGACAGATAGACCGGGTCGTACATGCGCATGCCGCCGGCACACTGAACCAGCGGCTCGAGGATCACCGCCGCCGTCTCGTCCGAGTGCCGCTCGAGCGCGGCCTCCATGTGCGCGAACTTGCGCCGCGAGTGCTCCGCCCAGGTTTCCCCGGGCCCGCGCTCGAAGCAATCGGGCGAGGGCACCGTGATGACGTCCATCAGCAAGGGCCTGTAAATATCCTTGTACAGCTCGACGTTGCCGACGGCCAGCGCGCCGAGCGTCTCGCCGTGATAGCTGTTCGAGAGCGTGATGAAGCGCCGCTTCGCACTCCGTCCGACGTTGCGCCAGTAGTGAAAGCTCATTTTCACCGCAACTTCCACCGCCGAGGAGCCGTTGTCGGCGTAAAAGCAGCGGGTCAGGCCCGCGGGCGCCAGGGCCGTCAGCGCCTCGGACAGACGAATCACCGGCTCATGCGTGAAACCGGCCAGGATCACCTGCTCGAGTTGCTCGAGCTGCGCGCCCACGGCCGCGTTGATCCGCGCATTGGCGTGGCCGAAAAGGTTGACCCACCACGAGCTGATGGCATCGAGGTAGCGTTTGCCTTCGAAGTCCTCGAGCCAAGCCCCCTGGCCGCGGCGGATCGGAATGAGTGGCACCTGCTCGTGGTCCTTCATCTGCGTGCAGGGATGCCAGACGTGGGCCAGGTCACGCTCGACGTAAGGGGTGTTGTCGGCTCTCATGCCGCAATTGTGGCATGATCGGCGCGCCGTTCACCCCGCTTCAGCCCGTGGCCGGGCAAGCAGCCGCGAATCCCTTGAGTCCGCCCAGTCCGCCGCTCGCGATCGATGCCGCCACCGGCCTGCTGGCCGGGGCTCGCCAGGTGCTCTCGCCCCATTGCGATTCGCGCCCTCCGGGCACGACACTCGAGCTGATTGTGATTCATGGCATCAGCCTTCCCCCGGGAGAGTTCGGCGGCCCGTGGATCGACCGGCTGTTCACGGCCAACGTACCGGCCGACGCGCCGGCGAGTCTGCGCGAGCTCGTCGGGCTGCGGGTCTCGGCCCACGTGCTGGTACGTCGAGACGGCGCGCTCACGCAGTACGTGCCCTTCGGCATGCGGGCGTGGCACGCGGGGCAATCCGTCTATCGGGGCCGCCCCGCCTGCAATGATTTCTCGATCGGCATCGAACTCGAGGGCACGGACTCCATACCGTACACGGAGGCCCAATATGAGCGTCTGACCGCGCTCGCGACGGCGCTCATCACTACATACCCCACGCTCTCCAGTGAGCATGTCGCCCGGCACAGCGATATCGCACCCGGCCGCAAGACAGATCCGGGCCCGGCCTTCGACTGGACAAGATGGCGGGCCCTGCTCGCCGCATCACGGACTCGGTCCCTGTGACCCTGGACCACCGGGCCCCGAGAAATACGTTGCAAGTACGCAACGATGCATCGAAATGGCTTGACGGCGGCTAGAAGCCGGATACCATCCGAGCAACAAGGACGGAACAAGAACAGACTTCAACGGGGATTGCGCCGACCAACCGGTCAGGCACGGGTCGAGGGGGAGCAAGGCCGCGTGAGCGATCACGCGGCCTTGCTTTATATCCTGCGGACTGTGGACCAGAAAAAAGGCCGGGCCGCACAACCCGTACCACGGCCCGGCCACCCCGGGGAATCGTTCATTCCACCCGCCGGTTACCCGGGAGCGACGCGGATCACCTCGCCCGCACCGTCGATATGTCTGATCACCAGCGCGGGATTGGAGTGCAGCCGCACCTCACCGGCTCCGTCGATATGCACCATGACACGCTTCGTGGGCGCGATATCCACTGTGCCTGCGCCGGCGATGCGCACGCTCGCGTCGGTCTCGGTCAATCGCGCCAAATCGATGCGACCGGTCCCGTCGATGGCCACCAGCAGCTCGCCGACCGAGCCGGTGCCCCGCACTCTCGCGCTGCCGTCGATTTTCAGGTCCAACCGGTCCTGATGTATCCCGTCGAGATCGATCTTGGCGGCGCCCTCGATCTTGATGTCGCGCAGCGCCGGCCCGGTGAGCTCGACGTGCACGGTGTGATCGATGTGCGTCCCGTAGCCGATGCACAATGGAATGAGGGAGAAGCACGCGTGCGGCTTGGCCGTGATTCGCCCGTTCGCGACGACCACATATCTCAGGGTGCGCTCCGGTGCGCGCACGATCAGATGCCAGCGCGGTCCCGGATGGAAGTGCACGTCCGCCGGGATCTCCAGCGTCAGCCGGTCGGAGCGCCAGGGGTAGGTCCGGGACGCAAGCGGGGCGGAGTCGGCGCGCGCCAGCGACGGCACAGTCAGCGCCAACGCAGGCAGGCTGATGGCTGCGGCGAGCGAAAGGCCGGCAACGGCGACCCTGTGCAAACGGTTCATGGCAGTCTCGGTGCCCGGATTATTGATAGAACACACCGAGCCAGCACAAGTTGCACGGCCACTTGCGCGGCTCAGTCGCCCGGACCGCGCTTGCGGCGCCACAACACTTCGCCGCCGCGCTCATGGCGCGCCAGCGCGCGCGCGAGAACGAACAGTAAATCGGAGAGCCGGTTCAGATAGCGCAGCGCCTCGGGATTGACCGGCTCCTGGGCGGCCAGGGTCCAGGCGCGCCGCTCGGCGCGGCGGGCGATGGTCCGCGCGAGATGGCACGCTGCCGCGGCGGGTCCGCCACCCGGCAGGATGAACTCTTTCAACGGCGGCAGCTCCGCGTTGAACCCGTCGAGGACGCCTTCGAGCCGAGCGACCTGATCCGCGGATACCACCGTGGTTCCCGGAATGCACAGCTCGCCGCCGAGATCGAACAGCTCGTGCTGCACGGCCGTCAAACACTCGGCGATCGGGTCCGGAAGATCCGGTACGGCAAGCAGCACGCCGATGGCGCTGTTGAGCTCGTCAACAGTACCGAACGCCTCGACCCGCGCAGTGTCCTTGCGCACGCGGGAACCGTCTCCGAGCCCCGTCGTTCCATCGTCGCCGGTACGCGTGTAAATCTTGCTGAGCCGGTTACCCATGATTCCTGAATCTCCCGGTACGAATGTGCGCAGCCAGCAACTTCGTCCGCCGCGGCGCTCCCAGCTCCCCACGTCCCCGGGGCGTCCCGCGTCAGCCGAGGCGCGAGCCCCCGAAGCGCCATTCTGCCAGAGCGCACGATTGACAGCGGCTGCCGTGACCGGCAATTTGGGCCCGTCCCAGCCGGAAAATCCTCATGCCCTCACCGGAACTTCAAGCCGCCCGCGACGCGGCCCAGGCGGCCGCCGATGTGATTCGCGGCCTCTATCAGCGCAATCTGGCGGTCCGCACCAAGACGGATCAGACCCCCGTGACCGAGGCGGACGTACGCTCCGAGGAGGTCATCCGGGAAATCCTCGTCACGCGTTTTCCGAGCTTCGGTTTCTACGGCGAGGAGACTGGACAGCACGATGTCGGCGCCGAGAGCGTCTGGCTGGTCGATCCCATCGACGGCACCAAGTCCTTCGTGCGCGAATGTCCGTTCTTCTCGACGCAGATCGCGCTGATGCGCGCCGGACGGTTCGTGCTCGGCGTCTCGAGCGCCCCGGTATACGGCGAGCTCGCCTGGGCCGAGGCGGGGACCGGGGCATATTTGAACGGCGAGGCGATCCGGGTGAGCACTCACGCGCAGCTTGGCGCGAGCTTCATCTCGACCGGCAACCTCAAGACACTTGCCCGCTCAGCGCAGTGGACGAAGCTCGGAGAGCTGATCGGGCGCGTCGGCCGGATCCGCGGCTATGGAGACTTCGTGCACTACCATCTGCTCGCGCGTGGCGCGCTGGAGGCGGTCATCGAGTCCGACGTCAACATCCTCGACATCGCGGCTTTGTCCGTGATCGTACGCGAGGCCGGTGGCACGTTCACGGACCTCGAGGGCCGGGAACTTACGCTGGACACTACGTCCGTACTCGCGAGCAACGGCCGGCTTCATCCGCAGATCCTCTCGGCGCTGACTTGAGCGGCGGCGCCGCTCAGGCGCTGGAGATCACCCGGCCCGTATTGGCGTCAGGCGGCGCATCCTGCTCCTGCCGATACGGTTTGCGCTCGTACATGGCGCGATCTGCAACGGCATAGAGCCGATCCGCTTCCTCACCGTCGGCCGGATACATCGAGAAGCCGACACTGGCTCGAATCGCCAACTGGCGCCCCCGGGTCACCATGCCCGAGGCAAGCGCGAGACGCAGATTCTGCGCGATGCGGTCGGCGGCGTCGCGATCGGGAACGTCGGTAAGCACGACGGCGAACTCGTCGCCGCCCAGGCGGGCGAGAACATCTCCCCGACCCAGGCGTGTGCGAAATTGGCGGGCCGCCCACTGCAGCACCTCGTCGCCCACGGCGTGGCCCAGCGTATCGTTGATCTCCTTGAATCCGTCGAGGTCGATCACCACCAGCGCCATCAGGGCTCCCGCGACTCTCGCCCGCGTCATGGTCTCCTGCAATTGGCGCACGAGCATGCGCCGGTTGGGCAAACCCGTCAGCGCATCATGCAGCGAGGCGTACTCCGCTTTCGAGAGTTGTTCTTCCAGGAGCGTGAACGTCATGCCGGTGGCGACCAGGAACTTGGGCAGGTTCCACACTTCGCCGTCCACATGGACATGCGGCCACAACAAGTACATCAGGTTGGCGACGGGAAAGACGAATGCCCACGCGATGAAGCTGATCATCGTGAAGCGCACACTGGCCGAGGGACACGGCGCGGTCGCCCGATAGAACTCCGCGACGGCCAGATAGTGCCAGACCAGCATCCAGGTGACGGCTTCGCCGGGATGGCCCCACGCCACCAGCGCGCCCTGCACCGCGTAAGCGGCCAGCACGAGCGAGGTGCGCCAGCGCCGCGTGGGTCGATCTGCCGCGGTGTGCCATGCGCGCAGCATCCACAGCATCGAGCCCATGCCCGCGGCGGTCAGTAAAGCGTAGGCCCACGTGGAATGGCTGCCGTACGTGTCCAACGTCAGGAAAGCGACATCGGGCACGGCGCTGAAGACCACGATCGAGAGGTTGCGCCACCCGATGTCGAGCTGGTCGTTGCTCGCCCAGAGGAAGGCGTTGGCGGTCAGGATCAGCATCGCCACGGCGACGGACCACGCGCCGTTTGCCGAGCCGGGCGTGTTACGGGCCACGAACTCCGCAACGATGTGAATCAGCAGCAATCCCCAGCCGACCAGCCAGAAATTCAGTCGACTTTCTCTGGTGCGGCGCAACAGCGTCCAGAAGACGGCAATCAGGCCGCCGATCGCGACAAAATCTGGTACGACGGAATAATTCACACCAACGCCGGAATCCCGCCTCGCTTTGGGGTGGAGTCAAGAGCCACGCAGCGCCTCTGCCGATGAGCGAGCATGCCCCGCCACGTCATGCGAACGGAATCGAGCGGCTCCTTTCCCCGTCGATCGGCCGAGAAGTCGGAATCTTGAGTCATCATTCGGTCCCACCCGCGCCCAGGCTGCCGAGGGTCTCCTCAGGCTGTCACGCGGGTCTCATCCGCGATCATCTGCTCGAGCAGCTCCAGGTCCGGCACCAGCGGCGCCTCGTTGGCCATGCGCAGCTGGCACAGCACGGGTGTGCGCTCGGGAAATGCGGCCGCGCCGGGACGGATCACATCCGAGCTCAGGCGCACCAGCTGCGGGAAACCCTGTGAGACGATGGCGAAATGGGCCAGGCGTGTGCCCAACCCGACGAACACCACCATGCGCGCGCGGCCGGAGCCGGACGGAATGGGCTTCCCGCAGGCACCCTCGAACGACACCAGGGGTATCGGCTTGCCGTTCCAGGGCACCGTGCCGATGTACCACGGCGGCGCGCCGGTCATCTCCGAGTGCACCGGCAGGCCTGACACCTCGGCAACACAGGCGCGCGGCACGATCAGCCGTCCCTCCGAGAGCGGGATCAAGAGGCTGTAGATCTCCTGGACGCGCTCGGCCATACCGCCGCCCTCACTCGCCCTGCGCCGCGGCCGAATCGGCGGCGAATTCGCGCTCACGCGCGCCGCGCGCGCGCTCGACCAGCGGTGCGATCGCCTCGAGCAGCTCGGTTTCCTGGTAAGGCTTGCCGAGATAGTCGTCGACGCCGAACTCTATGGCGCGCGCGCGATGCTTGTCCCCGACGCGCGAGGTGATCATGATGATGGGCACGTCGCGCAACCGCGGGTCGTTCCGTACGTGCGCGGCGACTTCATAGCCGTCCATGCGCGGCATTTCGATGTCGAGCAGGATGATGTCCGGCACGTGATCCTGCAACAGGGTCACCGCGTCCATCCCGTCGCGGGCGGTGAGGACGCGCATGCCGTTGCGCTCGAGCAGCCGCTGGGTGACGCGACGCACCGTGATGGAGTCATCGACCACCAGCGCGAAAGTGCGTCGGTCGGTCGACTCGGAGACCGCCGGCGCGGTGCCACGGCCGCGCCATTCCGCGCGCACCAGCGCGCCGATGTCCAGAATGATGACGATCCGCCCATCGCCCAGGATGGTCGCGCCGGACACCCCACGGATGCTCGCGATCTGCGGACCGACCGATTTGACGACGATCTCGCGGTTGCCGAGCAGCTCGTCGGCGACCAGCGCGGTCGAGTGTTCCCCGGCACGAACCAACACCACGGGAAGCGTGACGTCCTGCTCCGGCAGCGGCGAGGGCGGCAGACCGACGAACACCGCCAGGTGCTGGAAGCGATAGCGCTGTCCGCCGTATTCGAAGGTCGCGGACTCCGTGCCCAGATGCAGGCTCACCTGCTCCAGCGGCAGGCGCAGCACGCCCTCGACGGTCGGCAGCGGGAGCGCGTAGAACTCGTCGCCCGCGCGCACGATGAGCGCATGGCTGATCGCAAGCGTGAACGGCAATCTGATCGTGAATGCGGTGCCCTGGCCCGACCGGGTCTCCATGTGCAGTGCGCCGCCGAGACGCTTGATCTCGGTGGCCACCACGTCCATCCCGACGCCCCGTCCGGCTTGTTGCGTGAGGCTACCGGCGGTGGAGAATCCCGGCTCGAGAATCAGCTGCATGGCCTCCTCGTCGCTCACCGATCCGGTCGAGATCAACCCCAGCGCACGGCCCTTGGCGCGGATCGCCTCGAGGTTCATGCCCGCGCCGTCGTCACTGAGACGCACCACCACCTGGGCGCCTTCGCGCCGCAGCTGCAGACTGATCCGTCCGGCGGGTGGCTTCCCCGCACGGGTACGTTCCTCGGGCGACTCGATGCCGTGCACCACCGCGTTGCGCAGCATGTGCTCGAAGGGCGGCAACATGTGCTCGAGCACCTGCCGGTCGAGCTCGCCGGCGGCGCCCTCGACGACGAGCTCGGCGCGCTTGCCGGTGTCGGCGGCCGCCTGGCGCACGATGCGCGACAGCCGCTGTACGTGCTGTTGGAACGGAACCATGCGGGTGCGCATCAGGCCGTTCTGCAGCTCGGTCATGGTGCGCGCCTGCTGCTGCAGGAGCGTCTGTCCGTCCTTGGCCAGGTTCTCGAGCAACTGCTGCAGGCTCGCCACGTCATTGGCTGTTTCGGCGAGCGCCCGCGAAAACTGTTGAATGGAGGAGTAGCGGTCGAGCTCGAGCGGATCGAAATCGGAGCGGTGGGTGGCTTCCGGGTCGTGGCGATGCAGGATCTGCGCCTCGGTTTCGATCTCGAGGCTGCGCAGTTGCTCCTTCAGGCGCGTCACGGTGCGCGACAGCTCCCCGAGATTGAAGTCGATGGAGCTGATCTGCTGCTCCAGGCGCGAGCGGGCGATGCTCGCCTCGCCGGCGACGTTGAGCAGCTTGTCGAGCAGTTCGGCGTCGACTCGCGCCATCTCCTGCCGCTCCGCCGGCGCAACCGGCTCACGCCCCGGCGGCACCGGCGAAGGCGCCACGAGCGGCTCGGACGGCAGGGCTGGCAGCGGCTCGTTCGCCGCCTGGATCGCGGCGCCGGCTTCGACCGGTCGCAGCACCGGAAACGTGTCCGGCTCGAGCGGCGCGGGCTCCTCCGTTGCAAACGACTCCAGCGGCTCGAACAATTGCGGCGGCGCCGCGGCCGGCGCCAGAACGGGCGGCTCGAGCGGTCCTGCCTCCACGGGTTGCGGCTCGGACTCGACGGTCTCGAGGGGTTCCACGGACTGCGGTTGCGGCACGGGCGCGCTCTGGGCGGCTTCTGAAGGTTCAGCCCGGGTCCCACCCGGCTGCGTCATGGCCCGGATGCGCGCGATCAGCGCACGCGCCGGCGAAACGCCCTGCCCATTGACCACCGCCTCGCGCATGCCGGCCAGCTGATCGAGGCTGGCCTGAATGACATCGAACACGCCTTCACTGGCGAGGAGCGAGCCGTCCTCGGCCTGACCCACCAGCGTCTCGAGCTCGTGCGACAGGTCGCCCATCGCCAGAATACCGGCCATGCGCGCACCGCCCTTGAGCGTATGGAGAGCGCGCTTGAGCTCGATCGCGCCCTCGGTGCTGTTCGGACTCGCCCGCCACTGCTCGAGTGTGCGCTCGGACCCTTCGATCAGCTCGAGGGCCTCCTCGGAGAAGACCGCGGCCACTTCCGGATCGTAGTCTGCCGCAGATGCGGCCGTGTCCGACGCAGGCGTGCTTGCCGCGGCCCTTTCGGAAACATCCCTGCCCTTCGCTGCGTCCACGTTCGCGGCGGGCGGTTCGCGAGCGATCGCGTCCGATGACAGCGGGCCGGCGGACGGCGCACTTTCCCGCGCGCCTTCGGCCGGCTCGGCAACCGCCGCTCGGGCGGCCGCCTGCTCGGCGGCGGCGATGCGCCGATCCAGCGCCTGTTCCGCCTCGGCGAGCCGCTTGACCAGCATCTGGTGACTGGCGAAGTAGCCCGTGGGCTCCTCCATGTGCTCCGCGACCGACTCCATTGCCGTCATGCAGTCGGCCAGCAGCGTCAGATCTGAGTTGCTCAGGCCGGCGCCGTGCGCATAGACGCGCCGGATCCAGTGGTCCAGCGGCTCGGCGAGCCGCACGCCGTGGCGCGCTTGCGCCGCTTTCGAGCTGCCGACCAGCGTATGGCAGGCGCGATAAACCTCCTCGGGCAGCGCGTGCGGCTCCGGCGCGCTGGCTTCGCCCCTGAGGTAGCCGCGAATAGCGGCCACGTGCGTTTCCGTCTCGCGCGCGTAGATCTCGCGCAGACCTTCGTCGAGAGGCGGTGGGGCCTGCCGCGGCGAGACCATGCCTGAGACCGCCGCGGAACGCTCCCGGAGGCCGCCGTCTCCGGCGGGCCGCTCCGCGCTGCGCGGCTCATCCCGCGGCGCGGCGGGCTCGCGCGGCTCGCGGCCAGCGGCGATGGCGTGCGCCGTAGCCGTGATGCCCGCGACGTCGGTGACCGCTGGCCGGCCGGACTCCAACTGCTCGATCAGCTGCGGAAGCGCCGCGATCGCCTGGCGGAGCTCCTCGAGAATGGCCGGGCTGCGCGTCAGCGTGTTGTCGAGCAGCCGGTTGAGAAGACTCTCGACCGACCAGGCGAGCTCGCCGAGCTCGCGCGCGCCGACCATGCGGCCGCTACCCTTGAGGGTGTGGAACGAGCGGCGCACGATCTCGAGCGCATCGCGGTCCAGCGGATTCTGATCCCAGAGCGGAAAGTGCCGTCGGATCCGAGCGAGCTCTTCGCGAGCCTCTTCCACGAACAGCGCGATCAGCTCCGAGTTGGCGTTCTCGGCGAGCGCGGTCAGCTTGCCGGTCGCGGACAGCGACGGCGGCGCGGGAGGCATTCCCAGATCCGGGTAGGTGCCCGACAGGTGCCCATCGCCCGCTGGGGTCATCAACACGGTCTTGGCGAAAGCCGACGGCTCGATCGGCGCGAGCGGCAATTCCGGCGGCGCTCGTTCGAGCACCTGCAGGCACGAGTGAGCGTTGTCCAGCATGTACCAGGGATCGCTGCGGCCGGCCTGCAGCGTCTCCATGTAGTACTCGAGGCTGACGATGGCGTCGGCCAGCCGATCGAGCCAGCCAGGCGGTGACGGCTGCGCATCGGGACGCATGATCCGGCGCAGCTGCGTGGCAATGCCCTCGACGACTTCCACCGCCCGGGTCTTGCCCAGCATCAGCAGCGCCGCCTTCAGTCCGGTCACCAGGCCCTGCCAGCTGTCGAGCGCCGCGGCGTCCGGCTTGCCGCCGAGGCTCTGGGTGACCGCCTCCTTGATCCACGCCAGGTTCTGAATGCACTCGCGCAGCACCGCGGCCTGCACCTGCTGGAATTCGCGATCCTCGCCCTGCTGGTTCGCCTCGCCGCCGGCGGCCGGTCTGATCATGCCGACCAGGCTGTCGTCCAGCCGGTCCTCCACCGCGATCAGCGCGGCGGCGATTTCCACGAGCGCCGCTTCGTCGGCCGGCTCGGTGCCGGCAAGGATGCGCTCGAGTCTGTCGGTCTGCGCCTGCACGGCCGCGCGCTGTGCGCCCAGTCCCAACACGCCAAGGGTGTCGCCGATCTTGCGCAGCAGCGCCACCTGCGGGCGCAACTCCTCGCCCTGGCTCACGCCGCGGCGCACGAACTGCTCGAGCACCTCCTTGACCTTGGCGAGATCCTCGCGTATCGCCACCGCGACGGTTTGCATGAGCTTGACGTTCGGCGCCGAAAGGCTCTCACGCTCCTGCTCGATGCTCTCGTCGACCGGCAGCAGCTCGGCGAGCCGGAACGAGGTGCGCACGGCCGAGACACGCACGCCGTTGCTGGTGGAGCGGCCGACGTAATACAGAAGGTTGTTCAGCAGATCGACCGGTGGGCTCTGGCAGTAGCGGGTCTCTCCCAACTGGTAGAGCCGCCGCATCTCGCGGTCGGCCAGCCCCAGCAGCCGCTTGACCGACACGCCGCTCTCGAGCCCGCCCTCGCGCAGCGCCTCGATCATCGCCCCGATCACCCACCAGAGTTGGAAAACGGGTTGGCGTGAGGCCGACTGCTCGAGCTTCTCGGCCACACCGGCGATCGCCGCGAGATTCTGCTCGACGCGCTCGCCGCGGATCCAGCCGATCATGCCCGTTTGCAACTGCGCGCGCAGCCGGCGGCACCACTGCTCGATACCGATCTGCGGCTCCCCGGGCGAGGCGGCACGCGGCTGCGCCTGCTTGTCCGATTTGAGATTCAGCAGCAGCAGCGTGCCTTCCGAGAGCAGTGCGCTACCGCGCACGGCCCGCAGGTCGTTCAGCAACGGCAGCAGCACCAGCGCAATGTCGCGCCCACCGCCGAGCACTCGCTCGAGATAGCCCGGCAGCTGCACCAGCGCGCGCAGCAGCGCGTCGAGACTCTCGGCCTGGCCCTTGCGCTCGGTGACGGTGGCGAGCAGGTAGTCGGCCACCAGCTCCATTTCCTCGGCAAGCAGAGCCGCGCCGTAGATCTCCAGAACCCGCAATACACCTTGGGCCTGATGCAGCTCGTGCTTGCAGCGCTCGAGCAGCGTCACGTTGTCCGGCTGCTCGAGATAGCTCTCGATGGCCGCGCGAGCCTCGCTCAGCGTCTGCGCGAGCTCGTGCCCGACCACCTCGAGCGTCTGGGAAGCGACTTCGGACATCAACGGGCTCCGGACGACGGACTCAACTGCCGCCGGCGGCGGTGATGGGCGGGGCGGGCGCGGCCGTCGTGCCGGCCTGCGGGCGCTTGTATGCGCCCGTTGCGCCCGGGGACGGGCCGCCGGGCAAGCGGAACCCGGCCGCCGCGCGTCGCAAGCCCGCCGACAGCTCGGCCAACTGCGCGATCGCGGCAGAGGTGGCATTGGTCGATTCCGCGGTCTGCACGCTGATCTCCCTCAGGACCTGCATGTTGCGCGCGATATTCTGGGCGCCGCTCGCCTGGGCGCGTGCGCTGCCGGAGATGTTCTGCACGAGGCTGGCGATCTGATTCGACACCTGCTCGATCTCATCGAGGGCCGCGCCGGCGTTCTCCGCCAGCAGGGCGCCGCCCACCACGTCGGTGGTGCTACGTTCCATCGACACCACCGCTTCGTTGGTGTCCGTCTGAATGGTTCGGACCAGGACCTCGATCTGCTTGGTGGCATTGGCGGCGCGCTCGGCCAGCCGCTGCACCTCGTCGGCGACCACCGCGAAGCCGCGACCCGCCTCCCCGGCCATGGACGCCTGAATCGAGGCATTCAGCGCCAGTATGTTCGTCTGCTCGGCGATGTCGTTGATCAGCTCGACGATGTTGCCGATCTCCTGCGAGCTCTCTCCGAGGCGCTTGATGCGCTTGGAGGTCTCCTGGATCGTCTCGCGGATCGCGTTCATTCCGTCGATGGTCCGCCGCACCGCATCGCCCCCTTTGTGGGCGATCTCCACCGAGTGGCGGGCCACGTCGGCGGCCCGTTCCGCATTGCCCGAGACTTCGGCCACCGAGTTCGCCATGCCGGAGGCCGACTCGGTCGCCGAGGCGATCTGCTTGGACTGGGCGCTGCTCGCCTTGGCGAGATGCTGCGAAAGCGCCTGGGTCTGGCGAGCGGCGCTGTCGAGCTGGATCGCCGAGTGGTTGATGGTGGTGACCAGGCCGCGCAGCGCATCGACCGCGTAATTGATCGAGTCGGCGATCGCGCCGGTGATCTCCTCGGTGACCGTCGCCTGAACGGTGAGATCGCCGTCGGCGAGGCTCGAAAGCTCATCGAGCAGCCGCAGGATGGCCTGTTGATTGCGGTCGTTCTCCTTGCGCTGGGTCTCGGCGGCGAAGCGCTGATCCTGAACCTTCTTGTCGATGCGGCCGGCAAGCACGATGGCCGCCGCCAGCAGCGCCGCCGCCGCCACGGCCAACACCAGTGGTCCGAGGCGCGCCAGCGCCGAGCCGGCGCCGGCGCCGGCGAAATAGGCAGCCACTGCGCCGAGAAGGATCAAGACCGCGCTGCCGGTCAACAGTCCGGTGAGTGCGCGCGACTGTCCGGCGCTCGCCGTGCGAGCGTTCATGCCGCCGCTTCCGCGAATGCCGCGCTTTCCAGCAGCGAGCGCAGGCTGAGCACCGGCCATTGCTCGCCCGAGCGCCGGAACGATCCGGCCAAGTAGTGCTCGCAGCGGGCCATGGTCGGAGGCGCCTCGGCGCAGAACTCGCTCTCGGCGAAACGGCGGAAGCCGAGCACCTCGTCGACGAGCAGCCCGGCGGGAATCTCCCGATGGTTCACCGCCACCACCCGCGTCGTGCGCCCCATCGGCGTGGCGCCGCTGCCGACGAACTGGCGCAGATCGATGATCGGCAGAAGCTGTCCGCGCACGTTGGCGAGCCCTTTGATCCAGGGTTTGGCACCGGGGACTCGGGTCATGCCCGCCGGCACGCCCAGAACCTCGCGCGTCTCCTCGCGCGCCACCAGGTACAGATCGCCGGCCATGCGCAAAGCGACGCCGACCCACTCGCGCTGCGGCGCGCCTTCCTGGCTCGATTGCGCGGAGACCGACCGGGCTCGACGCTCGAGCTCGCAGAGCAGCTCGAAGGGCCGGTCGCGAAGCGCGTTGAGCGGCTGCGTGTCACTCATGCCGCAAGTGCGCCTGGGAGTTGTCGGTCAGTCGCGAGACCTGGGTTTCCATCGGGAGGGGCTCAGCTCGCGAGCGTCGAGCGCGCTTTGGCGACCAGCTGGTCCGGAGACACCGGCTTGACCATGTAGTCGACCGCGCCCTGGCGCAGGCCCCAGATCCGATCGGTCTCCTGCCCCTTGGAGGTCACCATGATGATTGGAATCTGGCGCGTGCGGGGATCATTGACCAGCGCCCGCGTCGCCTGATAGCCGTTCATGCCCGGCATGACGATATCCATGAAGATGAGGTCGGGGCTCATCTCGCGCGCGAGCCGTACGCCTTCGGCCCCGTCGGCGGCGGCGGCGGTGCGATAACCGTGCTTCTGGAGCGCCGTCTGCATCACATGCACCTCCGTGGGCGAATCGTCGACGATGAGGATCAGCGCCATGACCATCATCTCCCGATATGCGTTTCAATCGCGCTGAGGAGCTCGTCCTTGGTGAAGGGCTTGGTCAGGTAATGCTCGGATCCGACGATCCGGCCCCGCGCACGGTCGAAAAGGCCGTCCTTGGACGACAGCATGATGACGGGAATGGAGCGGAACACCTTGTTGTGCTTGATCAGCGAACAGGTCTGATACCCGTCGAGCCGCGGCATCATGATGTCGACGAAGACGATATCCGGCTGATGATCGGCGATCTTCGAAAGCGCATCGAAGCCGTCGATAGCCGTATACACCTCGCAACCTTCTTTGGCGAGAAGCGTCTCGGCCGTACGGCGTATCGTTTTGCTGTCATCGATCACCAGGACCTTCAGGCCCTGGAGTTTCGTGTTGCTGGCGTTCACGGCCACGCAACTCCTCATTGCAGTCGACGGAGGCTCGGACGGCCGCCACGATGACGGTCTCCGCCCCAGGGGCCCGAGCGTACACGCAATTCCCGAACCGGCGCCATTGGGGCCGCAGACCCCGAGAACTTATGCAGATTTTCTTTTAACATATCGGAAGAACCCTCGCCATGCCGTCTACGTCACGGTTTTCGTATGTCGATCGCAAGCGAGCCGCCCCCAGACAGGCACGAGCGCTCCTGGCATCATCCTCCCATGTCGACCGTTCGTCTGGGCGTGATCATGGACCCGATTCACGCTATCCACTACGCCAAGGACTCGACGCTGGCCATGCTGCTTGCCGCCCAGGCACGCGGCTGGTCGCTCGTTTATCTCGAGCAGCGGGACTTGTGGCTGCGGGACGGAGTCGCCTGGGGCCGGACCCGTCCGCTGCGGGTCAAGGCCGATCCGGCCGGCTGGTTCGAGCTCGGCGAGTCGGCCGCGACCCCCTTGGGACGGCTCGATTGCATCCTGATGAGGAAAGACCCGCCCTTCGACACCGAGTACATCTATACGACGTACATCCTGGAGCGGGCGGAGCTCGCGGGCGCTCGGGTGGTGAATCGCCCGCGCGGCCTGCGGGACATGAACGAAAAGGTCTACACCGCCTGGTTCCCCGAGTGCTGCGCGCCAACCCTGATCACGCGCGACATGGCCGATATGGCCGCATTCCTGCGCGAGCACGGCAAGATCGTCTGCAAGCCGCTGCACGGCATGGGTGGGCGCTCGATCTTCGTGCTCGAGCAGCATGACAAGAACATGGGCGTGGTGTTCGAGACGCTCACCGACTATGGACAGCGCTTCGCGATCGTGCAGCGCTATCTGCCCGAGATCGCCACCGACGGCGACACGCGAGTGCTGCTGATCGACGGAGAACCCCTCCCTTATGCGCTCGCGCGCATCCCCCTGCCGCACGACAATCGCGGCAATCTCGCCGCGGGCGCACGGGCGCAGGTCCGGGCGTTGAGCGAGCGGGAGCGCTGGCTCGCCGGGCAGATCGGCCCGGCGCTCGCAGCCCAGGGAATGCTGTTCGTCGGGCTCGACGTGATCGGCGGTCATGTCACAGAGATCAACGTGACCAGCCCCACAGGCATCCGCGAGATCGAGAAGCAGCACCCCATCGGCATAGGCGAGCGCCTGATGCAGGCCATCGAGCGGCGGCTCGCCGGCGCATCGGCGCCGTTGGCCTGAGCGGCGATCGATGACCGCGGACGGTGCATCGATCCGGGCGGGCCGGGCCTCGCGAGACCGCCTGCTGGCGATGCTGTTCGTGGCGACGCTGCTGCATGGGCTGCTGATTCTCGGCATCACCTTCAAGACGCCGCTGTCCGGCGGGCGCGGCGCGCCCGGCTTGCGCGTGCTCTTGGTATCGGACCGGCTGCCGCCGGCCAAGCGCAATGCCACGGCCACCTACCTTGCGCAGCGCACGCAGCTGGGGGCCGGCAATACACGCCGCGCCGTGCAGCCGAGCGTGCCGGCGCTGCGGCCTGCTCTGCCGCCCGGCCACCGGAGCGCACACGATGCCGCCGCGCCGCCGGGCCGGCCGGCGCGGGGCGGCGCGGAGCAAGTGTTGACCACCACCGGCTGGAGCACCCGGGTTACCTACCGCATCAGCAGCTCGCCGGGAACGCTTGCCGGAGTGCTTGCGCCGGGCGGGGGCGGTGCCTTGGGCGCGCGCGCCAGCCGCCCCGCCCGCCTGCAGGGCCCGCGGCGACAGTTGTGGGTCAGCCCGGACACCCGCTCATCGCTCGTGGCCCCCTACCTGGTGGCCTGGCGGCGCAAGGTCGAGCGGATCGGAACCCTGAATTTCCCGGCCGCCGCACGCGAGGCGGCACCACACACCGCGCCGATCATCGAAGTGGCGGTCGCGTCCGATGGGCGCCTGGTGGACGCGCAGATCCGCCGCTCCAGCGGCGATCCCGCGCTGGACCACGCTGCGCTCGCAATTTTGCGGATGGCGAGCCCCTTCGATCCCTTCCCGCCGAAGCTGGCGCGCCGCTACCGCGTGCTGCGATTCACGTATGAATGGCAATTCCAGGGCGGACGGGTCCGAGGATCGGTCACCGCGCCTTGAGGCGCGCCGCGCCGATCCCCATACTGGAGCCCATGGGCGAACATAGCGGCAAACCGGACGACACCGCCGAGACTGCGGTCGAGTCTCCGGAAGAGACGGAGCAAGAAAGGGCGGGCGAGAGCGGCCCCGGCCCGTCCGACTTTGCCAGCCTCACCAATCATCTGCTGATCGCGATGCCCTCGCTGAGCGATCCGAACTTCATGCAGACGGTGGCGTTGATCTGTGAGCATACCGATCGCGGCGCCCTCGGCATCGTTCTCAACAAGCCGATGCCGATGCGTCTCTCGGACGTGCTCTCGCAAATGCAGATCACGCCCTCGAGCGAGATCATCGCGGAGCAACCCGTGCTGCGCGGCGGTCCGGTTCACACCGACCGGGGCTTCGTGCTGCATCGTCCGGGCGGTCAGTGGGACCACACCCACAAGGTATCGGACACCATCCAGGTGACGACTTCGCGCGACGTGCTGGCGGCCATGGCCCGCGGAGAAGGACCGGCGGACGCGTTCATCGCCTTGGGCTACGCCGGC
This sequence comes from Pseudomonadota bacterium, assembly GCA_021790795.1. GTDB lineage: Bacteria > Pseudomonadota > Gammaproteobacteria > Steroidobacterales > Steroidobacteraceae > 13-2-20CM-66-19. The sequence goes on from JAJYFU010000004.1 coordinate 27,911, forward strand.
TGGGAGGCCGGCCAGCTCGAGCGGGAGATCCTCGAGAACGCGTGGATTTCGGTCCCCGTCGATGCCCGGGTGGTTTTCGATCTGCCGTTCAGCGAGCGCTGGAGCGGCGCATGGCAGCTGCTCGGAGTGGAAGTCGGCCAGCTGAGCCTCACCGCCGGGCATGCCTGAGCCGGTCCAGCGCATTCTCGCCTTCGACTTCGGACTCCAACGCATCGGCATTGCCATTGGAGACACCCTGACGAGGACGGCCGCGCCGCGCCCGGCGACCGCCGCTCGCGCAGGCGAGCCCGATTGGGAGTCGATCGAACGTGAGGTGCGCGCGTTCAGTCCCGGCCGGCTGGTGGTCGGCGCCCCGTATAATACCGACGGCACCGCGGGCGCATTGATGCCGAGCGCGCGGCGTTTCGCAAGCGAGTTGCGCCGCCGCTTCGCGCTGCCGGTCAGCCTGATCGATGAGCGCTTCTCCTCCCTCGAGGCGAGTGCGGCGCTCAAGGGGCAGCGCGCGCGAGGCGAGCGGCGGCGCATGCGGCGCGAGCACATCGACAGTGCCGCCGCCGCGGTGATCCTGGAGCGGTGGCTGTCTGGAGAGCCTGGAGAAGAACTGCAATGATCACGACCATCCCGGCCGGTCGCGGCGCACCTCCGATCTGCACGGCCCACACCGGCGCGCCGGAGGCCGCATGAACGAACAACAGCGCGCCGACGGCTCGCTGCGCCACCTCATCACGCTCGAGAATCTGCCGCGGCCGTTGCTCGAGCGGCTGCTCGATCACGCCCAGAGCCTGGCGCGTCCGCTCGGCGCGCGCGCGCCGGTCAGCCGCGCCCTTGCCGGCTGCACCGTCGCGAACCTGTTCACCGAGCCCTCGACGCGCACCCGCGTCTCGTTCGAGCTTGCCGCGAAACGCCTTGGGGCGGACGTGGTGAATCTGGAAGTCCAGCTGTCCTCGCGCGTCAAGGGCGAGAGCATGCTCGATACCGTGTTCACTCTGCAGTCGCTGCACATCGATGCGCTGGTGATCCGCGATGCCGAGCCGGGGGTGCCGAGCACGGTCGCGGCGCACGTCGCCCCGCATGTGAGTGTGTTGTCGGCCGGAGAGGCGCACGTATCGCACCCGACTCAGGGTTTGCTCGACGCGCTGACCATCCGCCAACACAAGCCGAGCTTCGAGACGCTGAGCATCGCCGTCGTCGGCGACATCCGCCACTCGCGGGTGGCGCGCTCGGCCTTCCACGTCTTCCGCGCTCTCGGGGTGGCGGACCTGCGCATCGTGGCGCCTCCGCCGCTGATGCCCGAGCCCGGGGAATTTTCCGGCTGCGCGCGCCATACCGCGCTCGAGAGCGGCCTGAAGGATGTTGACGTAGTGATGATGCTGCGCATTCAGACCGAGCGCATGGCGCAGGCGGACCTCCCGGATGCGGATCATTACTACACCAGCTATGGACTGACGCCCGAGCGACTGGCGCTGGCCCGACCGGATGCGATCGTCATGCATCCGCAGCCCATGAACCGCGGCATCGAGATCGCGTCGGAAGTGGCCGATGGCCCCCAATCGGTCATCCGGGACCAGGTGCGCAACGGCGTCGCCGTGCGCATGGCCGTACTGAGCGAGGTACTCGCCTGGAGGAGCGCAGGATGACGCCCGGCATGCGCGGCACGCTGCATCTGGAAGACGCCCGGGTCCTCAGCCACACGTCCTTCGAGGCGCAACAGTTCGTGCTGCGCCTCGCGGCGCCGGCCTGCGCGGCGCACGCGCAGCCGGGCAGCTTCGTCCATCTGACCTGCGATCCCGCCATTCCGCTGCGCCGGCCGCTGTCGATCATGCGCGCCGATGCCCGAGCCGGCTGGATCGACCTGCTGTACAAGATTGTCGGTCCGGGCCTGCAGGCGCTTGCCGCGCGCAAACGGGGCGACGTCGTGAGTGTCATCGGCCCGATCGGCACGCCGTTCATGCCGCATCCCGAGCGCCCGCGCGCGGTGTTGATCGGCGGCGGCGTCGGGATCCCGCCCATGATCTTTCTCGCCGAACGCTTTCAGGAGCGGCCCGAGGACCAGTACCGCCCGCTGGTGCTGATGGGCTCGGAGATCCCCTTCCCGTTTCATCCGCGCCCAGCGGCGATTCCGGTGGCGGGGCTGCCCGCGCAGGCCAGCGCGTGCCTGCCGCTGCTCGAGGATTGGGGCATTCCCAGCCGGCTGGCGAGCCGCGCGGGTCTGCCGGGTTGCTTCGACGGCTACGTGACCGAGCTCGCCGGGCAATGGCTCGCGACACTCGCGCCGCAGGCGCTGGCCGAGGTGGAGTTGTTCGCCTGCGGGCCGACCCCCATGCTGGCGGCGGCGGCTCAGTTGGCCCGCCGCCATGGCGTACCCTGTCAGGTCTCGCTCGAGGAATTCATGGCCTGCGGAGTCGGCGGCTGCGCCGGCTGCACCGTGCGGGTGCGCACCGCTGAAGGCGATGCCATGAAGCGCGTGTGCGTGGACGGCCCGGTGTTCGATGCTCTGAAGGTGTTTTGAGAGGGCCGCGGCGGTCTCACCCAAAGTTGATCTTCGCCTCGAGATTGGCGCGCGAATCGGCGTTGGCGAGCGCATCGGCCAGCTCGACCTTGCCCTGTCGATAAAGCTCGAGCAACGCCGTGTCGAAGCTCTGGATGCCCTGCTCGGCGCTGGCCGCGAGCGCCTCCTTCACCCCGACGATGTCGCCCTTGTTGATCCGATCGGAGATATGCGGCGTATTGAGCAGCACCTCGACGGCCGCCACACGCCGCCCGTCCTTGCCCATCACCAACCTTTGCGACAGGATGCCGCGCAGGTATTGCGAAAGATCCAGGAAGATCTGCGCATGCTGCTCGGGCGGGAACATGTTGATGATCCGATCCAGGGTCTGCGCGCAATTGTTGGCATGCAGGGTCGCGAGCACCAGATGCCCGGTGCCGCCGAGGTGGATCGCCGCCTCCATGCTCTCGCGGTCGCGGATTTCCCCGACCAGTATCACATCGGGCGCGGCGCGCAGCGCGCCCCGCAGCGCGTGCGCGAACGACCTGGTATCCAGCCCCACTTCGCGCTGATTGACGATCGAGCGCTTGTTGGTATGCAGGAATTCTATCGGATCCTCGATGGTCAGGATGTGATCCGAGCACGTCTCGTTGCGCAGATTGATCATGGCCGCGAGCGTGGTCGATTTGCCCGAGCCGGCCGCGCCGACCACGAGCACCAGGCCGCGCTTGTGCAGCACCAGATCGCCCGCCGCGTCGGGAACGCCCAGGGTCTCGAGGCGGGGCATCTCGGCGGTGATGTAGCGCAACACCACCGCTGGGAAACCACGCTGCATGAACACGTTGACGCGGAAGCGGCCGAGGCCGGGCTCGGAGACGGCGAAATCCAGCTCCAGCTCGCGCGCAAATTGCTCGCGCTGCTCGCCAGTCATCAGCGCCAGGGCCGCCTGGCGCACCATCTGCGGCGTCAGCACCTGCTTGTTGATCGGGTAGATCTGACCCTCGATCTTGATCTTGATGGGCGCGTTGCTGGTGAAGAACAGGTCGGACGCCTTGCGATCGACCATGAGCTTGAACAGCGGCTGGGCTTTGATCTGCGGCGTCGCTCCAGCCGTCGCGGTTTCGGCCGCCGGCGGGGACTCTCCTGCGCCCGCGGTTGCTTCGGTCACGACTTGCCGCCCTCTTCATCACCCATGATCGTGAGACTCCCGTCGTCGATCGTCGGGCTCTGTCGATGGCCTTCGAGCTTCACCCGCAACCTGAGCTCGTTCTTCGAGTCGGCGTTGCGCAGCGCGTCCTCGTATGAGATGAATCCGGACTCGTACAGCTCGAACAGCGATTGATCGAAGGTCTTCATGCCGAGTCGGTTCGAGCGCGCCATGACGTCGCGTATCTTGACCACTTCGCCCTTGAAGATCAGATCCTGAATCAGCGGCGAGTTGAGCATGATTTCCATCGCGGCGATGCGCCCGGACGCGCCCTCGCGCGGCACCAGCCGCTGCGAAATGAACGCGCGGATGTTCAACGACAGGTCCATCAACACCTGCTCACGCCGCTCGTCGGGGAAGAAATTGATGATCCGGTCGAGAGCCTGGTTGGCGTTGTTGGCGTGCAGAGTGGAGAACACCAGATGGCCGGTCTCGGCGAACTGCACGGCGAATTCCATGGTCTGGCGGTCGCGGATCTCGCCGATGTAAATCACGTCCGGCGCCTGGCGCAGCACGTTCTTCAGCGCCACCTCCCACGATTCGGTGTCGACGCCGATATCGCGATGCGTGACGACGCAGCCTTGGTGCTGGTGAATGAACTCGACCGGGTCCTCCACCGTCACGATGTGCCCGCGGGTCTTCTGGTTGCGGTAGCCGACCATGGCGGCGAGGGTGGTCGATTTGCCCGAGCCGGTGCCCCCGACCACCACGACGAGGCCGCGCTTGGAGAGCGACAGCTCCTTGAGTATCGGCGGCAGATCGAGGTCCTCGAAGGTCGGGATCTTGGAATTGATCATGCGGATGACGCAGCCGACCGCGCTCTGCTGCACGAAGGCGCTGACGCGGAACCGGCCGATGCCCGCCGGGGCGATCGCGAAATTGCATTCCTTGGTCGCGTCGAACTCGCGCGTCTGCCGATCGTTCATCAGCGAGCGGACCAGAGTCGCCGACTGTTCGCCGGTGAGGACCCGCTCGCTCTGCGGCCGCACCTCTCCGTCGACCTTCAGCGCGGGCGGAAAGCCCGCGGTCAGGAATAGATCCGAGGCCTTCTTCTCGATCATCCGCCGCAGCAGATCGTGAATGAGCTTGATGGCTTGATCACGGTCCATGGAACTTCCCCCTGCGAGACTAGCCGACTCTGGGCCGTTCACACCAGCGGCGCCGGCTCCGCGGCCGCCGGATCGACGGCATCACAGACTATCCTTATTCTGCGCCTTGAAGCGCGCTTCTTCCTTGCTGACCAGCCCCTTGGACAGCAGCTCGGCCAGACACTGGTCCAGGGTCTGCATGCCCTGAGCCTGGCCGGTCTGGATCGCCGAGTACATCTGGGCGATCTTGCCTTCGCGGATCAGATTGCGGATTGCCGGAGTCCCGATCATGATCTCGTGCGCGGCGATGCGTCCCCCGCCGATGCGCTTCAGCAATGTCTGCGAGATCACCGCCCGAAGCGATTCAGAGAGCATCGAGCGCACCATGTCCTTCTCGGCCGCCGGGAACACGTCCACCACGCGGTCGATGGTCTTGGCCGCCGAGCTGGTGTGCAGCGTGCCGAACACCAGGTGGCCGGTCTCGGCCGCCGTCAGCGCGAGCCGGATGGTTTCCAGGTCGCGCATTTCCCCGACCAGCACCACGTCCGGGTCCTCGCGCAGCGCCGAGCGCAGCGCCTCGCTGAAGCCCAACGTATCGCGGTGGACCTCGCGCTGATTGACCAGGCAACGCTTCGATTCGTGCACGAACTCGATCGGATCCTCGATGGTGATGATGTGGTCCGGACGGTTGTCGTTGCAGTGATCGACCATCGCGGCGAGCGTCGTCGACTTGCCCGAGCCGGTCGGACCGGTCACCAGCACCAGGCCGCGCGGCAGCATGCACAGGTCGCGGAAGATCTTTGGCGCATTGAGCTCGTCGAGTGACTGGATGCCCGAGGGAATCGTACGGAAAACCGCGCCGGCGCCGCGGTTCTGGTTGAACGCGTTGACGCGAAAGCGCGCCAGTTTCGGAATCTCGAAGGAGAAATCAGTCTCGAAGAACTCCTCGAACGCCTTGCGCTGCTTGTCGTTCATGATGTCATACACCATGCTGTGCACTTCCTTGTGCGCCAGCGGCGGCATATTGATGCGCTTCATGTCACCGTCTACGCGGATCATGGGCGGCACACCGGCGGACAGGTGCAGGTCCGAGGCGTTGTTCTTGACGGCGAAAGCCAGTAGTTGCGCGATATCGACCATCGGGACTCCGATCGGCGGCGATTGCGGCGCAGCCGGCGCCTGGCCGTCCGGCGGAGTATAACGGAGAGGTTCGGCGGGCTATATGTTACGGGCTTCGCAGAATTTACCGCTGCGCCTGCGCGCGGTGCGTGAGCGGATCGCCGCGGCTGCGGCCCGCGCGAATCGTTCTGTGTCCGAGATCACACTTCTGGCCGTGTCCAAGGCTCAGCCGGTTGACATGCTGCGCGCACTTGTCTCCCTGGAGGTACACGACTTCGGTGAGAGCTACCTCAACGAGGCCGTGGGCAAGCTCGACGCGCTCGCGGCACTGCCGCTCAGCTGGCACTTCGTCGGGCGGCTGCAGGCCAATAAGACCCGCATCATCGCCGAGCGCTTCCAGTGGGTCCATGGATTGGACCGGCTGCACATCGCCGAGCGGCTCTCGGCGCAGCGGCCGTTCCATGCCCCGCCCCTCCAGGTGTGCATCCAAGTCAATCTCGCCGAGGAAGCCAGCAAGGGCGGCGTGCCGCCCTCCGAACTGGGCGAGCTCGCCCGCGCGGTGGCGACGCTGCCGCGGCTGCGCCTGCGGGGCCTCATGTGCCTGCCCCCGGCGGAGTCGGATCCGGCGCGTCAGCGAGCCTGGTTCGCACGACTGCGGGCGCTGCGCGACACGTTGAACGAGCAAGGCGGGCGGCTGGACACGCTCTCGATGGGAATGAGCGCTGATTTCGAGAGCGCCATTCTCGAGGGTGCGACCCTGGTGCGCATCGGCTCGGCCCTGTTCGGGCCGCGCCCTGCGCGCGCATGAACCCAGCGCACGCGCGGGTCAGCGGCTACAATGCCCAACCCATGAGTCATCTGGATCTGGCGGTGCTCGGCTCCGGCAACATGGGCCGCGCCCTGATCGGAGGGTTGCTGCGCCAGGGCACGCGGCCTGAGCGAATCCGCGTGGGCGAGCCTTCGGCGCAGGCGCGTCAGGCACTCGAGCGCGAATTCGGCGTGGCGGCAACCGCTGACAACATTACCGCCGTGCGGGACGCGAATGTCGTGGTCGTCGCCGTCAAACCACAGGATGTCGCGGCGGTGCTGAAGCCGCTGGCGCCCGAGTTCGCGCGCGCTCGACCCGTCGTGCTCTCGGTCGCCGCCGGCGTGCGCATCGCCGCATTGCGCGCCTGGTGCGGCGACCGGATACCGGTCATACGCGCCATGCCCAACCGCCCGGCGCTGGTGGGCGCGGGGGTGAGCGGGCTGTACGCCCCGACGGATGTGGCCGCCGCCCAGGTCGATCTGATCGAGCACATTATGGGCTCCGTCGGGGAGGTCGTGCGCGTCGAGACCGAGGCGGGGCTGGACGTGGTGACGGCACTCTCCGGCAGCGGCCCGGCGTATTTCTTCCTGCTGGCGGAGTTGCTGGCCGAGGCCGGCGGCCGACTCGGGCTACCGGCGCCCGCCGCTCATCGGCTGAGTGTCGCCACACTCTACGGCGCAGGTCTCCTGGCGCACTCCGGCAGCGGGGATCTGCCGCAGCTGCGCGCGGAAGTGACCTCGAAGGGCGGCACCACCGAGGCGGCGCTGCGCGCGTTCGCCGCGGCCGATCTGGCTGGAATCGTGGAGCGCGCCGTCGAGGCGGCCGCCGCGCGCAGCCGAGAGCTTGCCCAGCAGTACGATGCCGACTGACCCACAGCACGCACCCCGTCCATGAGCGCCATCATCTTCATCGTTCAAACGCTGCTCTCGCTGGCACTGTTCGCGGTGCTGGCGCGATTGATTCTGCAGCTGTCACATGCGGACTTCCGCAATCCGCTGTGCCAGGCCATCGTGCGGCTGACCAATCCGCTGGTCCTGCCGTTGCGGCGCGTGTTGCCGCCCATTGGCAAAGTGGATACCGCTTCGGTCGTCGCGGTGGTTCTGGTCGCCGCCATCGAGGTGGCCGTGGTGTTCGCGCTAGAGGGTATCGTCTCGGTGGGCCCGTTGGCGTGGCTGCATGAGGTGGCGCTGCAAATCGTCCGGATGCTGCTGCAGACGTACTTCTTTGCCATCATTCTCTACGCCCTGCTGAGCTTCATCGCACCCGGGGGCTATTCTCCGTTCCAGTCGGTCCTGGCCTCGGTGTGCGAGCCACCGCTGCGACCCTTCCGGCGGATCATTCCGGCGATTGCCGGCATCGATCTCTCGCCCCTCTGGGCATGCATCGTGATCGAGGCGCTGCTGATCCTGCTACGAAACTGAGGGCCGGCGCGGTCGCGAACCTGAACCGCGCGATGCGCAACACATCAACCGGCAACGCCAAGATCCGGAACTGGTTGAAAATTCACGGCAGCTGTCGTCGGGATGCATTCGTATGCGGCCTCGCTCGTCGCGCGACAATATCCGTAGAGGTGAGCGGCGACGGTTTGCTCGTACGGGTTGGCGTGCCGCCGCAGGGCTGGCGCCCATGGCATGCACTTGGCGTGCCGAAGGCCGACGTTTCACCGTATGGCGGTGCGAAAAAGACGCGGCGGAGACGACCGGATCGGGTCCGTGCCCAAGCCTGCCCCGCGGCTGACGCCACAGGGGCGCAAAAACCCTTGGAAAAAAGCCGTTTCGGCTTGCCTGCGCGCAAAAAAAACAGTTGCGCAGGCGTGTCCATGTGCTATTTTCCGCGGCGATTCGTAATTGCGCGGCTGCACAACAGCGCGCACGTTCATTCATTCGAGGAGTGGCGCAATATGGCGAAAAAGGGTAGCGCTCCGACCAAGTCGGAAGTCCTGACTCAAATCTCCAAAGACACGGGGCTCTCGCGCAAGCAGGTCGGCAGCGTGTTCGATTCGCTCAATGGCGTGATCAAGAAGAGCCTGCGGAGCAATGGTCTGTTCACCATGCCCGGGTTGCTGAAGATGAAGGTCGTAAAGAAACCGGCCACGAAGGCACGCGAGGGAATCAACCCATTCACCGGGGAGAAGATGATGTTCAAGGCAAAGCCGGCCAGCAAGAAGGTCCGCGTGATGCCGCTGAAGAACCTCAAGGCGATGGTCAATTCCTGAACGCGCCGAGCGTGACGCTCAACGGGGTTCGCGGAGCGAACCCCGTTCATTTTGCGGCGCGGAGCGGGCGTCGCTCAGGGATGGCGGCGCTTCAGTCCGAGGCGCACATGAACTGCACCACCGCTTCGCGCAGCGAGTGCAATCGTCCGTGAAAGAAATGCCCCGCGTCCGGGAAGCGGCGGATCAGGGCCGGCACGCTCTGACGCTGCGCCCACTGCAGCACCTCCTGCGGCTCGATCACCTCATCGGCGTCCCCCTGCACGAGCAGCCAGGGACAGCGCGGTGAGGGCACGCCGTCCATCGCCATCTTGGTGACGCCGGGCGCGACCAACACCAGCTTCCCCGGTTCGGCGCGCGCGGCGGCGCGCACGGCCACCGCTCCCCCGAAGGAAAAGCCCGCCAACCACAGCCCCGCGCCGCTCCAGCGGGCACGTCCGTACGCGATTGCCGCGAGCGCGTCCTCGGTCTCGCCACGACCCCCGTCGTAACCACCCGCGCTCGAGCCAACACCTCGGAAATTGAAGCGTATCGTCGGGGCGCCGCACTCCTCGAAGGCGCGCGCCAGGGTATAGACCACCTTGTTGTCGAGCGTTCCGCCGTAGAGCGGATGCGGATGGCACACCACGGCGAAATGTCCGGCGGGAGACGTGCCGTCCGGCGGCTCGCTCACCAGCGCTTCGAGCTGCCCGGCCGGTCCGGGCAGCAGCGTGCGCTGCGGCCGCGGCACCTTCACGCGGCATGTCCGGCGGTAAGCTCCACCAACAGACGGTTGAGCCTCTGGACGAACTCGGCCGGATCGCCAAGCTCCCCCCCCTCGGCGAGCTCGGCCTGCTCGTACAGCAGCACTGCAAGGGCCTGAAAGCGGTCCGTATCGCCGAGCTTCTCCAGATACTTCACCAGCGGATGATCGGTATTGAGCTCCAGGGCCGGATTGGACTCGGGCACCTTTTGCCCCGCTGCGGCCAGAATCTTGCGCATCCCGGCGCCGAGGTCGCTCTCCGCGCGAACCAGACAGGCCGGAGAGTCCTTCAGCCGGGTGCTGATGCGCACCTCGGTGATGCGCTCGCCGATGGCGTCCTTGACGCGCTTCAGCAGACCCTTGCTTTCCTTGAGCGCAGCTTCGCGCCGATTGCGGTCCGCCTCGTTCTCGAGCGGGCCAAGGGCAAGGTCGCCGCGCGCGACGTCCTTGAAACGCTTGCCCTCGAAAGCCTCCAGCTGCCCCATCATCCACTCGTCGATGCGCTCCCCGAGCAGCAGCACTTCCAGCCCCTGCTCGGTGAGCCGCTCTATATAGGGGCTGTGGCGCGCCGCCCGGACGTTCTCGGCGACGACGTAGTATATGTGCTCCTGACCGGGCTTCATCCGCGCCACGTATTGCGCCAGGCTCACTGTGGGCTCATCGGTCGACTCGTGCGTGCTGGCGAAACGCAGCAGCGCGAGCAGCGTAGACCGGTTGGCCGCGTCCTGTACGACGCCCTCCTTCAGCGCCGGCGCGAACTCCTTCCAGAACGAGGCGAATTTTTCGGGCTCGTCCTGGGCAAGCTTCGCGAGCATGTCGAGCACCCGCTTGGTGAGACTGCCGCGAATCGCCTCCACCTCGGGCTCGCGCTGCAGCAGTTCCCGCGAAACGTTCAGCGGCAGGTCGCTCGAGTCGACCACGCCTTTGATGAAACGCAGATACAGCGGCAGGAACTGCTCGGCATCGTCCATGATGAAGACGCGCTTGACGTACAGCTTCAGGCCGTGTGCCGCATCACGCTGCCACAGGTCGAACGGTGCGCGACCCGGGACATAGAGCAGGCTCGTATATTCGCGCTTGCCCTCGACCCGATTGTGGCTCCATGCGAGCGGCTCGCTGAAATCGTGGGCCAGATGCTGGTAGAACTGACGGTACTCCTCGTCGCTGATCTCGGCGCGCGGCCGCACCCACAGAGCTGTCGCCTGATTGACCGTCTCGTACTCGAGCGAAGCCTCGCCTTCTTTGCGCATCCGTACCGGGAAGGCGATGTGGTCGGAATAGCGCCGGATCAGTCCGCGCAGCCGGAAGGGGTCCGCGAATTCCTTCGCCTCCGGCTTCAAATGCAGCTTCACGGCTGTGCCCCGCGCCTCGCGCGTAACGCTCTCGACGGTGAATTCCCCGTCGGCATTCGATTCCCAGCGGACTGCGGACTCGGCCGGCTCGCCGGCCCGCCGCGAGAGCACCTCGACGCGCTCGGCGACGATGAAGGCCGAATAGAACCCCACGCCGAACTGACCGATCAGCTGCGAATCCTTCTGCCGATCGCCCGAGAGTGAGCGAAAGAATTCCGCCGTGCCGGAGCGCGCGATGGTGCCGAGATTCGCCACCGCCTCCTCGCGCGTCATGCCGATCCCGTTGTCCACGACGGTGATCGTGCCCGCCTCGGGATCGGCATCGATCCGAATCGCGAGTTCCGCATCACGCTCGAGCAGCTCCGGAGCGCTGATCGCCGCAAAGCGCAGCCGGTCATTGGCATCAGAGGCATTGGAGATCAGCTCGCGCAGGAAGATTTCCCGGTGGCTGTACAGGGAATGGATCATGAGCTTCAGCAGCTCACGCACCTCGGCCTGAAAGCCGTGCGTCTGCCGGTCTGAAGCGGGGCTGGAAGGGGTCTCGGCGGGGGGGGTCACGGTCCACTCCTAGATCACTGCGGAGCGAACCATTTTGGGCACGCCGAAGCGTTTTTCAATGCGTGGGCGCGGATTCGTGCCGCGCCGGCCGCACACTCAGGCCGGTAGCCTCAGCAGCTGCTCGATTGCGCTGCTCCAGGCCGGGCGCCGCGGCAAGGTCATGACCTCGGCCATCACCTCGCGGGTAACGTGACGCACCAGCGCCGCCAGATCATCCAGCTCGTCCCACCAGAGCATCACGAATTCCATCGGTCTGTCCTCAGTGATTGGGCGCCGCCGGGCCTTTGCTCGAGGACGACTCGGCGCTGGCGTCGGGCGCGTCCTCGGCCCAGGTGCTGCGCATGCGCTCGGCCCAATTCTTGTAATTGGACCACGTATTGAGACTGCGCGTGATCGCCTCGTGACGTGCCCGAACATTCTGCATGCGATCGAGCCAGGTCGGAAACGGTGCGGGCGGCGTGCCCGTGACGGCCCGCTCCTCTTTCACATCGGGCGGAGCGCCGCGCTCCCTGAAAGATGAACTCATGGACGCACCTCGGACAACGGGAGTCCAGGGTACGTTCCGCACGCCCATGGCGCAGGTACTGGTTCACAGGCGCTTCGGCTCGCGGGGGTTCAATGAGCGGATGAATCGGCTTATGCAACGAGGCCCGTGATTATGTCGCATGGCGCCGACGCCGGGATCCCTTTGAAAGCCTACGCGACCAGCCGATAGACCGGCCGGTAGGTGCTTCCGGGCAGTTTCATGCGGCCCTGCGCGACGAACGCCGCGAGCAACTGATCGAGCAGTTGCATGATGCCGCGGTCACCGGTGAGCTCGTACGGCCCGTGCTGCTCGATCGCGCGGATGCCGTGCTCTTTGACGTTGCCCGTAACGATGCCCGAAAAAGCCCGGCGCAGATTCGCCGCAAGCTCGTGCACCGGCTGATCGCGCCCGAGGTCGAGCGCGCGCATCGACGGATGCGTGACCGCGAATGGATGCTGGAACTGCGGCCGGATCGACAGCAGCCAGTTGAAGTTATAGGCGTCCTTGCGCTGGCGGCGGAATTCCCGCACCGCTTCGATGCCACGTACCATGTGGCGGCCGACCTCAGCCGGATCGTCGATGACGATGCTGAGGTGGCCGACCGCCGTCTCGCCGAGCGTACCGCGTATGAAATGGCGGATCTGCTCGAAGTAAGCGGCGCTCGAGCGCGGGCCGGTGAGCACGACGGGGAAGGGCTGATCGCGATTGGCCGGATCGAGCAGGATGCCGAGCAGGTAGAGAATCTCCTCGAGCGTGCCGGCGCCCCCCGGGAGCACCACGATGCCGTGGGCGAAGCGCGCGAACGCCTCGAGACGCTTCTCGATGTCCGGCATGATCACCAAGTGATTGACGATGGGGTTCGGCGGCTCGGCGGCGATGATGCCGGGCTCGGTGATGCCGATGTACCGCCCACGCTCGATGCGCTGCTTGGCATGTCCGATGGTCGCCCCCTTCATCGGCCCCTTCATCGCGCCCGGACCACACCCGGTGCAGACATCGAGCCCGCGCAGGCCCAGCTCATAGCCGACCCGCTTGGAATACTTGTACTCCTCGTTGCCGATCGAGTGTCCGCCCCAGCACACCACCAGGTTGGGATGTGTGTTGAACTCGAGCAGCTGCGCGTTGCGCAGGATATGGAACACCGCATTGGTGATCGAGCCGGAATCGGTCAGGTCGAACCGGCCGGCATCCATGACCTCGTTCGAGGTGAAGACGATGTCGCGCAGCACCGCAAACAGGTGCTCCTTGATGCCCCGGATCATCTGGCCATCGACGAAAGCGGTACCGGGCGCATGGTGCATCTCCAGGTGGATGCCCCACGGCTGGCGCTTGATGCGCACTTCGAAGTCGCGGTAGCGGTCGAAGATCTCCTTGGCGTTATCGGTCTCGGCGCCGCTGTTGAGCACCGCCAGCGCGCATTGGCGGAACAGCGGATACAACCCGCGCTGCCCGGAATCGAGCAGCTTGGCGATTTCCTCCTGGGAGAGGTTCTCGAGACTGCCTCGGGGATGAACGCGCGCCTCGACGAAGTCGGGCCCGGAATCGTGCTCTTCCATGCTGGAACGAAGGCTCAGGGTTGGATGTCGATCGGCGTGCCGTCGCGGGTCATCATCCAGATCTGCATCATGTCGGCATCGGAGACGGCGATACAGCCGTCGGTCCAATCGCTGTGCAGATAGTAGGACAGCGGGGCGGTCAATCGGTTCGGCAGACCATGGATCATGATCTCGCCCCCGGGGCGCCAGCCGTGTGCCCGGGCGAAGGCCCGCTGGGCCTGATCGGGATAGGAAATCTGGATGGACAGGAAGAATTCGCTGCGCGGATCACGCCGCACGAGCTTGTACCATCCCTGCGGGGTCCGGAAGTCGCCGGACCGTCTCTTCTGCCCCCGGGGCATGAGACCGAGATGGATCTTGAACGAACGCACCACGTCGTTGCCGTCCATCAGGAACAGACGCCGCTCGTGCTTCTTCACCAGCACGTATTGAACCTTTGGAAGATGCGGGTCGGCCTGCAGGGCGACCCGCGCCATCCTGGGAGCCGCGTGGGCGATTGCCGCGGCAGCGCCGAGCGCGGCCGTCAGGATGATTGTGGAAGGACGCATGCTTTCATTATAGACGCGAGCGGCGGCGGGTGGCGTACCGGCTTCGCGCCCCGCGACGTGGCGCTCAGCTTCCGGCGGCCACGGCCTCGATTCGCGGGACGATCAGGCGCGTGCCGGGTTTGAGCGCGAAGAAATCGGTATGGGGGTTGTACTGGCGCAGGAGCCACTCAGGCAGTTCCGGGAAGCGCTGCGTCAACGTCCACAACGAGTCGCCACCGCGCGTCACATAGGAAAACACGCCGTCGATACGGTGGGTCGCGAAGTAGCTCGCTTCGAGGGCTCGATGGTAGGCCACCCGCTGCCGCTCGAACTGTGCCGGCGTCGCATGGCGGAAATCCAGCCGGATCCGCTCGCCGATCTGCAGCGGTTGTCCCAAGCGCAGATGATTGATCCGACGCAGATCCATGGCGCTGACCCCGAGCCACTCGGCGTAGTACCCGAGCGATTCGGCCGCGGCCACCCGGATTGTTCCGTCCGCTGCCACTGAATAGTCGGTTGGATCGAGACTCAGCGCCGAGTGTCCGCCTGGGCCGACCCCGGGCCCCCGAGCCACCACCTTGTCGGTGGAGGCTGGTCGGGCCGCGCTTGCCACGATGCCCGCGGGCAGGATAGCCGGCTGCCCTACACCGGGCAGCCGCAGACGCTCGCCGACGCGCAGGATACCGTCGGCCTGGATACCGTTGAGTCGAGCCAGCGCCCAGACGCTCACGCCATAGCGGACGGCGATCCCCGACAGCGTATCGCCGGGCTGGACACTATAGAACGCCGTCCGCAGCCCGGGCGCAGGCCCCGTATCGTCGGCCAGCAGGGTCACCGGCTGCCCCACCCCAGGCAGCCGCAGACGCTCGCCGACGCGCAGGATACCGTCGGCCTGGATACCGTTGAGTCGAGCCAGCGCCCAGACGCTCACGCCATAGCGGGCGGCGATGCCCGACAGCGTATCGCCGGGCTGGACGCTATAGAATGCCGTCCGCAGCCCGGGCGCAGGCCCTGTGTTCGCCGCCAGCAACGCCGGCGTCTGTTCCGCCCCAGGCAGCCGCAGACGCTCGCCGACGCGCAGGATACCGTCGGCCTGGATACCGTTGAGTCGAGCCAGCGCCCAGACGCTCACGCCATAGCGGGCGGCGATGCCCGACAGCGTATCACCAGGCTGCACGCGATAGCCCCCAGACAGTCCGGGCCCGGCGCTCGCCGCCAGCAGCGCCGGCGGCTGTTCCGCTCCGGGCAGACGCAGAGGCTCGCCGACACGCAGGATGCCGTCGGGCTGGATGTCGTTGAAGCGAGCCAGCGCCCAGATGCTCAGCCCGAAACGTGCCGCGATGCCCGAGAGTGTATCGCCCCATCGCACGCGGTAGATGGCCGGTCGTAGTTGCTCCGCAAGCAATGCCCCCGGGCCGAGACGGTGGATGAGATCGGCAACAGTCCAGATCTGCCCCCGCTCCGGTAACCGGAGGCAATAGCCCTTCGGCACATCCAGCTCGCCGTCCCACACCGGCGGCAGAAGCGCCGGGTTGAGCTCGCGCAGACGGGCAAGCGGCACATCGAGCGCGCGCTCGAGCGAAGCCATGGAAACATAATCGGGCAACGTCAGTTCGTGGAATCGCTCTTCGGGCAATTCATGCAAATTGCCGAAATAGCGGTGCGCATGCTCATCGACGTACAGCGCCGCCAGGAACGACACGTAGAAATTACGCGATGCAAATCCGAACATGGCCGTCCGATAGCGCAGCACGATGGCGCCGATGTTCTTGGTGCCGACGGTGCGAACGGCGCGCAGCATTCCTGCGAGGCCATGGTTATAGGCCGTAATCGCAAGCGGCCAGGTCCCCAGAATCCGGTGGTTGTAGGCGAGCAGCTGCGCGGCCGCCACCGTGGCGCTGAACGGATCGAGCCGCTGATCGACCGCCGAGCTCATGCGCAGAAAGCGCTGCGCCGTACCCGGCATGAATTGCCAAATACCCGCCGCGCCATCCTTGGAAAATGCGCGCGGATTGTACGACGACTCCACCAGTGGCAGCGCGGCGAGCTGGGGAGGCAGCCCCTGCTGAGCGAGCGCCCGCGCGATCGCATGTTGCCAGGCACCGGAACGGATCAATCCCGCCTTGAATCGATTCGACTGCCCGAGCTGGAACCGAATGTCATCCGCCGCTCTCCGCAGACGTGCCGAACTCACGCCCGGGCCCCAGAGGGCGCGGATACGCCGTTCCTGCGGCGTCAGCGGCCTAGCACCGGCGGCGATGCGGCGCAGTTCGGCGGCGAGCCGGTCACGGTCGGCGTCCACGATGTGTTGCCGCTCCCAAGGGGAACTGCCCGGCCGGAAATGCACCGTCTGGTAAACCACCCCGAGGTTGTTCGGATCATGCAGGAAGCCCCCATTGGTGCCGACCTGCGTGTAAACGCGGATCCAGAAATGAACCGCAGACTGAAGTACCGATGGACAGGGAAAGTCTGGTCCGAACGACAGCAGCGCGGCGTTCGAATCCGTTCCGGGCACCCGCAGCCGCTCACCCGCTTGCAGCATGCTGCCGGGCTCGATGCCGTTCAGTCGCGCCAGCGCCTGGACGCTCAGGCCGTATCGCGCCGCGATACCCGAAAGCGTGTCACCGGGCTGCACCCAATAGAGCGCCGTCCGCGGTGTCGGCGCGGACGAGATGTTCCCCGCCAGCGGCGATGGAGGTGACCCCGCTTCGGGCACCCGCAGTTGCTCCCCGATGCGCAGCACGCCGTCGGCTTGAATGCCGTTCAGTCGCGCGAGTGCCTGAACACTGAGGCCGTGTCGCGCCGCGATACCCGACAGCGTGTCACCGGGCTGCACCCAATAGAGCGCCGTCCGCGGTGTCGGCGCGGACGAGATGTTCCCCGCCAGCGGCGATGGAGGTGACCCCGCTTCGGGCACCCGCAGTTGCTCCCCGATGCGCAGCACGCCGTCGGCTTGAATGCCGTTCAGTCGCGCGAGTGCCTGAACACTGAGGCCGTGTCGCGCCGCGATACCCGACAGCGTGTCACCGGGCTGCACCCAATAGAGCGCCGTCCGCGGTGTCGGCGCGGACGAGATGTTCCCCGCCAGCGGCGATGGAGGTGACCCCGCTTCGGGCACCCGCAGTTGCTCCCCGATACGCAGCACGCCGTCGGCTTGAATGCCGTTCAGTCGCGCGAGTGCCTGAACACTGAGGCCGTGTCGCGCCGCGATACCCGACAGCGTGTCACCCGGTCGCACACGATAGATCGATGGCCGCAGTCCGGACGCCGGTCCGCCGGCTGCCGCCAGGGCTCGGCCCCCAAACGACAGCAACACGATGATCCAAAGCAGATCGAAGAGCGCACGTTCTATCCTATTCCGGCCCGTCGAAATCATTTACGCCCCGAATAGTTCCAAATAGTTCTTTTCAATCAAGGGATTAATGAACAAGACGATGCCGGACTCAGGTCAGCAGGCGCGAATTTACGTCGGAAACTTTTACACATCATCAAAATTCGCCATGAAACGACGGATATCAAGCCGTCGCGAGAGGAACAGTAGGCGAAATTACGGATCGCAATTGAACATTACGTCACATTGGTACCGCAAGAGGCTGCGGATATCTTCACACGCGCACCCCGGCCCGGTTTCTGGCACGCGTATTGCTTCATTGTGAGCCACTTGAGGCCAGCAGCCAGTCCAAGGCGGAAGCACAAAGCGATACGACGGAAATTCCGAGAAAGCACGGGCTCGCACTGCGCACCGCAGACGCATGCCGTACCGTGCCGGCCTAGAAAAATAAGCACGACTCGATGCAAGCAAGCGAGCGACCCCGCGCAAGCGGGGTCTTCTTTAAGTCTATGGGCCCGAAGTGAATCCGGGCGCGCTTACCGGCTTGTTGCTCGGGCCGCCGGAACCCTGCGCTGGCAGGCACCGAAGGTGCTCCCGGCGCTTCGAGCGAGCCCGCCGCTGCGGCGCTAGGCGGCCCGCCGCCCGCGGCCGGCGAGCTCGACGCTGCCGAATACGATCGCCGCCAGAAGCGCCGAGGCGCACGCGTAGAAATAGGGCACGGCGGACCCGAATGCGAACAGGAGCCCCATGATCAGATTCGCCAGGAGCTGGCCACTGGCGCGCGACACCGAAAGGAAGCCCATGCCCCGTCCGAGACGCGAGTGACTCACCGCCGAGGAAACCAGCGCCGGCTCGAACGTCTCGACCGCTCCCATGCCGAATCCGAGCACGGCGACTGCGAGGTAGAACGACAGCGCCGGAAGGTGCAGCCATTCACCTAGTCCGATGAGGCCGGAGCCGAGCGCCGAGACCAGATAACCGACCAGCCACAGCGAGCGTATGGCCGAGCCCCGGCGCAGCCCGAGCAGGTACCCGCTGAAAGCGGAGACAGCCAGATAGACGACGTAGGCCAATACGCCCCATTCGTAGCCCGCTGTCCGATGAGCGCTCGCCGCTGTGAGGATCGGAAAGCCGAGATTGTAGAAACTGAATCCGTACAGCGTGGCGGACACCAACAGCGGCAACATGAAGGTACGCGCCGTCAGCCGAACACCCCCCGAGCCCGCCGAGGACGGCGTCTCGGCCGTATAGACCCGGTCGCGACGCACGAGCACCAGCAGCAGCGTCGAGGCCATCAGCGGGATAACCGCCCAAAGCATGATGTGCCCGACGGCCAAGTGCAGCCAGAGCGCAACCAGCGCGAGCAAGGCCGAAATCATCCCACCGCCGATATCCAGCGCGTGCAGCATGCCGAAGGCTTGGATCCGCTGCTCCGGGGGTGTCGCATTGACCAGCAGCGCCCGGCGCGGCGGGGAACGCAAATAGCGGGCCCACCAGCCGAGGATGTACAGCATTGCCGAGAGCCACACCGAGCCGGTCAGCCCCGCCAGCGCCATGAGCGGGATCAACGTGTTGCCCACAATCGCGACACGCTTGTGACCGAGGCGGTCACCGGCACGACCGCCGATGAATGCGACGAATGCTCCGCCGCCAAATGCAATCGCCGTGACGAGGCCGTACACGTACAGCGATGCGTGCAGTTCGAAGACCAGATAGAGCGGGAACAGCGCGGTCACGCCCTGATAGCCAAGATCGGCGCTGAACGCCGAAAAACACAGCAACCAGCTATCTCGCGGCAGTTTGGGCACTTTCACGCGTCTGCTGCTCCGGCGACACCTACGGTCGATTCTAATGGATGCACGGCAGCCTGTGGCGCGCGATGCTCGATGCGCGAAGCGATCTGAACCGCGTGTGACGCGCTGGTTGCGCTTTAGGCCGCGAGCAGGCTGTAGAGCTCGTCTTCCTGCGCGAAGTGCAGCGTCAAGATGGCGTGCAACCCGTAAAGCAGCCGATGAATCTCGCGCAGATCCGCGCTTGACGGACCGGCCGGCGGCAGGTGCGCCACGCACCGCGAGAGCAGCCGGCTCAGGCGGCGGATTTCACCATGAGTATGAATCAGTGGTCCGGTAGGGTTTTCCCCGGCAAGCAAGTTCTCCAGGATCGGATAGACGGTCTGCTGCTCCTCGCTCTCATGGGGAAGCAGCTCCTCCTCCAGTACCCGGACGGTCCGCTGCAGACGCGCGAGCGCTTCAGCGGGCGGCAGCTCATCGAGGCACACGGCGAGCTCGGCAAGCTCGCTCACCCGGGGTCGCAGCGAGCGGTGGGTCATGTCGAGCGATTGCGCCAGGCGCCGGGCCTCGGGGGTGCTGGCGACCCACGTCTCGCGACCCGCCAGCGCGCGCAACGCGTTCAGGATGACCAACACATCGATGCCTTCCTGCAGCAGCGCTCCGGCGATCGGTGCGATGAACCCGGCTGCGGCCAGTATCATGGCGATGACGGACATCCCCATCCCCACCCAGACACTTTGCAGCGCAATGCGGCGAGTTCGCTGCGCGATCTGTACCGCCTGGGCGAGGCCCTCGAAACGATCCGAGGTGAGCACTACGTCGGCCGCCTCGGATGCGGCCGTGGCTCCGCGCGCACCCATGGCAATGCCGACGTCCGCCAGAGCCAGCGCGGGCGCGTCGTTGATTCCATCCCCGACCATCGCAGTAATGCCTTCACTACGCGCGGCCCGGACCACATCGACCTTGTCCTCCGGCGCGCGCTCGGCGAACACCCGATCGATGCCGAGCGCGTCGGCAACGAGCTCGGCAACCTCGGGGCGGTCTCCGGTGACCAGGAGGATGCGGCGTACACCCGCGACGCGCAGCTTGCGCAGCACACGAGGCGCTTCCGGTCGAATGTGATCCTGCAGCAGCAGAACACCCGCAAGCTCGCCGTCCATGGCGACAAAAACGCACGACGAGCCTTCTACGCTGGCACGCAGCTCGATGGAACGGACCCTCGCGGTGCGTGTCGCGCCCGGCACGACGAAATCGTACTGCCCGACCGCGATTCGACGTCCCTCGACGGCACCCGAGACCCCCGCGCCAATCTGTTCGTGAACGTCTGAGGGGAAGACCAGCGCAAGACCCCGATCGCGCGCCTCGGCGAGTATGGCCGGGGCGAACGGATGGACCGAGAGCTGCTCGAGCGCCGCGGCGTGACGCAGCAGATCGTCGGCGCCGACCGCCCCAATCATCTCCACCGCCACCACCTCGGGACGCGCGGCAGTCACGGTGCCGGTCTTATCGAGCAGCACCACGCGCGCTCGCGCCAGCGTCTCGAGCGGCGCACCGCCTTTCATGATGATCCCGTAACGCGCGGCCCGCGACACTCCGCCCATGATCGCAGCCGGCACCGCCAGGATCAGCGGGCACGGGGTTGCGACGACCAGCACGGCAAGCGCCCGCTCGGCCTCGCCGCTCACCAACCACGCGGTTGCCGCCAGCGCCAAGGTGACGGCGAGAAAGATCAGCGCATAGCGGTCCGCCAACCGGGCGAACGGCGCCTTGGAGCCCTCTGCGGCCTGTACCAGTCGGATGATTTGGGCATAGGTGCTCTGCGCGGCCGGGGCAGTCACCCGCAGCTCGAAAGGACCGCCGGCATTCGCTCCGCCGCTGCGCGCCGGTGCTCCGGCATCGAGTTTCACCGGCCGTGACTCGCCCGTCAGTGATGACTCGTCGAGCACGGCGCTCTCGGTGCCGACGATACCGTCTACCGGGATTACTTCGCCCGGCTTGACCAACAGAGTGTCTCCGACGGCCACTTGCTCAACGGCAACATCGGTGTAACCGCCCGTGTCACGGCGGTGCGCGATTCGGGGCGCCCGGTTGATCAGGCTGCTCAATTCACGCCGCGCGCGCGCGGTCGCGTACTCCTCGAGGGCCGTTCCGCCCGTGAGCATCACGGCGATGATGGCTCCCACGAGATATTGTCCGAGGAGCAGCGCACCAATCATCGCCAGCAGCGCGATGATGTCGACGCCGATCTCTCCCCGCAGCAGATTCCGTGCGGTCGCGACCGCACTGACGGCGCTGACGACGGCGGTAAGCACCACCAGCAGGGCACGGCTGATCTCAGAAGCCCCCAAGGCGGCAGCCGCGCCGGCCGCCAGCAATCCGGCCAGCACCGCACCCACCAGGGCAAACTGGCGGTACGGTGCCGAACTCGTCCCGGCTCGATCAGCCGCGCCGCTCAAACAGATCCGTCCGTCCGAGTCGGCGCGATTCGGTCAGCGGATTCAGCTCGGCGGCCCCCGGCCGGGACGTCGCTCCTGATGCTGCTGTTCATTCCGCTGCTGCTGTTCATTCCGTTGCGGGCGCTCATTGCGCCGCCGATACTCATTATTGCGCTGGCGATATGCATTACGCTGCTGGCGTTCGTTTCGCGGTTGAAGCTGAATCTGCTGCGGCGCTCGGTAGTAGCGATTTCCCAGGGTGCGCTGCTGAACCGCATTCGGATAACGGCCGCGCGGATAATTGCGCTGGTAGCCCGGCAGGGGTGCGCGTGGCGGCAGTTGTCGCCGGTTCCAGTGATCCCAGCCGGGGCGCCGCCGTTGCCATTGCGAGCCCCAGTGCTCGCCCCACCGTGGCGCGGCATTGCGGTCCCAGCCGCGGAAGAACGGCGGCGGACGACGGTAGAAACCCACGGGTATGCGCAGAATGAAGGACGGCACCAGGTAGGGCTCGACCGGGTACCACGGACCGTTGTACCAGGTGCTCGAGTACCATGCTTCATCCGCAAACAGCCAGTAGGTCCCATCATAGAAGAAGAGGTTTTCGTCGAGCTGCGGAGCGTAGTAGATGGGATATCCGGGTATGGGTTCCATATTCGGATAAGCGGGAATATTGACGCCGATCCGGACGCCAGGCAACGCGATACCCACGCCAATGCGAACCTGCGCGGGCGCCACGGCACTCAATCCACCGAACAGACACAGCGCAACGGCGGTTCCGCGGACAGCTCGTCTGAGGCGATCGGAAAACATGACGGTCTCCCGTGGGCAATTGCCCGAAGTTATGCACCGCACTTTCCTACGTTGATTCTCCCGGCACATCAGATGAACTACTTATGCACAGATGCCCGGTGTCCGGACACGCGCCGCCGCGGACGCCTTGCCGTCTGATTCACGTCCTTTTGCTCTTCAATGAGTTGTGCGTCGCTTACCCGGGACTCAGCGCAGGGCGCGCAAGTCCTCCACGGCGAGTTGCAGCGATGCGGCCGCGATATTCTCTTCCAGGTGGGCCATCGAGGCCGTTCCCGGGATGGGCAGCATCACGGCCGCGTGCTGTAACAGCCAGGCGAGCGCCACCTGAGCGACGCTCGCCTGTCGCCGCTCGGCGACGTGCGCAAGAACCCGGTGGCCCTCGGGCCGCGTCGCGTGCCGCCCGGACGCAAGCGGGGCCCACGGCAGGAACGCGATTCCGCGCGCAGCGCAGTGCTCGAGCACATCTTCACTCTCGCGTTGGTCGAAGTTGTAACGGTTCTGCACCGACACGATGGGCGCCAGCCGCTCGCAACGCTCCAGCTGATCGAGCGTGACGTTCGAAACGCCGATGTGCCGGATCTTGCCTTGCGCGCGCAGGCGCACGAGTTCTCCGATCGACTCCTCGATCGGCAGGGTCGGATCGGGCGCATGCAACTGATAGACATCGATACGATCCACGCGCAATCGCTTCAGGCTCCCTTCGCAGGCTGCGCGCAGATGCTCGGGCCGGCCATCGCAGTTCCACGCTCCGGGCGCCGGTCTGACCAAGCCGCCCTTGGTCGCGATGACCAGGTCGAGTGGATATGGATAGAGCGCGCGAGCCAAGAGGTCCTCGCTCACCTGCGGTCCGTACGCGTCGGCCGTGTCGATGAAATTCACGCCCAGATGGACCGCCCGGCGCAGCAACCGCACGGCGGCGGAAACATCGGGCGGGTCGCCCCACACACCCGGTCCTGTGATGCGCATTGCACCGAAACCCAGTCGATTGACGCTGAGGTCACCGCCGAGGGTGATGCGTCCGGCCGCAGCGGCACCGAGGGACGAATTCATGTGGCTACTCCAGCTAGGCTCTCGGCGCGCCGGGGCGCAAACCGCCCCGGCCGGCGCATCGCCCGTTTCCATCGTCGGCCGCCGTTCCCCTCAGGGCGCGACCTCCACGTCGCCGCTCTCCATGCGTGTGTCCACGCCGCTGGAGCCGAGCGTCTTGATCAGATCGGCGCACTGTTGAGCGGCCCGCGGACTCTGTCCGGAGCGTACCGCGCTCCACAGCACCAAGAGGCTGAACCCGGCGATGATCCACATGCCCGTGAAGAACCCCAGCACGCCCGAACCGCCCATCGCGCCGGTTGGGCCGAGATAACTGATCAGCCACATGCCCGCGAAGTACGGCACCGTCCACCACGCCTGTCGCAAGCCGAGGTCGCGCAAAGGCCGGCGGCGCACCGCGAAATACCAGAACAGGTACGCCACGATGTAGAAGAACACCGCACCGAACATCCACTGCGCCACAGAGTAGCCGGTCCAGTAGATCATCCAGTTGGAAGCAATGAACGCGATCGGCGCCAGGATATTCGCCGCGCTCAATCGGAAAGGCCGCGCCGCATCGGGTAGCGCCGTGCGCAGGCGCATCAGAATGATCGGCCCAATGCTGTAGGAAAGCACCGTGATCAACGACACGGCCGAAACCAGCTTCTGCCAGGACGGGAACGGGAAAAAGAACACCACCCCGACGCAATAGGTCACGATCAGGCCGATCCAGGGAACGCCCTGGCGGCTCAGCCAGGTGACGTGCTTCGGCGCATTTCCCATCTCGCCGGCCGCCATGATGATGCGCGGACTGGCGGTCACGTAGATGAACGCCGTGCCGAGCGGGGAGATGATCGCGTCGACGTACAGCAGCACCGCCCACCACACGGCCCCCACCGCGACCGCGATCGCGGCCAGAGGTCCGAACATGCCCGTGAAGTGCAGATGGGCCCAACCTCCGCTGATATCCCGGGGATTTAGCGCCGTGATGAACGACACCTGCAATCCGACATAGATCAGGATGCCGATGAGCACCGAGCTGATGAGCGCGATCGGCACGTAACGACTCGGATTACGCGTCTCGCCGGCCAATGCGATCGCCTGCTGGAAGCCGAAGAAGCTGAACACGATGCCGGCGGTGGCCACGGCCGTGAACACCCCGCTCACCGGAGTGCTGTGCACATGCGTCACCAGGTTATGCGGGTGGAAGGAGTAGACCATCAGAATCACGATGGTCGCGATCGGGATGATGAGCTTCCACCAGGTCGCCGCGCTGTTGATGGCAATCACCCAGCGGACGGCGAGGAAATTGAGCGCCACGACACCGGCGAGCAGCACCGCCGCCCAGGCCGTACCGACACCGGTCATCAGACCGCTGTGGGGATGGATCAAACCGGGCAGGTAGTTGTTGGCGTAGGTCAGAACCGCGCTGACCTCGACCGGTGGTACCGACACGAAGGCCAGGAACAGGATCCACGTCCAGATCTTTCCGACCAGGTCGCCGTGGCTCACATGTGTCATGTGCACCAGTGCGCCCGAGTTCGGAAACATCGTGGAGAGTTCCGCGAACACGAAGGCGAGGAACAGTATGGCGACGCCGCCGATCACCCAGGAGTACACGCTGCGCGGGCCCGCCTGCACCGACGCATGCAATGCGCCGAACAGCCATCCCGAGCCGATGATGCTGCCCAGGCTGGCATACAGAAGGCCGATGACTCCCGCATCGCGCCTGAGTTTGGCTGGACCTGCCATGCGCTCTCCCCTTACACCGATCTGATTGGTGGCCTCGAACCGCCGCGGGCAGCATAAGAGATATGCCCCGCATTGTCCAAACGCCCCCGCCCGCCGCGCATCGGCCCGTTCAGTGGTCGCGGTGCGCGCGGCCGGAGGCCTGCGCCGCCGCGGCCTTCGCGGCGGCTGGGACGGTTCGTATCCCTAAATTGTAGGCTTCAAAGCTCCACACGTCCGCCCTCTGGGCGATCTGCTTGTCGAGCGGCATGTAGATGTGGCTGGTGGCGTTCGTGGTGCGCAGCAGAACCGGGTTCGGACAGCTCTGCGCATGTTGCATCGCCGCGGTGAACTTGAACTCGTGCATCGGCACTACGCGATCGTCATCCCACGAAGTCGTGATGATCGTCGGCGGATAGCAGGTGCCGGGCTTGACATTCTGCAGAGGCGAATACGCGTAAAGCCACTTGAACGCCTTCGGATTGCTCGACAGGCCGTATTCCGGCGCCCACAGCGCACCGCCGGAAAAGTATTGATAGCGCAGCACGTCGAGCACGCCGTGGCCGATGTAGGCCGCGCCGAACAGTGACGGCCGCTCGGTAATCGAGGCTCCGGTGAGCAGTCCGCCGTTGGAATAGCCCTGGATGCCCAGATGCTTCGAAGATGTATAGCCTTGCGCAATCAAGTACTTGGCGGCCCACGCGAAGTCGTTGAACACATTCTGCTTGTTGCCGAGCATTCCGGCGTGGTGCCACTTCTCGCCGTAGACTCCGCCGCCGCGCAGATTCGGCACGGCATAGACGCCCCCGAGCTCCAGCCAGACCGGCAACATCGGGTCGAATTCCGGGGTTATGGTGATGTCGAAACCTCCATAGCCGTACAGGATCGTGGGATTGCGGCCATCGAGCTTCACATCGCGCGCCGATACGATGAACATCGGAACCTTCGTGCCGTCCTTGGAGCGGTAGAACACCTGCCGGGTTCGGTACCCGGACGCGGCGAAATCGACGGCCGGCTCGAACACCGAGCGGGTCGCGTCGTTGCGCACGTCGTACCGGTAGATTGCCTTGGGGTACAGGAACGAAGTGAACCCGTAATAGACCGAATCCGAATCCATGCGCGCCGACACCGAGGTCACGGTGCCCAGCGTCGGCAACCGCAAGTGGTGCAGGCGCTTGCCGCCCAGCGAATATAGATTGAGCCGGCTCGTGGCGATGACCTGCGAATCCACGATCAGCCGCCCGCCGGCGAGCGCCGCGCTCTGAATGACGCCGGCGCCCTCGGGCACCACCGTCCGCCAATGCGACGGCGCGGGTCGGCGCAGGTTGGCGGCGACGATCCGACCACGCGGCGCATCCAGCGTTGTCAACAGGTATACGGTGTGCCCGTGCACGCCAACGAGCGAATATTCCGCGTCATTCTTCGTATACAGCGGCTGCAGACGCGCCGTCACGCGCGGCTTGCGCGGATCCCCCAGATTGGCGACGTACAGCTCGTTGCGGACCGAGGTGCCGTTGACCAGGGTAACGAACAGATAACGTCCGTTCTCGCTGACCTGGCCTTCGATGATCCACCGCGGCAGATCCGGTCGGCGGTAGATGAGACGATCGGCGCTCTGCGGCGTCCCGAGCGCATGGTAGTACAGCTGCTGGTCGACCACTCGGTCGTTGATGCGGTTGTTTTTCGGGGGCTTGGGGTAACGCGAATAGAAGAAGCCCTGGTCATCGTTGGTCCAGGCGATGTTGGAGAATTTGACCCAGCGCACCGCATGCGGGAGCGTCTTGCCCGTGGCGACGTCCATGACGTGCACGGTTTCCCAGTCGGACCCGCCGCGCGACAGCGCATAGGCAAGGTACTTGCCGTCCGGAGACGGCTGGAAGGCGGCCAGCGCGATCGCGCCGTTCGGTGAGAGCGTGTTGGGGTTTATCAGAACGCGCGGCTTGGCCGTCGGGGAATCCTGCACGTAGAGAACCGATTGGTTCTCCAGCCCGGTATTCTTGCGAAAAAATATCCGCGAGCCGGCAACCTCGACCGGCGTGGTTTCCCGCCCGTAATTCCACAGTTGCCGCAAGCGGTGCGCGATCCAGCCGCGCACGGGAATCTTCGCCAGATAACTCTCGGTCAACGCATTTTCCGCCCGCACCCATCGATGCAGCGCCGGGCTGCTCATGTTTTCCATCCATCGGTAGGGCGCCGGCACCCGCGTCCCGAAGTACGTGGCGACGAGCTTGTCGCGCCGGGCCGGCGGATAGTGCAGGAGCGCCGGCGGACCGGGCTGGCGGCTCGAGCAGGCTGCGAGCAGCAGCGGGACCAGGACCGAGCAAGTGATGCCCTTGTTCATGAAATTGTTGTCCAGGCAGCGCGACGATCGCCCAATGGTAGCACAAGGCGCCGGCGCGGCGCGGCGCCCGCCATTGACGGCCGCCGCGCACTGACCTAGCGTGTGGGGCCACGACTCGAAGCACGGGACAAGCGCAGTGAGCAGTGTTGCGTTGCTTGCGATCGATCAAGGTACGAGTTCGAGCCGGGCGATGGCGTTCTCCCCGGACGGGACGTTGCTCGACTTCGAGCAGACGCCGTTGGCGGCGCTGTATCCCGAGTCCGGCTGGGTGGAGCAGGACCCCGAAGCAATTTGGTCGACCGCGCTAGGGTGCACGCGGGCGGTACTCGGACGTCTGCGCACCCGGGGAATCGCGGTTGCCGCCATCGGCATCACGAATCAACGCGAAACCACGATCGCCTGGAACCGCCGCACGGGCCAGCCGCTCTACAACGCCATCGTGTGGCAGGACCGGCGCACTGCCGCGCTGTGCCGGCGGCTCGAGCGCGCGGGCGTCGAGTCGCGGCTCGCCGCACGGACCGGCCTGCGCCTGGATCCATACTTTTCGGCGAGCAAGATCGCGTGGCTCCTCGAGCACGTGCCGGATGTGCGCGCCGCGGCGCGGCGCAACGAGCTGGCCTGCGGCACCGTCGACAGCTTCCTGGTCGCGCGTCTGACCGACGGCCGACTACACGTCACCGACGCCACCAATGCGAGTCGAACTGCGTTGTTCGATGTCCTCGAGAACAGATGGGACACCGAGCTGTGCGGACTGTTCGGCGTGCCGTCGGGGTGTCTGCCCGTCGTCGGCGACTGCGCCGGCGATTTCGGCGCCACCGACCCGGGCGTGCTCGGCGCCGGCCTCCCGATACGCGGCATCGCCGGCGACCAGCATGCCGCGCTGCTTGGCCAGGCGGGGCTGGAGACGGGCGACGTCAAGAGCACCTTCGGCACCGGCGCCTTCGTGTTGCTCAATACGGGCGATCGATTGATCAACTCCGCCAGCCGTCTGCTCGGCACGATCGCCTATCGTCTCGACGGTCGCACCACTTACGCGTTGGAAGGGTCGGTCTTATCCGCCGGCGCGACGTTGCAGTGGTTGCGTGACGAATTGGGCCTTTTCACGGCTAACGAGGAGATCGAGCCGATGGCGCGCTCGGTTGCTGACACGGGCGGCGTATACCTGGTGCCCGCGTTCACCGGATTAGGCGCGCCGTACTGGGATCCCGATGCCCGCGGCGCCCTGATCGGTCTCAGCCGCGCCAGCGGTCGCGCGCAGGTCCTGCGGGCCGGGCTCGACAGCGTGGTGTACCAGACCCATGATCTGCTCGAAGCCATGGCCCGCGATGGTGTTGCTCCGGTATCCCTGAAAGTCGATGGCGGCATGACTCGTAACCGGTTGTTCCTGCAGCGGCTCGCCGACGTGCTGGGGCTGCCGATCGAGCGGCCGAGAATCGTGGAGGCGACCGCCTGGGGCGCGGCCTGTCTGGCCGGCCTGGGCTGTGGAATCTTTGCCTCGCTCGAGGCGATTCGTGCGCTGTGGCGGGCCGAGGCGAGCTTCGAGCCACGGCTCGAGCCGCGAGCGCGTTCCCGGGAACTCGACGGGTGGCGGGCCGCCGTTCGCCGGGTGAGCCGGAAGAAAGGACGGGCTAACGTGCGGCGGCCAACCAGCGGTTGATGCGCCCGGCCACCCCTGGGCCCGACTCGAGGCCGAGCTTGGAGCGGCGCCAGAGAACGTCCTCGGCGCACCGCGCCCATTCTTCAGCGCGCAGATACTCGAGTTCGGCCTCATGGAGGCCCGGCCCAATCTCGTCCCCGAGTTCCGTGATGCGGCGGGCGGTCCCGATGATCCTCTCGATACGCGTACCGTAAGCTCGGCACATGCGCCGGACCAGCCGCGGCGCCAGGAACGCGTAGCGCGCCGCCTGCGCGGCCGTGAAGGCTTCGATATCCAGGTCGGGAATGTCTCCGCCGGGAAGCACCGCCGCGCGTGTCCATGGGTGGCTTGCGACGCCCATCCGCGGCAGCAGTTCCGCGAGCGCGTGCTCGGCCAGACGCCGGTAGGTGGTCAGTTTTCCGCCGAACACCGACAGAATCGGGGCTGCGCCCTCTGGGGCATCGAGGTCGAACACGTAGTCGCGCGTGACGGTGGAGGCGTCCACTCCGCCGTCGTCATACAAAGGCCGTACGCCCGCGTAGGTCCATACGATTTGCTGCGGCAGGATCGGCTGGCGCAGATACTCGCCGACCACGCGGCACAGATAATCGATCTCTTGCCCACTGACGGCGACCTGCGCAGGATCGGTCTCGTAGGGAACGTCCGTGGTACCGATCAGGGTGAATTCGTCGGCGTAAGGAATTGCGAAAATGACACGTCCGTCGGACCCTTGCAGCGTGTAGGCGTGCGCCCCGGCATACAGGCGCGGAACGACGATGTGACTACCCTTCACCAGGCGCAATGTCCGGTGCCACGGCACGCCGACGCTCGAGAGTACGCTTTGCACCCATGGGCCGGCCGCATTGATCAGCGCCCGCGCCTGAATCGATCGTCGCTCACCGCGCGGCGAGTGAATCTCGAGATGCCAGAGGAGCGACTCGCGGCGCCCGGCGGCCAGGTTCCAGCCGACGGCGATCGATGCGCCGCGCTCGCGCGCGTCAACGGCATTCAGCACGACCAGCCGAGCGTCGTCGACCGCACAATCGGAATACTCGAACGCAATGCGAATGGAATCCCGAAGCGGGACGAGCGCGCCGGCGCGCCCGCGGCGCAGCGTGCGCGTCGGCGCGAGCCTGCGACGCTCCCCGATGTGATCGTAAAGGAACAGTCCCGTGCGCAGCATCCAGGCCGGGCGCATTCCCGCCCGCACGGGCAGCACGAAACGCAGCGGATGGACGATGTGCGGCGCCGCGGCCCACAACACCTCGCGTTCCTTGAGGCTTTCCCGCACGAGGCGGAACTCGCTGTGCTCGAGGTAACGCAATCCCCCATGGATGAGCTTGGAGGACGCGGATGAAGTCGCGCCGGCAAGATCCCTGCCCTCCAACAGCAGCACCCTGAGTCCCCGTCCCGCCGCATCGCGGGCGATGCCGACCCCGTTGACGCCCCCGCCGACCACCACCAGATCGTAGGCTTCGCGGCCGGACATTTGCTCCTCCAGGCTCATCGGGCAAACTGCGCGCGCGACGCCGGACTTGCGCTCAAGTACCACGGCAATTCGTAGGCCGCCGGCTCCCGCTCGTCGACCGCCGCCCGCCGCGACGCGCTCATCGCCGACGCGGAATCGCTGCGGGACAGCACGGCCAGGGGTGTCTGCGCAACAGTCGTCGTGAAGGCATTGAGATGGCCGTCGATGATGACGTGGACGCGCGCCCCCTTGAACGCCAGCAGGTTCAGCGGTGTCACCTGGACAATCTCCGAGACGATGAAAAGCGACACGGTCGTTCCGCCATCAACCTGCATCTGGTCATGGGACTATCCGTCCCCTGCTGCGTGAATCAGCACGATCGAAGGACACCTGCAACGCTGGCCGGGACCTCGGGGACTTGAATGAAGAGCCTGTACGCCGCGATTCGAACGC
Source organism: Pseudomonadota bacterium (assembly GCA_021790795.1). GTDB lineage: Bacteria > Pseudomonadota > Gammaproteobacteria > Steroidobacterales > Steroidobacteraceae > 13-2-20CM-66-19. The sequence goes on from JAJYFU010000004.1 coordinate 59,112, forward strand.
TGGGCCCGAAAATCATAGCATCGATGCTCGTCTCGGTGACCGGCTCAAAAGTCTTCGCCGGCTTACCCCGGCACCGCCGCGAGCCATCGGACGGTTCGGCCGTTTTTGCTAAGATTCTGCAGATCGCGGAATGCCGCACCGGTCAACGGCGAGGTGCACATCGAAATGGGCCTGCGCTCCCCTCGTTTTGTAGCAAGCACGCTGCTCACGGTGGTTCTCTCCGTCGGTCTGGCCGTCTTCGGCTGGCTCTGGGGAGTCCCCCGCTGGAATGTCGCGTTCGGCGGTACGTTCGCCCCCTGGGTGTCCGCGTATGGAGGCTGGGCGGTGTCGATTGGATTCGTGGCGTTGGGATCGATCATGGTCGCGACCTGCATCGTCGCGAGCTGGATCCAGCGAACCTACCACTACCTCATGCTGGGGGTGGGAGCTGTCGCGGTTCTGACTTTCATCGCGCTCGGCCTGCCCGCAACGGTGCTCGCGCAGATCAAGGACGGAGTCCGCCTCGTGATCGTGGGGCTGTGCGGCCTGATGGTGCTGGCGATATTCGCTTCAGCGCTGAAAGCGAGACTTACCCGAAGATTCCGGACCTGAGCGACGAGACGCGTCAGGGTCTCGGCCCGACGCCCGGCAGCATCCGCCGCAGCGTATCGTCTTTCAGAATGAAGTGATGCCGGATCGCCGCGGCGATGTGCAGCACAAGAATTACGCCCAGCGCCAGCGCGAGTATCGAGTGGGTCAGGTACAGCGCGTGTCCGAGCGGCACATCCTTGCCGATGGGATTGGGCACCTGGAACAGATTGAACCAGCGGATCGGGTAGCCCAACGCGGCCGAGCCGAACCAGCCGGTCAGCGGCATGGCGATCAGCAAGGCATACAGTGCGTCATGGGTAAAGCGCGCCAGGAATCGCTCGTACGGCTTCAGCGTAGCCGGCAGATCGGGGACGGGATTGGACCAGCGCCAGATCAGCCGAATCACCACAACCACCAGAATCGTCAGTCCGAGGGATTTGTGCGCGTTGATGAGCGCGAAGAACTCGGGACCCGGCCGCAATTGGATGAAAATCAGCGCAAGCGCGATTTGCGCAAAGATCATGATCGCGAGCAACCAATGAAGCAGCTGCGAAACAAGGCCCCAGCGGGC
>JAJYFU010000145.1 GCA_021790795.1 Pseudomonadota bacterium
ACCATCCAGTCGCAGCGCTGCGGCCCCACCCCCAGGACCGCCTGCGTGCGGCTCTGATGCAGCGCACAGCGCGCGCATCCGCGGACCTCGGCGCGCAGCCTCTGCCAGGCCTCGGCGTCCTCGGCCGGCACCGGCGGCCGCGGGCAGGCCGGCGCCTCCCGCGGATCGCCGCCGGCCCTCGGCACCCACAGATCGATGCCGATCGTGCGCAGATACTCGGCACGACGGACGTCGATGCTCATTCGGCATGGCCCTCGCCCCGGCGTGCCGAGCGGTGCCGCCGCCGAGCGCGGCGCCACAGCCACTGCACGGGTGCCGAGAGCGCATAGCCGCCGAAGATGATCAGCAGGATCAGCGACGGATCGCTCGCGATCAGCACGAACGCGAGCGGAACCAGCAGCAGGTAGATGAACCGAATCGGCCCATCCCAATCGATGCTCTTGAAGCTCGCGTAGCTGAACCGGCTGACCATCAGGGCCCCCGCGATCGCGGTCACGGCAAAGGCGCCGATCAGGCCCGCGAGCCCCGGCTCGCGCCACTGGCTCGACAGCCATACGAAACCCGCCACCGTGGCGGCCGCCGAGGGGCTGGGCAGGCCTTCGAAATAGCGCTTGTCGAGCGCGGCGGTGCGCACGTTGAAGCGCGCCAGCCGCAGCGCGGCGGCGACCGCGTAGAAGAAGCACGCCAGCCACCCGAAACGGCCCCAGGCCCTGCCGTACTCGGCGATGCGCACCACGCCCCACTGGTAGGCGACGATGGCCGGCGCAAGCCCGAAGGAGACCATGTCCGAGAGGCTGTCGTACTCCTTGCCGAACGCGCTCTCGGTGCGCGTCAGGCGCGCAATGCGCCCGTCGAGCGAATCGAAGACCATCGCGATGAACACCGCCATCCCGGCCGGAGCGAAGTGCTTGTCGATGGCCGCGACGATCGCGTAGAACCCCGAGAACAGGCTGGCCGTGGTGAGCAGATTCGGCAGCAGGTAGAAGCCCCGGCGAGGCCGGCGCGTCCCGTGCTCCTCGGGCGCGGGCGGATCGCTTGCTGGTGTCGGATTTGCGGACATGCGCGGGCGGGGGATCAAGGTCTAGGTAGGCCCATCTTATCAGCTCGAGCTCACCTGTTATGATGCGCCCCCGCCTTTGCCCAAGATCCGCGCCATGAGGCTCTCGCACTACCCCATCCAGACCACCAAGGAAACCCCCGCCGACGCCGAGATCGTCAGCCACCAGCTGATGCTGCGCGCAGGGCTGATCCGCCGCCTCGCCTCGGGGCTCTACAGCTGGCTGCCGATGGGACTGCGCACGTTGCGCAAGGCCGAGGCCATCATCCGCGAGGAGATGAACCGCGCCGGGGCGCTGGAGCTGTTGATGCCGGTGATCCAGCCGGCGGAGCTGTGGCAGGAGTCGCGCCGCTGGAAAGAGTATGGGCCGGAGCTGCTGCGCGTGCAGGATCGCCACCAGCGCGATTTCGTCGCCGGCCCGACCCATGAGGAGGTCATCACCGACATCGCGCGGCGCGAGCTCAAGAGCTATCGCCAGCTGCCGGTCAATTTCTATCAGATCCAGACCAAGTTCCGCGACGAGATCCGGCCGCGCTTCGGCGTGATGCGCGCGCGCGAGTTCATCATGAAGGACGCCTATTCGTTCCATGCCGACGAGCGCTCGCTCGAGCAGGGCTATCGGCTGATGCATGCGACTTATTCCCGGATCTTCACGCGCATGGGCTTGGATTTTCGGGCGGTGCGCGCCGATTCCGGCCCGATCGGCGGCGACGTCTCGCAGGAGTTCCACGTGCTGGCGGCCTCCGGCGAGGACGCTATCGTCTTCTCCGACGGTGACGATTACGCCGCCAACCTGGAGGCGGCGGTGGCGCCGCCTCCGACTACGGTCAAGCCCGAGCCGCGCGAGCCGCTCGCCAAGGTCCCAACGCCGGGAACCCGGACCATCGCGGCGCTGACGGCGCTGCTGCGGATCGACCCCGCGCGCTGCGTGAAGACGCTGCTCGTCGAGGGCGAGGGTGACGAGGCGGTCGTGGCGCTGGTGATCCGCGGCGATCATGAGCTGAACGCGGCGAAGGCGCAGCGGCTCCCGGGCGTGGCGAATCCCCTGCGCATGGCCGGCGCCGATCGCATTCAGCACGCGACGGGGACCGAGGCCGGCTTCATCGGCCCGGTGGGTCTGAAGTGCCGCCTCTACGTCGATCACAGCGCGCTCGCGATCGCGGACTTCGTGTGCGGCGCGAACGAGAAGGACCTGCACCTCACGGGCGTGAACTGGGATCGTGACGTGCGGGACTATGTCGCGGCCGATATCCGCAACGTGTGCGAGGGTGATCCGAGCCCCAGCGGCACGGGGCGCCTGAGGTTCGCCCGCGGGATCGAGGTCGGGCACATCTTCCAGTTGGGCCGCAAGTACAGCAGCGCCATGAAGGCGCTGGTGCTCGATGAGGCCGGCAAGGAAGTCACCGTTTTCATGGGCTGCTATGGCATCGGCGTGACGCGCGTCGTAGCGGCGGCCATCGAACAGAATCACGATGAGCGCGGCATCATCTGGCCGGAGCCGCTCGCGCCGTTCCAGATCGTGCTGTTGAGCCTGGGCGCGCAGAAGTCGGCGCCTGTGCGCGAGGCGGCCGATCGGCTGTACGCCACGCTCACGGGCGCGGGCATCGAGGTGCTCTACGATGACCGCGATGCGCGTCCCGGGGTGAAGTTCGCCGATGCTGAGCTGCTCGGCATTCCGCACCGGCTGGTGGTGGCCGAACGGGGTCTCGCCTCCGGCCGCCTGGAATACCGGCACCGGCGCGACAGTGAGAGTATGGAGTTTCCCGCCGATGAGGCGCTCGAGTTTCTCCGCCAGCGCATGGGCCGCTAGAACCGCGTGCGCGCTCCTTGCCGTCCTCGGGCTCGGCTCGCGCGCCGAAGCCGGCGGGCAGCGCGATCCGGCCCTGCGGCCCATCGTTCGGCGGGCCATCTCCCACGCACAGTGTTTCCTCAACCGATTCGATGCGGCCGTGTGGTACACGCTCATGGAGCCGCGGCTCGCGCGCTACGTGCGCAACCCCGCCGAGCGGCTGAGCATTCTCAAACAGGTGTACTGCGTGACGCATCAGCCCGGGGAGGCCAAAGTCCCGCCCGGCCTGGTGCTCGCGGTGATGCAGGTGGAGAGCGATTTCAACCGCTGGGCCGTCTCCGGCAGCGGGGCGGTCGGCCTCATGCAGGTGATGCCCTACTGGCCGGAGCGGCTCGGCATGAAGGGCTACGAGCTGGTGCGGGTGGCGCCGAACATCCGCATGGGCTGCGCGATCCTGCGTTACTACCTGCAAGCGGCCCACGACGACGTGCGCCTCGCGCTCGAGGAATACAACGGCAGCGTCGGCCATGCCTTCTATCCCAACCGCGTGCTGACCGCGTGGGAGCACTGGAACGGGGCGGATAACCTCGGCTTTCCGGTGCGCGATCCGCCGCGCCGCTAGTCAGGCCGTGTGGAAGCCCTCCGGCGCCCCGTCCAGGCGCTCGGGCGCCTCGCTGACCTCCACGGCCCGCACCCGGCTCGCCGCCGAACCCTCCCACAGCCACTGCACGAACACCTCTACCGCGCCCTCCTCGCCGCAGACCAGCACCTCGACGCGTCCATCGGGCAGGTTCTTCGCATACCCGTGCACACCGAGCTCCCCGGCCCGCCGCCGGCAGGTGGCGCGGTAGAAGACGCCCTGTACGCGCCCCGACACGAGACATATCTTGCAGATCACGGTGCGCAACTATATAGCGGGCATCGACCGCCGCCCAAGGGCATCATAGGCGCAAAGGAGAATTGAGAGATCCCATGGCCGAGATCCTGGTCCTGTACTACTCCCGCGGCGGCGCCACCGCCGAGTTGGCTCGTCACGCATGCCGCGGCATCGAGAGCGTGCCGGGCGCGGCGGCGAAGCTGCGCACCGTGCCGCCCGTGAGCGCCGAGAGCGAGCGGCCCACCAAGCCGGTGCCGGAAAGCGGCCCGCCCTATGCAACGCTGGAGGATCTGCGCGCCGCGGACGGACTGCTGCTCGGCAGCCCGACCCGCTTCGGCAACATGGCCGCACCGCTGAAGTACTTCCTCGACGGCACCGGAAGCCTGTGGCTTTCCGGGGCTCTCGCCGGCAAGCCCGCCGGCGTGTTCACTTCGACACAGACTCAGCACGGTGGTCAGGAGACCACTCTCCTCACGATGATGCTGCCCCTGCTGCACCACGGCATGTACCTGGTGGGTCTGCCCTACACCGAAGCGGCGCTGCAGGCGACCACCTCCGGCGGAACGCCCTACGGCGCCTCGCACGTCTCCGGCCTGCAGGATGCGCCACAGCTCGGCACCGAGGAGCGGGAGCTCGCGCAGGCTCTCGGGAGGCGGGTCGCGGCGCTCGCGATGCGCCTGAGCGCGCTGCCGGGGTGACCGGCGGGCTCAGCGCGGCGCGACGCGCGCCAGCACCTCGCGGATGAACGGCACGGTCAGGCGCCTCTGGGCCGCCAGCGCAGCCTCATCCAACGTATCGAGCAGTTGATACAACGTGCCCATGTCGCGCGGGAAGCGCCGCTGCAACCACCTTGCGGTGTCCGGCGGCAGATCCAGCCCGCGCAGCCGGGCGCGCAGCCGCAGCGCTTCCCGCTGCTCGGGCTCATCGAGCACGCGCAATTGAAAGACGGCCGCGGCGGCGCAGCGCGACCCCAGGTCCGGGAGCGCCCAGCAGGCCAGCGCCGGCGGCGCGCCCGAGGCGAGCACCAGCGCCCGGTCGCGCTCGGCGAACTCGCGCACGAGCGTAAAGAGCGCCCGTTCCCACTCGGCTCGCCCGATCACCGTATCCACGTCATCGATCGCCAGGCATTCGAGCTGCGGCAGACCCGCAAGCACCTCGACC
>JAJYFU010000053.1 GCA_021790795.1 Pseudomonadota bacterium
CCCATGTGCAGCCATACGCTCGAGGATCCCGGCCCGCCGTTGTAGAGGAACGTGATCGGCCGATCCTGAGCCGGTACGCCTCGCTTGAAGTACGCGACGTAGAACATCGAGGCGACAGGCGGGCCATCGGACATGCCGAGCGCGTGCTTGCCTTTGGCCGGGGTCGCGGCGTCGTCCCAGTGCGACGGATGCACGATGAGGGTCCCGGCCACCGCTTCGTAGGCGATCTTGCGTCCGTTGACCGTGACGGTGCCGTAGCTCTTGACCGCGCGGGGCGTGAACAGACTCGAGGCCGAGGACGCGTCGGCGGGCCGAAGGGTGTGGCCGGCGGCGAACGCCGTCGTGAGACACGCCGCGCACGCTGCTAGCGAGACAAGCGTCACGACTGGAACGACAGGCTTCATTCAGGTGCTCCTTCAGCGCGCGGGCCCGATCTTGGTGGACTGAATTCACGGGAGCGCGCAATCGCTATGATGCCGCATCGGTTCGCGAGGGGGATGCGGATGGCCGGCGGGACGGCGGGTTTTGCGGCGAACTCCTCCGCAACCGCGACGAAGCGAGCCGGCGCGGGGGTTGGCTCGATGGGCGTGCGGCGGCGCCGACTTGCCCCCGGCACGGGATGGCGCTAGCGTAGCGCGGTGGCGAAGCTGCTGCTCTGGCTGATTCTCTTCGTGTTGTGCTGGCCGCTGGCCGTGCTGGCGCTGCTCGTGTGGCCGATCCTGTGGTTGCTGCTGCTGCCTCTGCGGTTGCTCGGGATAGCCGTGGATGGCGTATTCCAGTTGCTGCGGGCCATCGTATTGTTGCCGGCGCGATTGCTGAGCGGGCGGCTGTAACGTGGCGGATTGGGTCGCGCCAGCGTGTTACGCTGTGCTCCATGGATTACGTCGTCACTCCGCCGGGCATAACGAGCGCGCAGGTCGCCGGCACCGCCCGGCGCTTTCCCGTGCATCGCATCTATTGTGTGGGCTCGAACTATCTGGCCCATGCCCAGGAGATGGGCCGTACCGGGCGCGAGCCGCCGGTGTTCTTCATGAAGCCGGCGGACGCGTTGCTGCCGGTCGAGTCCGGTGAGGCGGGGCGGCTGCCGTATCCGACCCTGACGCACGACTTTCACCACGAGGTGGAGTTGGTCGTGGCGATCGGTGAGGGTGGGTGTGACATTTCGCCCGCCGAGGCGCCGCGGCACGTGTTCGGCTATGCCGTCGGTCTCGATATGACCCGGCGCGATCTGCAGGCGCAGATGAAGAAGCGCTCGGGTCCGTGGTGCATCGGCAAGGGATTCGAGCACGCCGCGCCGATTGGACCGATCACTGCGCGGGCGCAGGTGACGCAGATCGGCGCGGCGGTGATCGCGCTGAACGTCAACGGCGTCGAGCGTCAGCGCAGCGCGATAGCGCAGATGATCTGGAGTGTGCCGGAGATCATCGCCCACCTGTCGGCCGCCTGGACGCTTGCGCCCGGTGACCTGGTGTTCACCGGCACGCCTGCCGGGGTGGCCGCCGTCGAGCGGGGCGATCTGATGGAGGCGAGTGTCACCGGTCTGGAGCCATTGCGCGTGCGCGTCGTCTGAGGCGCTCGTGTGTCAAGCTCCGGCGCTTCACAGGCGTTCGATCAGCAGCGCGATGCCCTGGCCGACGCCGATGCACATGGTGCATAGGGCGCGCCGCCCGCCTGAGGCTTCGAGTTGATTGAGCGCCGTGGCGATGAGCCGCGCTCCGCTGGCCCCGAGGGGGTGACCGATCGCGATCGCGCCGCCATTGGGGTTCACGTGCCCGGCGTCATCGGGCAGACCGAGTTCGCGCAGTACCGACAACGACTGCGCGGCGAATGCCTCATTGAGCTCGATGAAATCGATCTCTGCGAGCGATGTGCCGGTCTGGCGCAACAGCTTGCGCGTTGCCGGCACGGGTCCGATGCCCATGATGCGCGGGGGCACGCCGGCCACGGCGCTGCCGATCACTCGGGCGCGGGGCGTGAGGCTGAAGCGCCGTACCGTTGCTTCGCTCGCCAGCAACACCGCGGCGGCACCGTCGTTGATGCCCGAGGAGTTACCGGCGGTGACCGAGCCCTCGGGACGCACGACGCCTTTGAGACGGGCGAGCGCCTCCAGCGTGGTCTGCGGCCGTGGGTGCTCGTCCTGCGAGAACTGCTGCGGGGGCTGCTTGGGGCGAGTCACGATGACCGGGACGACTTCGCGCTCGTAGAACCCGCACGCATGGGCGCGCGCATAGCGTTGCTGGCTGCGAAGGGCGAAGGCATCCTGGTCGGCTCGGGAAATACCGCGTTCGGCGACGAGGTTCTCGGCGGTCTCGGCCATGGAGTCGATGCCGAAGCGGCTGCGGATGATCGGGTTGACGAATCGCCATCCCAGCGTGGTGTCCTCGAGTCTGGCGCCGCGCTCGAACGCCGTGTTGGCTTTGCCCAGGACGTAGGGCGCGCGCGTCATGCTCTCAATACCGCCTGCGATCATCATATGCGCCTCGCCGGCCGTGATCGCCCGCGCCGCGATGGCCACGGCGTCGAGGCTCGAGCCGCACAGTCGGTTCACGGTCGAGGCGGGCACACTCTCCGGTAGTCCGGCCAGAAGGACCGCCATGCGCGCCACATTGCGGTTGTCCTCGCCGGCTTGATTCGCGCAACCGACGTAAACGTCGTCGAGGCTGGCCCAGTCGACTCGGGGGTGCCGCTCGAGCAGAGCGCGTATCGGCACGGCCGCGAGGTCGTCCGTGCGGACATCTGCCAGCGCACCTCCATAGCGTCCAAAAGGCGTGCGGATCGCATCACAGATGAGCGCCTGACTCATGTTCGCCATCCAAGTGATTGAAAAACAAGATGGTTACACTACGGTATCGACGGGTAATTATCCATGTTCCGCATTACGGGTATTCCGGGAACCGCGGCGGGAGCCGCGTCGATAGAATAGAAGTCTGTCCCCGAGCGCTGCCGTCATGACGTCCTTCAAGGCCTTACGCGTCCATCAGACCCCAAGCGGAGCCTCCGCATCGCTAGAGTCGGTGACCCTCGAGGACCTGACCCCGGGCGAGGTTCTCGTGCGGGTCGCCTTCTCGGGGCTCAATTACAAGGACGCGCTGGCGGTGACCGGCCGGGGCGCAATCCTGCGCGCGTACCCGCGGGTTGCGGGCATCGATTTGTCCGGAGTGGTCGAACACAGCAGCGACGCGGCTTTCAAGCCGGGAGACCGGGTGCTGGCCACCGGCGCCGGGCTGGGGGAGTGGTTGGACGGGGGATTCGCTGAATATGCACGCGTGCCCGCCGAGGCGCTCGTGCCGCTGCCTCCGGGACTGAGCCTCCTCGAGGCAATGGCGCTCGGAACCGCGGGCTTCACGGCCGCCCTGGCGCTGAGGCGCATGCTCGAGAACCACCAGGATCCCGGGCACGGTCCCATCGCGGTAACCGGCGCCACCGGCGGCGTCGGGGGCATCGCGCTTGCGCTGCTGAAGCGCGCGGGCTTCGCCACCGCGGCGATCACCGGCAAGCCGGAGGCCGGCGCGTTTCTGCGCGAGCTCGGCGCCGATCAGGTGATCGAGCGGGCGGGCCTGGATCTGGGCCGCAAGCCGCTCGAGAAGGCTGTTTGGGGCGGGGCGGTGGACAACCTCGGCGGCGAGGTGCTGGCGTATCTGACACGCACCGTCAAGCCTTGGGGCAATATCGCCTGCATCGGGCTCGCGCAGTCGCCAGCGCTCACCGGCACGGTCATGCCGCTCATCCTGCGCGGCGTCAGCCTGTTGGGGATCCACTCGGTGCAGGTGCCGCGCGCCTGGCGTCTGGCGGTATGGGGGCAGCTCGCCGGGCCGTGGCGACCGGCCGGGATCGAGCAGCGAATCGTCCGCGCGGTCATCGGCCTCGAGTCCGTGCCCGAGGCGGCTGAGGCGCTGGTTGCGGGGCAGGCAAGGGGCCGCTTCGTGGTGCGCCTCTAGGGCGTGAAATGACGGGCCTTTGCCGACGGCGCCGAGCGGCTCAACGGAAGCACGCGCCTGACGTGCGAGCAGGGCATCTGGGTCGAGATGGCCGAGCGCCAGAGCTGAACGCCGAGCCGCCGGCTCGCGCCGGCCTGTGCCGGCCGGTATGCTTGCGCGCGCGGCGGCGGTGCGCCGCGGTCGGCGACGAAAGCAGGCGGAGCAGATGATCGGCGCGTTGGCGGTGCGAGCTCCGCGGTGGCGGGGCGGGTACGGTGAATTCGAGGCGGTGGTGGCCGGATCGCCGGCCGTTGCGCTTCGCTGAGACCGCACCCGATGGCCTCCACTGAACCACCTGTGCCGGCGAGCGCGCCGGGCGAGAAGCTCAATACCCGCGGCGCCGTCCTGATCGCCCTCGCGGTGCTGTGCAGCCGGGTGCTGGGCTTGGTGCGCTTGATCGTGTTCGGCACGCTGTTCGGCGGCGGGCGACTCATGGACGCATACATCACCGCCTTTCGCATTCCGAACCTGCTGCGCGATCTGGTGGGCGAAGGGGCGCTTTCGACCGCTTTCGTCACCACCTTCAGCAAGACGCTGCTGCGCGAAGGCGAGCAGTCCGCCTGGCAGCTGGCCAACAAGGTGCTCACGCTGGCGGTCATCGTCATCAGCGGGCTGGTGTTGCTGGGCATTGCACTGGCGCCGTGGCTGGTGGCGATGCTCGGCTGGGGGTTCAGTCCCGCCAAGGCGGCGCTGACCGTCGAGCTGGCGCGGATCATGTATCCGTTCATCCTGATCGTGTCGCTCGCGGCCCTTGTCATGGGCATGCTGAACGCGCGCAACGTATTCGGCATTCCCGCGCTGGCGTCCTCCTTCTTCAATCTGGGCACCATCATCGCCGGGGCGGGTCTGGGCTGGTGGCTCGATCCGCGCTTCGGTCCCAAGGCCACTGTGGGGCTGGCGCTCGGCACTCTCATCGGCGGACTGCTGCAACTGGGGGTGCAGATCCCGCGGCTGCGGCGGTTTGGCTACCGGTTTCGGCCGGATTTCCACTGGCGGGATTCGAGGGTCAAGGCGATCCTATTGATCATGGGCCCGTCTCTGATCGCCGCGAGTTCGGTGCAGGTCAACGTCGTGGTGAATTCCGGGTTCGCATCGTTACTCGGCAACGGACCGATCACCTGGCTGCAGTACGCTTTTCGACTCATGCAGTTCCCGCTCGGTATGTTCGGAGTCGCGCTCGGCACGGTGGCCCTGCCCATGCTCTCGCGGATGGCCGCGGCCGGTAATCACGAGGGGTTTCGCACCGAGCTCGCCCGCGGTCTGCGCTTGGTGCTGCTGATGACGGTGCCCGCGGCGATCGGCCTGATCATGCTCGCCGGCCCGATTGTCTCGGTGCTATACCAACACGGCCGCTTCAGCGCGCACGATGCGCTCGAGACGGCCGACGCGCTGCGCCTGTACGCCATCGGGCTGTGCGGATATGCGGCGCTCAAGGTGCTGGTCAACGCCTTCTACGCCATCGACCGGCGCAAGACTCCGATGGTGGTGAGCCTGTGCGCCATGGGGCTCAACGTGCTGCTGTGCTGGCTGACGACCTTGCGGCTACACTGGGGCCCGCAGGGCCTGGCGTTCTCGACCGCGTGCGTGGCCACCACGAATTTCGTGGTGCTGTATGCTCTGATGCGCCGGCACCTCGGTCGGCTCGAATCGCGCGCCATGCTGAGGCTGCTGGCGAGGCTGAGCGTCGCCTGTGCAGGTCTTGCGCTGATCTGCTGGGGCGGATCGAGCTGGCTGCTCGCCAATTGGCCGGGAGAGGCCTTCTGGCCGAAACTTGGCGGGCTGCTGCTGGTCATCGTAACAGGCGTCGGTGCGTTCTTTGGTTGTGCGATGCTGCTGGGCATCGAGGAGATGCACGACATCGCGCAAGTGGTCAAACGTAAGCTGCGTGTCGCGTGAGCGACCTGGGCGCGCGCGGCACGGGCGGCGGGATGGGGCGCCAGGCGGCGCCGTAAGGAGTTCCTCACATGAATCGTTATCTTTACCCGCTGGGGGCGTTGATCCTCCTTGGTCTGTCGGCTCGCGCGTCGGCGCAGACGTACTACGAGCAAACCTTCAGGCCCGTGCAACCCGTTCGCTGGCATCTCGACATGGGGTACAGCCCGACCATTGGCACCACGGCGCAGTACTTCCAGGGCGGGTGGACGGTCGGCGGGGGACTGACCTGGCAGCCGCGGCCGACAGTGCCGATCGCGTTACGCGCTGATGTCGATTACAGCGATTTCAGCGCCACGCGCAACCTCATCGCCATCAACGAGGCGGCGGACCAGACCCAGATCGACGGTGGCTTCGGCAATGTGGTCGGGCTGAACGTCGACGCGGAATATCGGGTGCCCATCTCCCCGCGGGTCACCGGCTTCACGCTGGTGGGAGTCGGGGTGGATCACATGCATGTCGGACTCACCCAGACCGTGGCGTTCGGCACCTACCTGTGCGATCCATGGTTCGGTTACTGCGCGTACGGTCTGGTGCCCGGGCAGGTGGAAGTCGCCAGCGGCTCCGCCACCCGCTTCTCCTGGAATGCCGGCGTCGGTCTCGATTTCGCGCTGCACGACGGGCAGACGCTGTTCGTCGAAGCGCGCTATCAGCGCATACAGACCACCGATCCCACCGAGTTCGTGCCGATCACGGTGGGGCTGCGCTTCTGAGCCGTCCGAGGGCCCTCCGGCGCGCGCCGTGAGCGGGCGCGCGCCGGGCCCAAGTGCGCGCGCTTGCCGGCTGGAAGCTGGTAAAATTACGTTTTTTTATGCATCGGGCCGACCGGCGGCACGTAAGGACTTCCATGGCACTGAAGATCATGATTCTCGGAGCGAACGGATTCATCGGCAGCGCGCTCACGAGCGCGATCCTGCGCGAGCGGGACTGGGAGGTCTACGGCATCGATCTGGCCGACAACAAGCTCGGCGACCTGCCGCAGGACGACCGCTTCCACTTCGTCGAGGGCGACATCACCATCAACAGGGAATGGGTCGAGTATCACGTCAAGAAGTGCGATGTGGTCGTGCCGCTGGTGGCGATCGCCAATCCCGCCCAGTACGTCACCCATCCGCTGCGGGTCTTCGAGCTCGATTTCGAGGCCAATCTCGCCGTGGTGCGTCACTGCGTCAAGTACGGCAAGCGGCTGGTGTTTCCGTCGACCTCCGAGCTGTACGGCATGTCCCCGGACGCGGTGCTCGACGAGGAGACGAGCCCGCTGGTGTACGGTCCGATCAATAAGCAGCGCTGGATCTACGCCGCCTCCAAGCAGCTTCTCGACCGAGTGATTTACGCGTACGGCGTGCGCGACAGCCTGGATTACACGCTGTTCCGTCCGTTCAATTTCATCGGGCCGAATCTCGACAACATCGAAGAGCCCAAGGAGGGCAGCTCGCGGGTGTTTACGCAGTTTCTCTCCAACGTTCTGTATCGTCGGCCGTTCAAACTGGTCGACGGTGGCCGCCAGAAGCGCTCCTTCACCTTCATCGATGACGCCATCGAGTGTCTGCTGACGATTCTCGAGAACCGCGACGGGCGGGCGACCCGCCGCATCTTCAATATCGGCAATCCCGACAATTGTGTCTCGATCCGCGAGCTCGCCGAGCGGACCATCCGCATCGCGCAGGAGTTCCCCGATCTGCGCGACGCGGCCAAGGCCACGGAGATCATCGAGGTATCCGCCGGGGAGTACTACGGCAAGTACTACCAGGACATTCAGGTGCGCGTGCCGGCGATTCAAGCGGCGAAGCGCGACCTCGGCTGGCAGCCGCATACCGACCTCGACACCGCGATCCGCCGTACGATCGATTTCTACGTCAAGCTCGGCAGCTTCGATCCGCTCAATGCGGCGGCGAGTGGACTTTAGGCGGCGGTTGCGCGGGGAAGCGAATTCATGAGCACAGCGCACACACGCGCCGGCAGGCTCAGGTGGTGGGCGTGGATCGTGCTGGGGGTGGTCTGGTTCGCCACCATGCAGATCCGCCCGATGCTCGATCCGGATGAGGGCCGCTACGCGGAGATTCCGCGCGAGATGCTCGTCACCGGCAACTGGGTGACGCCGCGGCTCGATGGCCTGAAGTACTTCGAGAAGCCGGCCTTGCAGTACTGGGCGACCGCGACGATCTACTCGGTGTTCGGCGTGGGCAATCTCACCTCGCGGCTTTGGACCGTGGGGCTCGGGTTCGGCTGTCTGGCGCTGATCTATGCGTGGCTCGCGCGGCTGTACGACCGGCGCTCGGCCCTGGCCGCGGTGGCTCTGCTGGCCATGAGTCCGTATTTCGGTATCGTCGCGCACCTCGATCTGCTCGATGCGGGCTTATGTTTCTGGCTGACGGCGATGGTGCTCGCGTTCACACGCGGGCAATGTGCCGAGCCGGGCTCGAAATCGGAACGCAACTGGATGCTGCTGTCCTGGGCACTGGCGGCGCTGGCGTTGCTGACCAAGGGGCTGGAGGTGTACGTGCTGGCGGGGCTGGCGCTGATCGGATACACCGTACTGGAGCGGGACGCGCGACCCTGGCGGCGCTTGCACGCGGGGCTCGGGGTGCCGATCATGGTCGCGATCGGGGCGCCCTGGCTCGTCCTCGTGTCGCTGCGCAATCCGACGTTCGCGCACTACTTCTTCATCGTTCAGCATTTCGAGCGCTTTCTGACCAATCGGGCGCGGCGCATCGAGCCGTGGTACTACTTCATAGTGATCCTGGTGATCGGTGCGTTCGCCTGGCTGCTGCCGCTGGCGCGCGCGGCGCGCGCGACCTGGTCCGATCCGGGCCCGGTGCCGCACTTCAAGCCGCTGAAATTTCTGCTGCTGTATTCGCTGCTGACGCTGATCTTCTTCTCGCTGTCGCACTCGAAACTCGCCACCTACATCCTGCCGATGTTCCCGCCCCTGGCTGCGCTGACCGGTGTGTACATCGTGCGCCGACCGGGCGGCATCGCCCGGGCAACGTGGACCGCGGCGGGCCTGGTGGTGTTCTTGGCGGTGGGGCTGCTCGTGTATTCACACGACCGCAACGGCTTCATCCCGGGTACGGCGATTACCTGGGCGGTTGCCGCGATCGTCGCGGCGCTCATCGCGGCGGCGGCCGGGCCGCGGGCCTCGGACGAGGCGGCCGTCGAGCGCGCGCCCATTGGAATGTTCGTGGTGATGCTGATGTTCATCTTCGTCTGGCAGGCGCTGTTGTGCGAGTACACGGTGATTCCGCCTTCACGTTCGGCCTATCAGCTGGTGCAGGAAATCAAATCCGACGTTCATCCCGGAACCGCGCTCTACAGCGTGGGTCAGTACCGGCAGACCATCCCGCCGTACCTGGGCCGGCTGGTGACGCTGGTGGGCTACGCCGGCGAGCTGGGTTACGGGGAGAGACTCCAGCCCGGCCGGATGACCGCGACTCCGAAGCAGTTCGTACGGCGCTGGGACGCGAGCCATGATGCGATCGCGTTCTTTGGTCTTCCGGTGTGGCGGCGCTATCGTAAGGAAGGCCTGCCGGGCCGGGTGATCGGGCGGGACAGTTTCACCGTGGCGGTGAGCCGACGATGAAGTGGTCGGTATTCGGCTTCCTGTTGGGCGGCGTACTGCTGAACGCGGTGGCCCAGCTCGGTCTGAAGGCCGCCACCGACGATACCGGCGCGCTGTTCGGCTCGGGCGTCAACGTCACCAGGCGGCTGGTCGAGCTCGCCACCGTGCCGTGGATGTGGTTCGCGATAGGCTGTTACGGCGTGTCGCTGATCGTGTGGGTCATCGGGCTGTCGAGGGTGCCGGTGACCCAGGCGTATCCCATGTTGTCCCTCGGGTACGTCATCAACGTGGGCCTGGCGTGGTGGCTGCTTGGAGAGGCGCCCAACCTGGAGCGTGTCGCGGGCATTCTGGTGATCATTTTCGGCGTGGTGCTGGTGGCGCGTTCGTAAGAATATGAGTTCCTTTCTTCCCTTTACCCGACCGAGCATCGATGAGCAGACCGTTGCCGAGGTCGCGGAGGTATTACGCTCCGGTTGGCTCGCCAGTGGTCCGAAGGTGAAGGACTTCGAGGCGGCACTTTCCGCGTATTTCGGCGGTCGGCCGGTGCGAACGCAAACCTCGGCCACGGCCAGCCTCGAGCACGCGCTGCTGGCCTGCGGCATCGGCGCCGGGGATGAGGTGATCGTGCCGGCGATGAGCTTCGTGGCGAGCGCCAACGTCGTGGTGCGCACCGGCGCGCGCCCGGTGTTCGTCGATGTGGATCTCGACACGCGCTCGATCGATCTCGATCAGGCCGAGGCGGCGATCAGCGCGCGCACCCGCGCCATCATGCCGGTGCACCTGTCGGGTCTTGCGGTCGACCTCGATCGCGTCTACGCGCTCGCCGAGCGGCACGCGCTGCGCGTGGTCGAGGATGCTGCGCAGGCCATGGGCTCGAGCTACCGCGGCCGGCGCATCGGCAGCAGCGGCGATCTGGTCTGTTTCAGCTTTCATCCCAACAAGAACATCACCTCCATCGAGGGTGGCGCGGTGGTCGGCGGCTCGAGCGAAGAGGTGCGCGAGCTGGAACTGCATCGCTTCCACGGTCAGGCCAAGATCGGGACCGATCGGTCCGAGACCTACTTCGCCGGCGGCAAGGCCAATCTGTCCGATGTCGCCGCCTGCGTCGGCCTCGGGCAGTTGCGCCAGCTCGAGGCGTTCAACGCGCGCCGCCGCGAGCTCGCGGCCCGCTACTTCGCGCTGTGGGGCGAGGATCCGCCGTTGCGGCTGCCGGCGCGCGGAGACGCAGGGCACAATTGGCACATGTTCGCCGCGCTCCTGCCGCTCGATCGACTGCGCATCGACCGGGCGGAGTTCATCGAGGCCATGGCTGCGCGCGGCATCGGCATCGGAGTGCATTACCCGGCAATCCACCTGTTCAGCGCCTATCGCGCGCTCGGCTATCGCGAGGGCCAGTTCCCCAACGCCGAGCGCATCGGCCGCGAGACGGTTACGCTACCGCTGTTTCCGGCGATGAGCGACTCGGACCCGGAGCGGGTGGTCACGGCGGTCAACGAGGTGCTGCGCGGAGCGCTGCGATGAGTGCGACGATCTCGGTCGTCATCCCCGTCTACAACGAGGAAGCCGGGCTCGAGGCGCTGGCCGAGCGCCTGTATCCGGTGCTCGATGCGCTCGGGCGCGGTTACGAGGTCATTTTCGTCGACGACGGCAGCCGTGACCGGTCGGCGGCGGTACTGCGCCAGCTGTTCGAGCGCCGGCCGGAGCGCACGCGCGTCGTGCTGTTGACGCGCAATGCGGGCCAGCACATGGCCATCCTGGCCGGCTTCGCGCACACGCGCGGCGATTACGTCATCACGCTCGACGCGGACCTGCAGAATCCGCCGGAGGAGATCGGCAAGCTGGTGGCGGCCATGGATCAGGGCGCCGATTACGTCGGCACGGTGCGCGCTCGGCGGCGGGATGCGCTGTGGCGCAAGGCCGCCTCCAGGCTGATGAACCGGGTTCGCGAGCGCACCACACAGATTCGAATCAGCGATCAGGGTTGTATGTTGCGCGGCTACCACCGCACCATCGTCGATGCCATCAACCGCTGCCTGGAGGTGAGTACGTTCGTGCCGGCCCTCGCGTACACCTTCGCGCGCCACCCGGTCGAGATCGAGGTGGCGCACTCGGAGCGCGTCGCCGGGAAGTCGAAATACTCGATCTACCGGTTGATTCGCCTGAATTTCGATCTGCTGACGGGCTTTTCCGTCGTGCCGCTGCAATTCTTCACGATGGTGGGTATGGTGGTCGCGCTGATCTCGCTCGCCTTCGTGGTGGTGCTGGCGGTTCAACGCATCTTCATCGGTCCGGAAGTCCAAGGCGTATTCACCTTGTTCGGCCTGGCGTTCTTCTTCATCGGTATCTTGTTGGTCAGCGTCGGGGTGATGGGGGAGTACGTCGGGCGGATCTATGAGCAGGTCCGCCAGCGGCCACGCTACACCATCACGGCGATCCTGGAGAGCGAGCCGCCACGGGGCGAATTCCCGGACGCGGCGTCCGGCCCGGCGGGGACAGCGGACTCGAATCCTGATCATCGCCGCGACGGTCGCGAGCAGGTGAGCAAAGTAAACCCCGCGCTCGATCACACCGAGATGCTGCGCGCCGAGCACGAGCCGGGCCGTACGCCGTGAGCCGCGCCCGCGCGGTCGTGTTCGCCTATCACGACGTCGGCGTACGCTGTTTGAAAGCGCTCCTCTCCGGCGGGGTCGAGGTGCCGCTGGTGGTCACGGTGGCCGACGATCCGGGTGAGCGTCAATGGTTCGCGAGCGTGGCCGAGGCGGCCCGGGAGTACGGAATCGAGGTCGTCACGGCGGAGAGCCCCGGCGCGGCGCGGCTCGACGAGCGCGTGGCCGTGCTCGCGCCGGACTTCGTGTTCTCGTTCTACTACCGGGCGCTGCTCCCGGAGGCGCTGCTGCGCTGCGCGCGTCGTGGCGCGCTCAATATGCACGGCTCGTTGCTGCCGAAATACCGCGGTCGCGCCCCGGTCAACTGGGCGATCCTGAACGGAGAGCGCGAGACCGGCGCGACGCTGCACGAGATGGTCGCGCGCGCCGACGCGGGCGACATCGTCGATCAGATGGCGGTGCCGATTCTGGCGGACGACGAGGCCCGGGAGGTGTACGCCAAGGTCACCGTTGCCGCGGAGATCGTCCTCGCGCGCTCGCTGCCCGGGCTGCTCGCCGGCACCGCGCCGCGGCGCCCGCAGCCGATCGTGCCGGGACAATACTTTGGCCGGCGGCGCCCCGAGGACGGTCGGATCGACTGGAGTTGGCCGGCGGCGCGGGTCCACAATCTGGTGCGTGCCGTCGCCCCGCCGTTTCCGGGTGCGTTCAGCGATGTCGGGAGAGGACGCTTGTGGATTCATCGTACCCGTCTCGAGGCGCACGGCGACACGGGTGCTCCGCGGCTGTATGGCCGTGCCGGCGCGTGTTATGCCGCGTGCGCTCAGGGAACGCTGCGGATTCTGGCGGCGGCCGATGATCGAGGACCTCTGGACCTGACGCGGGCGGCCCGGGATTGGGAAGCGCAGCCGCGGTCGCTGGTGTGAGGACTGTCCGCGCCACGCGGTGGGGCCCATGAGCACCATTGCGCTCAAGATCGATGTTGACACGTACCGGGGCACGCTCGAGGGCGTCCCGAGCCTGATGGCCGTGCTCGAGAGCGCCGGCGCCCGCGCGACCTTCCTCTTCAGCCTGGGTCCCGATCACACCGGCAGGGCGATCAAGCGGGTCTTGCGCCGCGGCTTTCTCGGGAAGGTGCGGCGGACATCGGTCGCGAGTCATTACGGACTGCGCACGCTGCTCTATGGGGTATTGCTGCCGGGTCCGCGGATCGGGCGGCGCTGCGAGTCGGTGCTGCGCGAGGTCGCCGCCCGCGGCTTCGAGGTGGGCGTGCACACCTGGGATCACGTCAAGTGGCAGGATGGTGTCGCGCGCGCGAGCGCGCCGTGGACTCGTCGCCAACTGTGGCTCGCGCGCGAGGAGTTCGTCCGGATCTTCGGCCGGGCGCCCGAGTCGCACGGCGCGGCCGGCTGGCAGGTCAATCGCTTCGTGCCGCAGCTCGAGGCCGAGGCCGGTTTCCGCTACGCATCCGACACGCGCGGTGTCGGCCCATTCGTTCCGCTCGTGGACGGTCGCGAGATCCCCGTTCCACAATTGCCGACCACGCTTCCGACGCTCGATGAGCTGATCGGCCGTCCGGATCTGCGCGGAGTGGATCCGATCGACCACCTGTTGGCGTTGACCGAGACGCCCCGCGACCACGTGTTCACTCTGCACGCCGAGCTCGAAGGCGGAGCGTATCGTGCGGGTTTCGAGCGGCTGCTCGACCGGTGGCGCGCCCGCGGTGCCACGCTGACCGACTTGGCGACCTATGCCGCCGCATTGGACCGCGATCGCCTGCGGCGCTGCCCGATCGAGTCGGGCAGCGTGCCGGGGCGCGCCGGCATGCTCGCACTGCAAGGGGAGTCCGGCGCATGAGTGAATTGCCCGCAAGCATCAATGTCGTGGAAATCGTCGCGCCGGGCGGCCCGCAGGTGCTGCAACCGGCGCGCCGGCCCATGCCGCAGCCGGGACCGCGCGAGGTGTTGATCCGGGTGGCGGCGGCCGGGGTCAACCGCCCGGACGTTTTGCAGCGTCGCGGCTTGTATCCGCCACCGCCGGGTGCGAGTGATATCCCCGGCCTGGAGGTCGCCGGCGAAGTGGTGCGGGTGGGACCGCAGGTGAGCGAGTGGTCCGCGGGCGATCCAGTGTGCGCGCTGATCGCGGGCGGCGGCTACGCCGAGTATGCCGTGGCGCCGGCTGAGCAGTGTCTGCCCGTTCCCGGCGCTCTCTCACTGGAGGAGGCCGCGGTGCTTCCGGAGACGGTGTTCACCGTCTATTACAACGTCTTCCAGCGATCGCGCCTGCAGCCCGGAGAGTGGCTGCTGATCCACGGAGGCTCGAGCGGTATCGGCGTTACGGCCATTGTGCTCGGCAAGGCATACGGTGCACGAGTCATCGCCACGGCGGGCAGCGTCGAGAAATGTGCGGCCTGTTCCGCGCTCGGCGCGGATGTCGCGATCAACTACAAACAGGAGGATTTCGTGGCCGCGACCGTGGGCGCCACCGAAGGCAGGGGTGCCGACGTCATCCTGGACATGGTCGGCGGGGAGTACGTGCCGCGCGATATCGCCGCGGCCGCGACCGACGGGCGGATTGCAATCATCGCCACCCTGGGCGGCCGCAAGGCCGAGATCGACCTGGCGCAGCTGATGGCCAAGCGGCTGATGATCGGCGGCTCGACGCTTCGGGCGCAGACCGTCGCGAGCAAGGGCCGGATTGGAGCGGCGCTGCGCCGCGAGGTCTGGCCGCTCATCGAGTCGAAGTCGCTCCGACTGCCGATCCATGCGACCTTTCCGCTGGCCGAGGCGGCCCGTGCGCATGCGCTGATGGAATCCGGCGCCCACGTCGGCAAAATCGCGCTGCGAGTTTGAGGAATCCTCCGCGTCTGTCGTTGCGCGGCTCGGCCGTGCCGCCGCCGGCATATCGCAAGCGGGTGGTACCTGGCGCACCTGGCACGCGGCGAGAGGCTCCCGATGGCTCCGTCCGGCGGCGCTAACGCACCGGCAGCACGGCCGAGCGTGTGACCGTGCGCATGGCGAAGCTCGACTGGATACGGACCACGCTCGGCAGGCGCGTGAGGTGCTGGCTGTGGATGCGCTCGAAGTCATCGAGGTCGGCCACCACCAGGCGCAGCAGGTAGTCGTGCTCCCCGGTCATCAGGTAGCACTCCATCACCTGGGGAATCTTGCGCACCGCCGACTCGAAGGCCTCGAGCCCGGACTGGCTCTGGCGGTCGAGCGTGATATTGACGAACACGTTCACCGGATAGCCGGCCTTGTGCTGGTCGATGAGCGTGGTGTATCCCTGGATGAGGCCGGATTCCTCGAGTGATTTGACCCGCCGCAGGCAGGCGGATTCGGACAGGCTCACTTCGCCGGCCAAGCGCGCGTTGGTGATGCGGGCATCCTGCTGCAGCCTGCGCAGGATGGCGTGATCGTAGCGATCGAGGCTCATAGTAGCAAGAGTCTGCCATAAAAGCGCAATGATGAGACAGTTTATGCGGCTGAATGGCCTTTTAGTGCGCAATTCGCAAGCTCCCACCGACCGCGCTCCTTAAGCTCTGGACGCATTCCATCCGGGGGAGAGTCCCATGCGTATCGGGGTTCCAAGCGAGATCAAGGTTCACGAGTATCGGGTCGGGCTGGTGCCGGCAGGGGTGCGCGAGCTCACCGGTGCGGGCCACGAGGTGTTGATCCAGTCCGGTGCCGGACTCGGTATAGGGTTTCCTGACGCGGCCTACCAGGCGGTCGGCGCGCGGATCGTGCCGGGCGCCGCCGAAGTGTTTGCCGGCGCCGATATGGTCGTGAAGGTGAAGGAGCCGCAGCCGGCCGAGTGCGCGATGCTGCGCCGGGATCAGGTGCTCTTTACGTACCTGCATCTGGCACCGGATCCGAGCCAGGCGCGCGCCCTGTTGAAATCCGGCGCCACGGCCATCGCCTACGAGACCGTCACGCACAACGGCGGGCTGCCGCTGCTGACCCCGATGAGCGAAGTGGCCGGCCGCATGTCGGTACAGGTCGGAGCCACCTGTCTGCAGAAGGCCAACGGCGGGTCCGGCGTGCTGCTCGGGGGCGTGCCGGGTGTTTTGCCGGCGAAGGTCGTCATCCTGGGCGGCGGGGTTGCCGGTACACATGCCGCGCAGATGGCCGTCGGCATGCACGCCGACGTGACGGTGGTCGACCGCTCGCTCGGGCGGCTGCGTCAGCTCTCCGAGCAGTTCGGCGCATCGCTGCGCACCGCGTACTCGACGACCGCGACGATCGAGCGGCTGGTCGAGGAGGCGGACCTGGTGATCGGGGCGGTATTGATCGCCGGAGCGGCGGCCCCGAAGCTGGTCACGCGCGCCATGCTCTCGAACATGCAGCCCGGCTCGGTGCTCGTCGACATCGCCATCGATCAGGGCGGCTGCTTCGAGACCAGCAAAGCGACGACTCACGCCGAACCGACGTTCGTCGTCGATGGCGTGGTGCACTATTGCGTCGCGAACATGCCCGGCGCGGTGGCGCGTACCTCGACGTTCGCACTCACCAATGCCACGCTGCCGTACGTGCGCCAGATTGCCGAGCTCGGCTGGGAAGAAGCGCTGCGGCGCGATGCGGGATTCGCCGCGGGGCTGAATGTGCACGCCGGCGCCATTACTCACGCCGCGGTGGCGGAGTCGCTCGGTCTGCCGCTCGCTCCATCGCCGTTGAGCACCTCCTGAGCATGTGCGCCTGAGGACATAACCGGAAATTCTGGCGGACCGTGCGCCGCCCGGCAGCCGGCGGGGCGGCGCATTGTGTAGACTGTGGATCGGTTTTCCAACGGATCGATCCTGTGTCCCCGATCACAGATTCCGAGCTCCTCGAGGCGTTGCTGCCGCTGGCGGTGGCCGCCGGCCGGGAGGCCTATGCCGTTTACCTCCGCGGCGACGCCACCGTCGAGTACAAGGCGGACCGTACCCCGGTCACGGAGGCGGATCACGCCGCCGAGGCGGTCATTCTCGAGGGCCTGGCCCGCATCGCTCCCGACGTTCCGGTGGTGGCCGAAGAGTCCTGTGCCGCCGGGCATGTTCCGACGGTCGGCGCGACGTTCTTCCTGGTCGATCCGCTCGACGGCACCAAGGAATTCATCGGGCGCCGCGGCGACTTCACGGTCAACATCGCGCTGATCCGCTCCGGCGTGCCGGTGCTCGGCGTGGTCTACGCGCCGGTGGGGGGCACGCTCTACGCCGGCGATGCACAGGTACGGCGGGCGTTCCGCTGCGCGCAGCCGGGGGAGCCTCGCTCCGCCGCGGCTGGGCCGCGCCAGGCGCTGCGCGTGCGCGCTGCGCCTCAGGGTGGGCTGACGGCGGTGGTGTCGCGTTCACATGCCACGCCGGAAACCGAGACTTACCTGCTGGGCTATCCGGTCCGAGAGCG
>JAJYFU010000054.1 GCA_021790795.1 Pseudomonadota bacterium
CCGTATCGTAATATCTTGCGTTTTCCAAGACTTACAAAGCATTTCATGTGCGTAAGATTAATAGCATGCCGGTAGCCGAGGCACGCTCGGCACCGAACGCGAGGCTAGGGTCGGGCGCCTGAACTCCTCTGCGCGAGCAGCTCGCGCACCTGCGCCCGACCCCGCCGGCACGCTTGGACCAGATCCGCACCCGCGGCCAGCGCCCCCGCGATCGCCGAAGCCAGCGCACAGCCGGTGCCACGCATGCGGGCATCGAGTCGCACGTCCGTGAGCCACAGCGGCGCGAGCCCCGGGCGCACCAGCACGTCGCTCGTCTCGGGTCCCTCGCCATGCCCGCCCTTGAGCAGTACCGAACGCGGACCCTGCGCCAGCAGCGCATTCGCCCAAGCAACGAGTGTCTCCCGCGAACTCGACACTGTGCTCCCGAAGGAACCGCCACGGGCAAGATAAGCGGCTTCGGGAAGATTCGGCGTCAGGAGCGTCGCAAGCGGAAAGAGCCGCGAGCGCAGCGCGGCGAGGCCGGCCATATCGAGCAGCGCCGCGCCCGAGGAGGCGTACAGCACCGGGTCGAGCACCACCGGCACGGCCCCGCGATGCGCATCGAGCGCTTCGGCTACCGCCTCGACGATGGGCTGCGTGCCCAACATTCCGATCTTGATGGCACCGACGGACCGCGCAGCCAATGCCGTGGCAATCTGTGCACGGACCTGCGCTGGCGGTACCGGATGCGCGCTGAGCACGCCCGCGTCGGTCTGCGCGGTCACGGTCGTAACGGCGCACGTAACGTCCACGCCCATCCGCTCGAGCGTGCGCGCATCGCGCAAAAGCCCCGCGCCGCCGCTGCTGTCCGTCCCGGCGACCACCAGCACGACCGGCCGCGGCACCGTCACTCTCCGAGCGCGATCAGCGCAACGTCGCGCGCCTCACGCGCCAGCAGCACTTGCGCGGCCCGCCAGGCCCGAATGCCCGAACGACAACACAATACGATGCGCGGCCCGCCCGGCAGCCTCTGTCCGGCCATCTCTTCGACGGACAGCCGCAGCGCACCGGGAAACGCAGAGACGGGCGCCTCACTGCGGCTGCGCAAGTCGACGACCAGGTCCGCGGGGCGCACCTCACTCGGGGCGATGAATCGCAGCAGCGGCTCAGGCGGCTCCGCGACCCGGGAGAAGGAGAAGCCCCCGAAGCGCAGGCGAGCGAGGTCCACGGTCACCAGCCGGCCGAGCACGGGCGGATCAAGGCCCAACACCTGCGCGAGCGTCAGATGAGCCTGCAGCGTGCCGAGCACACCGACCACGCTGCCGAGCACGCCGGTCTGCGCGCACGAGCCGGCTCGCCGCGGCATCTCGGGAAACACCGCGCGATAACTCGGACCGCCGCCGCAGAACACCCCGGCATAGCCGGACAGGCCCAGCACGGAGGCGCTGACCAGCGCCTTGCCCAGCCGGCGACATTCGTCGCTCAGAATGTACGTCAGCGCGAGGCTGTCGCCGGCGTCGACCACGATATCGGCGCAGCCGCACCAACGCGCCGCATTCTCCGGGGTCAACCGCTCGATGGCCGCCTCGATCTCAACTTCCGGATTGAACCCGATCAGGCGCTCGGCCGCCGCGGCGGCCTTGGGCGCGCCGAGATCGCTCATTTGATAGAGCGGCTGGCGATGCAGGTTGGTGACCTCGACCCGATCGGGATCCACCACCCACAATCGGCCGATGCCCGCCGCGCACAGGTACTGCAGCACCGCGCAGCCCAGTCCTCCGGCCCCGACAACCAACACCGCCGCCGCGCGCACTCGCTCCTGCCCCGCAAAGCCGATCTCAGGCAGCACGGTCTGGCGGCTGTAGCGATCACTCATGCCGCCAGCCCCACGCGCACCCAGGCACGCATGCGCGCCTCGGGATCGGGATTGCGGACGATATCCGTCACCACAGCCGCCGAATCCGCGCCGGCCGCGAGCACGCCGGGCAGGCGCTCGAGCGTCAGTCCGCCGAT
This sequence comes from Pseudomonadota bacterium, assembly GCA_021790795.1. Taxonomy (GTDB): domain Bacteria; phylum Pseudomonadota; class Gammaproteobacteria; order Steroidobacterales; family Steroidobacteraceae; genus 13-2-20CM-66-19. Next base: position 1,993 of record JAJYFU010000054.1, read on the forward strand.
GGCCACCAGTGCCCGCGCACCGATGCGCCCCTTCCACGTTCCGATGCGCGCCACGCCCTGCGGCGGGAATGGCATGGCTTTGAGCAGCGTTGGATAGATCGGCCCGAGGGCGATGTAATCCGGCTCGAGCGCCAGCGCCCGCTCGAGCTCCCGTTCGTCATGGGTGCTGATCCCGAGACGCACCCCGGCGCGGCGCAGCGCCGCAATGTCGGCCGTATCCAGATCGCTCTGGCCCAGATGCACGAAATCGCATCCCTCCTCCAGCGCGAGCTGCCAGTAATCGTTGACCACGAGCTGCGCGCCGGCGCGAGCGCACTGCGCGCGGGCCGCGCGAATCTCGGCGCGCAGCGCCTGCGGTCGATCCTTGATCCGCAGCTGTATCAGGCGCACGCCGCAGGGCAGCAATCGGCCGACCCACTCGGCGCTGTCGACAATCGGGTAGACCCGCGCCAGCATCAACGCAGCAGAGCCGTACCGACGATCGGTGTCGAGGGCACCGCCATCTCGCGCGGCTCCATCGGTCCGGCCTGATGCGCCTCCCACCCGGCGACAACCGCCTGCGCGAACGCTCGCGCCATGCGCGCCGGATCGGCCGCCTGCGAGATCGCCGTGTTGATCAGCACGGCATCGAAACCGAGCTCGAGCGCCTGGGCGGCGTGCGAGGGCACTCCGATCCCCGCATCGATCACCAACGGCACCTCGGGAAAGCGCGCGCGCAGCGCCTTCAGGCCGAACAGGTTGTTCAGTCCCCGCCCGGAGCCGATCGGCGAGCCCCACGGCATCAACACCCGGCAGCCCGCCGCGCACAACCGCTCGGCGACGGTGGGATCCTCGGTGGTATACGGGAATACGTCGAAACCCTCGGCGCACAGGACGCGGGCCGCCTCGACCAGCGCGAACACGTCCGGCTGCAGGGTGTCCCCATCGCCGATCACTTCGAGCTTCAGCCAGGTGCCGCCGAACACTTCGCGCGCCATGTGCGCGGTCGTGACCGCTTCTTTGACCGAATGACAGCCCGCGGTGTTCGGCAACACCCGCACCCCGAGTTCCCGCACGATCGACCAGAACCCCTGGCCGGCCCGCTCGCCCGCGGATTCGCGCCGCAGGGACACGGTGACCACTTCCGTTGCGCTCGCCTTGACTGCCTCGGCGAGCACGGCCGGGGACGGATAGCGCGCCGTCCCGAGCAGCAGACGCGAACCCAGCGGCACATCGTATAGCGTGAGCATTCAGCCCCCCTGCATCGGCGCGAGCACCTCGATCCGGTCGCCGTCGTCCAGCGTGAGCGCAGCACGCTCCCCGACCGGCACGAACTCGTCGTTGACCGCCGTGGCGATGACGGCGTGCTCGAAGCCGAGTTCCGTGATCACGCCGGCGAGATCGGCGGCGCGCACTTCACGCCACTCGCCGTTGACTTGGACTTTCAACGCATCACCTCGGGAGCCTCGCGTCCCTCGAGCACGAATGCCGCGGCGCGGCGCGCCAAGGCTGGAGCGGCCAGAAAGCCGTGACGGAACAGCCCGTTGACGTAGAGCGTGCCGCCGCGCTGAACGAGCCGCGGCAGGTTGTCCGGGAAAGCCGGTCGCACGCCGGTGCCGATCTCGAGGATCTCCCCCTCGCCGAAGGCCGGATGCAAGGCATAGGCCGCGCCAAGCAGCTCGAGCATCGCGCGGGCCGTAATGCCGCTCGCCTGGTCGCTCTCGATCATGGTCGCGCCGATCATGTAGTGTCCAGCCTCGCGCGGCACCACATAGACCGGTGTGCGCGGGTGCAGCACCCGCACCGGACGCGTCAGCGTCAGATCGGGCGCACGGACATGCAGCATCTCGCCTTTGACGCCGCGCAGATCCGTGAGCACGCTTCGGGCCGCAAGCCCGGTGCAGTCGATGACACGCCGGCCGTCCTGCGCGGCGGCGGAATCCGCCTCGGTGGCGAACCGGATGGTGCCGCCGAGCGAGCCCAGCCGCTCGGCCAGTGCCGCGAGTGCCGCTCGCGGATCGATGTGCGCCTCGCCTTTGAAGTACAGACCGCGCTCGAAGCGCCCGGCAAGATCAGGCTCGAGCGCGGCGATTCCCGCGGCATCGAGCCACTCGTAATGCTCGGTGCGCCGCGCGAATTGGCTCAACTCCGCGCCGTCACGCGCGTGCGCCAGCACCAGCGTTCCGCGCCGCACGATGGCAGGGTATTTCTCACTCCACCACGCGAAGCCCTCGTCCCCGAGCGCCACGATGAGCGGCGGGGCGTGGACACGCTCACACCACGGCGCAAGCATGCCGCCGGCGAACCAGGAGCAAGAGCCCGCGCCGAGCTGTGCGCTGCGCTCGAGCACCTCCACGCTCGCGCCCCTCTCGGCAAGCTCCAGGGCGCAGGCGAGCCCGGCGACACCGGCGCCGATCACGGTGGCGCGCATGACTCAGAGCTCCCCGTCGGCGGGCACGTACAAATTCCCGCCCGCCGCCCGAAACTTCTCCGCCATCTCCCGCAGTCCCTGTTCCCGCGCTTCCGCGCGCACCTCGTGCGAGATGCGCATGGAACAGAATTTCGGTCCACACATCGAGCAGAAGTGCGCCACCTTGTGCGCGTCCTTCGGCATCGTCTCGTCGTGAAACCCGCAGGCGGTGTCCGGATCGAGCGAGAGATTGAACTGATCCTCCCAGCGGAAATCGAACCGCGCGCGAGAGAGCGCATCGTCACGCTCGCGCGCGCCGGGATGCCCCTTGGCCAGATCGGCCGCGTGCGCGGCGATCTTGTAGGTGATCACTCCGGTCTTGACGTCGTTGCGGTCGGGCAGTCCCAGGTGCTCCTTCGGCGTGACGTAACAGAGCATGGCGGTCCCGTACCAGCCGATCATCGCCGCGCCGATCGCCGAAGTGATGTGATCGTAGCCCGGAGCGATATCGGTGGTCAGCGGTCCGAGGGTGTAGAACGGCGCCTCGCCGCAGTGGGCGAGCTGCTTGTCCATGTTCTCCTTGATCTTGTGCATCGGCACGTGGCCCGGCCCCTCGATCATCACCTGGCAGTCGTGCCGCCAGGCGATGCGCGTCAGCTCTCCGAGCGTCTCGAGCTCGGCGAACTGCGCCGCGTCATTGGCGTCGGCGATCGACCCGGGCCGCAGGCCGTCGCCGAGAGAGAAGCTGACGTCGTAGGCACGGCAGATCTCGCAAATCTCCTCGAAATGCTCGTAGAGGAAGCTCTCGCGGTGGTGCGCCAGGCACCACTTCGCCATGATCGAGCCGCCGCGCGAGACGATGCCGGTCACGCGCGAGGCGGTGAGCGGCACGTAAGCCAGGCGCACGCCCGCGTGGATGGTGAAGTAATCGACGCCCTGCTCGGCCTGCTCGATCAGCGTATCGCGAAACACATCCCAGGAGAGCTCCTCGGCCACCCCGCCGACCTTCTCCAGCGCCTGATAGATCGGCACCGTGCCGATCGGCACGGGCGAGTTGCGCAGGATCCATTCCCGGATGGTGTGGATGTTGCGTCCGGTGGACAGGTCCATCACCGTATCGGCGCCCCAGCGAATGGCCCACACCAGCTTGTCGACCTCCTCGGCCATCGAGGAGCTGACCGCGGAATTGCCGATGTTGGCGTTGATTTTGACCAGGAAATTGCGGCCGATGATCATCGGCTCGGACTCGGGGTGATTGATGTTGGCCGGGATTATGGCGCGACCGGCGGCCACTTCGGCCCGCACGAACTCGGGGGTCACATACGGCGGAATGCTCGCGCCCCAGTCCTGGCCGTCACGCGGCGCGGGCTCCCCGGGCCGGCGTCCGAGATTCTCGCGGATGGCGACGAATTCCATTTCCGGCGTGATGATGCCCGCGCGTGCGTAGGCAAGCTGCGTCGGCGCGCGTCCCGCGTTGGCCCGCAACGGCCGGCGCGCAGTTGGAAAAGACATTACCTCCGCCTGCGCAGAGGTGAGTCCGTCGTCCTCGGGGCGCGCGTCGCGCCCCGGGATGCGCTCGATGTCGCCACGCGCCTCGATCCAAGCGTTGCGCAGCGGAGGCAAGCCGCGCTCGATGTCGATGCGCGCATCCGGATCGGTGTAGGGCCCGGAGGAATCGTAAACGGTGACCGGCGGTTCGCCGCTGGCCGGCCGCAGCGCGATCCGCCTCATCGGCACGCGCACATCGGCATGCAGTGTGCCCGGCACGTGGATCTTGCGCGACGCGGGCAGCGAGTCGGCGACGACCTTGGGGACGGCATTCATCGTGGCGGCTCCTTCAGCGGTTCAACCGCAGGAGACCCAGCGACGCCGGCGAGAGAAAGATGACGGCCCGAACTTTCCTACGCCAGCATAAACTGGATCAGGTTCAAAGGGTCGCCGCGCCGCGCCCGCAGGCGCCATCGGCCTCTCAGCCCCTTGCCGGGGCTCCCCTAGTCAGCCGCAGACGATAGTCCGTGAATCAACTCGCGTCAACGCCGCCGCGCGCGATGCCAGCCGGATTTTGGCCACAAAATTCCCGCCCGCCGCGCGTTCCGAGAACGCCGACGCCCCGTCTCCCCACTGCGGGCATTCGAGCCCTCGAACGAGGGCCAACATCAAACCCCGGCGTCACGCTTCAGCGTGACGGCGGACACACCGTCGTTACTCCCGGTGGGTGCCGTGACTGGCTTGCCCACCCTTGCGGCCGGCCTCGGCCGCAAGCTGGCGGTTCTGCGAGAAGCTGCGCTTCTCGTCCGGGACGCTCTGGCCGCCCTTGCGGCCGGCTTCCGCCGCCAGACGCCGGTTCTGCGAGAAGCTGCGCTTCTCGTCCGGGACGCTCTGGCCGCCCTTGCGGCCGGCTTCCGCCGCCAAATGACGGTTCTGCGAGAAGCTGCGCTTCCCGTCCGGTACCGCCTTGCCACCCATGCTGGCAATCTGGCGCTGCCGCTCCTGGCTCATGGACGCAAATCCACGGCCGCTGACGCCCTTCTGGGGCTGGGTTCCCTCGTGAGCTGGCTGGTTCATGGGCTCTCTCCTCTGGTCGAAACAGAATGGGGCTCAGCATAAGCCCGCGGCGACCGGGCCACCGCTCAACATAAGACCCCTTAACTGCCCAAAGGGTTCCTGCAGCGGTCTCGCCCTGGACGTTTCGCCCCTGATTATCAGACTTATTTTTGGTTTTTACCCGCAGGATCGACGATTTTCGGATCTAATTTTGCATCAATTGCGGTAATTTCTTGTTTTAACATGGTCTTGACCTGTGCCGGTGGGTTCATCGCTAATAGTTTCGAGAAGCGCGTACGCGCTAGCGGGAGATCTCCGAGACGCATCGCTTCGGCGGCACCAAAGAACAGCGCCTGCGGGGAAGTCGGGTCGATGGCCAGAGCCTCGTCGATCAGCTGTCCGGCGCGGCCCTCGAGCGAAGAATCATGGATCAGGATAAGCGCTTCGGCCTCGCCCACCAACGCTGTTGCGTTGCGGCCGCCCGCCACCAGGTTCGCCCGTGCGAACGCGCGCACCGCGAACGGATACTCCTGCACGATGATGTACGAGCGTCCGAGCTTCAGCCAGTCATCAATATCCTTCGGATCGCGATCGAGATGGTCTATCAGCGTGATGATGGGTGATTGCGGCGAGGCGACGCCCGGATAGCGCTTCCACGGCCAGTTGCTCGACTTCAGATACAGGCCGACCGAGCCCGCCGCAAGCACCGCGCAGACCAGCAGCGCCGTCCAGCGCGCCGGCGGAACCTGCGTGCGCAGCGGGCGGATGAGCGGAACCACGATCAAACCCGCCGCGATGGCGATCAGGAGCGTCACGAAGAGTATGAACACGATCATCGGCCGCGCTCCTGGACACCCGTCAACCCATCGCGAGGATCAGGCTCCTCGAGATCGCTCGCCACCAGCCTCGTACGCCGGCGGATGACTCCGGCGGCGGTGAATGCGCCGACGAACAGCAGGATCCCCGGCGTCAGCCACAGCCACGCGGTCTTCCACACGAACGGCGGCTTGAAGAGGATGAAATAGCCGTAGCGGGACACGAAGAACTTGCGGATCTGCCGATCGGTGTCCCCGGCCAGCAGCATTTGCCGGATCTGCCGGCGCATGTCGGCCGCGAGGCTCACCGGCGAATTCGCCAGCGACTCGTCCTGACACTGCATGCAGCGAAAACCATGGATGAGCCGCTCGTAGCGCGCCTCGAGCGCCGCTGTCGGCATCTGCGTGGGCGCGATCGCGCGCGCCCATGGCGCGCCGAGCAGCAGCGCGACGGGCAGCAGCGCCAGGACCAAGCGTGTCAGGCGCATCACGAGCCCGCCACGGTGGCGCTCGCCGGCAGGCGCGGCAGGATGTCCTCGGTCCACGCCCGCGGCGTGATCGGCCCTATGTACTTGTACACAATGATGCCCTTGGGATTGACGAGGAAGGTTTCCGGCGCGCCGTAGACACCCCAGTGAATCGCCTCCAGGCCGCCCGGATCGAAGGCGATGCGTTGGTAGGGATCCCCCTTGGTGCTGAGGAACGCCAAAGCCTCCCCGCGCGTGTCCTTCCAGTCGAGGCCGATCAACGGAACGATGCCGGTGTGTGCGATGGCGAGCAGCTCGGGGTACTCCTGGCGGCACGAGATGCACCAGGTGCCCCAAACGTTGAACAGGTACCAATGTCCGTTCAACTGGGTGGAGCTGACCCTCTGATGCGGGTGCATGAGGCTCGGCAGGGAGAAGTTCGGCGCATGCTTGCCGATCAGTGGCGAGGGCACCAGGTCCTTGCGTGGCGCCTGCATGACGCCCATCGCCAACAGTGCGGCCACCCCGACGAACACCAGCAGCGGGATGAAGCGACGGATCATGGCGTCTTGCCCCCGGCGAGTGCTCCCATCGTCTCCTCCGCCCGCGCGTGCTCGATGCGATAGCGCCGGTCCGTGATCGCCAGCAGGCCGCCGAAGGCCATGATGAGCGCCGCGATCCAGATGAAGCTGACCAGCGGCCGCACCTGCAGTCGCAGGCTCCAGCGGCCGTCGCCGAGATTCTGGCCGAGCGCCACCAGGATGTTGTTCCCGTCGTGGAACAGGATGGCGGACTTGGTCGTCACGGTATGCTGCACCCAGTACATGCGCGTCGCAGGATGCATCACCGCCACAGGGTGCCCATCGCGCGTCACGGCCACCGTGGCGAGCGACCCGCCGTAGTCCCGTCCGTGCAGAGGTCCGACCCCCTCAAACTGAAAGGTGTAGCCGCCCGCGCGGGCGCTCGCGCCATTGGCGAGCGCCACATCTCGCTCGACCGTGAAACCCTGCACCGCGGTCATCGAGAACACGAAGATTCCCAGGGCGATGTGCGCGATGGTCATCCCGAGCACCGCGCGCGGTATGGCGATCCGCCGGCGCAGCCGGTCGATCGGATCGATCAGCGAGGAGAATATGATCCACGTCCCGAGCGTCATGCCGACCGGCGCCAGCACGCCCCTGCCGTGAAAGATCACGATGGCCGTCACGCACCCGATGATCGCCGAGGCCGCGAGTGTCAGCAGCAGCGTGCGGCCCTGGCCGCCCAAGCCGCCACGCTTCCAGCGCGCGTGGATGCCGACCGCCAGCAGCGCCAGCAGCGGCAACATCGAGATCAGGAAGGTCGGGTTGAAGTACGGCGGACCGACCGAGAGCTTGCCGAGCCCGAGCGCCAGAGAGATGATCGGCGCCATCTCACCGGCGAACACCGTGCCGCAGGCCGTCACCAGCAGGATGTTATTGAACAGCAGGAACGACTCGCGCGCGGTCAACTCGAAGCCGGCCTCGGACTTCAGATGCGGCACGCGCCAGGCGTAGAGCGAGAGTGCCGCGCCGATCATGACCACGAGGAAGGTCAGTAGAAATACCCCGCGCCCCGGACTCACGGCGAAGGAATGCACCGAGATCAGAATCCCGGAGCGCACCAGGAACGTGCCGATCAGGCTGAGCGAGAATCCGAGCACCGCCAGCAGTACCGTCCAACTCTTGAACAATCCCCGCTTCTCGGTGACCGCCAGGGAGTGGATCAGTGCGGTCGCCATCAGCCAGGGCATGAACGAGGCGTTCTCGACCGGATCCCAGAACCAGAACCCGCCCCAGCCGAGGGTGTAATATGCCCACCAGCTGCCCAACACGATGCCGCAGGTGAGGAACGCCCAGGCCGCCGTCGTCCACGGCCGTGCCCAGCGCGCCCACTCGCGGTCGAGTTTGCCCTCCAGCAGCGCCGCACAGGCAAAGGCGAACGCGACCGACAGGCCGACGTAGCCGGTATAGAGCATCGGGGGATGGGCGGCGAGTCCCGGATCCTGCAGCAGCGGGTTCAAGCCAAGCCCGTCCGGCCAGGGGCTCGTGAGCCTGACGAACGGATTGGAGGTCAGGAGCGTGTACAACAGAAAGCCGAAGCTGATGGCGCCGAGCACCCCGAGCACCCGCGCGGAAAATTGCTTGGGCAGCCGTGCGGTGCCGAACGCGGTCGCCACCGTCCAGCAGCCAAGCAGAAAGATCCAGAGCAGCAGCGATCCCGAGTGCGCCCCCCACACCCCCGCCACCCGATAGAACAGCGGCAGCTGCGAGTTGGAGTTCGCGGCGACGTAGCGCACCGTGAAGTCGTTCTGGACGAAGGACGTCACCAGGCAGCCCATCGAGGTCGCGACCATCACGAACTGTCCGGCCACCGCCGGGTTGACAGCCGCGACCCAACGCTCGCGCCGCAAGGCGGGTCCGCCGATGCCGAACAACGCCTGCAGCCCCGCGAGCAACAGCGCCAGAATGAGCGCGAATTCCCCAAGTTCCGGAATCATTTGTCCACTCTCCCGCCGCTGCCGTACTCATTCGCGTTGACGGCGAGCGATGGATCGCGCGGATCGCCGTAGTCGATGCCCCATTTCGGATGGATGCCGGGCGGACGGTAGTACTGATCGTGCTTGGCCAGCACCTGATCGGCCCGGAATACCCCGTCGGGCAGCAGCTTGCCCTGCACGATCACCCCGGAATCGGCGCGGAACAGGTCCGGCAGCACACCCGTGTACTCGACCGGAATCTCGTGCTTGTAGTCGGTGACCCGGAAATGCACTTCCATCGTACCGGGCGTCCGATACACGCTCCCCGTGGCAACCATGCCGCCCATCCGGAAGGTCTGGCCCACCGGTGCCTTGCCTTCGGCCACCTGGGAAGGCACGAAATAGAACATCACGTTGTTGCGCAGCGCCGAGAGGGCGAGGCCCCCGGCCAGGGCGACTCCGCCGAGCAGCCCGATCACCAGCAGCAGACGGCGCCGTCTCGGTGTCATGTCGCTTCCTCCTGCATCTCGAGTTGGATCTCCACCCGGCGCTGCGCGGCGCGGCGCGCCCGGGCAAGCAGCCGCTTGGCCCAATAGATGTTGAGGCCGATCACGGCGAACGTGACCGCATAGGACGGCCAGACGAACGGGTAATAGCCGCCCATCCATAGGAACTTCATCATGCCGCCACCTCCTCGCGCACCCAGCGCGCGGTGCGCTCCCGATTGAGCACCTCGGCGCGCAGGCGCATACACAGCACGGCCACGCTGTAGAGCGTGAACCCCAGAAACATCACCATCAGCGGAATCAGCATCGAGGGCGGCATTGCCCGCCTGCCCGTGAACACCAGCGCTCCCTGATGCAGGGAATTCCACCACACCACCGAGTAATGCACGATCGGAACATCGACCAGCCCGACCACCGCCAGCACCGCGCTGGCGCGGTCGGCGCGCTGCAGATCCTCGAATGCGGCCCGCAGCCCCATGTACCCCAGATAAAGCAGGAACAAGAAGAGCTCCGAAGTCAACCGCGGATCCCACGCCCAGTACGTCCCCCACATCGGCTTACCCCAGAGCGAGCCGGTCACCAAGGTCACCAGGGCGAAGGAGGCGCCGATCGGCGCGGCGCTCGCGGCGACCGCATGCGCCGCCTTCATCCGCCAGATCAGCCCGATGCCCCCCGCGATCCCCATGACCCCGTACATCATCAACGACAGCCAGGCGCTCGGCGCATGGACGTAGATGATGCGGTACGCGTCACCCTGCTGGAAGTCCGGCGGCGCCAGCCACAGCCCGCCGATCAGGCCCGCGACGATCAGGAGCGCGGCCGGCCAGGCGAACCACGGGGTCAGGCGACCCGCGGTCCGATACAGGTACGGCGGCGAGGCCAGACGATGAAACCAGGTCCAAGTCATTATGGTGTGAGCCTCACTCCAGATTGATGCGCACCGCCGCGGTGGCCGCAAGCGGCGCGAGGGTCGTGGCGAGCACGGCGAGCGCGGCGAGCAGCATCAGCGGCGCCGAATAGGATTCGCCCTTGATCGCAAGCTGCGTGGCGCGCGCCCCGAAAATCAACACGGGGATCACCAGCGGCAACGTCAGCAGCGACAGCAATGCCCCCGAGCGGCGCAGTCCCATCGTGAGCGCGGCTCCCACCGCGCCGATGAGGCTCAGCGTCACTGTCCCGAGGGCGACCGAGGCCAGGATGCCGGGCATTGCGGCTTCCGGTACGCCGAGTGCGGCCCCAGCGACCGGCGCCATCAGCGCGAGCGGCAGGCCGGTGAGCAGCCAGTGCGCGGCGGTCTTGGCCACGAGCAATCCGGTCAGCGCGCGACCCGAAAGTGCGAACTGCTCGAGGGTGCCATCCTGGGCATCGTCGCGGAACAGGAATTCGAGCGCCAGCAGCGAGGACAGCAGGGCCGCCGCCCACACCACCCCGGGGGCGATACGGCGCAGCTCGGCGAGGCTCGGGGTGACCGCGAGCGGAAAGAGCGTCGTGACGATGACGAAGAACGCCAGCGGCTGGATCAGTTGGCTCGCCTTGCGAAACGCGAGGCGAAGGTCACGCTCGAGCATGAGGCGGGCCACGCCCAGCGCCGAGGGCGCTCCTGCCCGCTCGGGCGCCGCAGCGGGCAGTGGGGCGGACCATGCGCCGACCTCAGGCAAAGCCGAGCTCCAGCGGCCGCAGCCCCCGCTCGGACATCAGCAGCGCGTGATGTACGGCCGTCACGGCGAGCCCGCCGCCAGCCAAATGCTCTTCGAGCAAGGTCCCCACCAGTCGCTGACCGTCCACATCGAGATTGGTCGTGGGCTCATCGAGCAGCCACAGCGGAACGTTCATGAGAAGTAGCCCCGCGAGCGCCACGCGCCGCTTCTGCCCGGCCGAGAGCGTGTGCACCGGCCGGTCGGACCAGCGTTCTCCGCCCACCCGCTCGAGCGTCTGATCGACCTCAGCGCGCGTCATCCGCCGGCGCACGCCAATCCAATAGGCGAGATTCTCCCGCGCGGTGAGCTCCATTTTCAACGGCGGCTCGTGACCCAGATAAGCCATTTCCGCATGGAATGCCGGCAGATCCCGGCGCACGTCCTTGCCCCGCCAGTGAATGGCCCCGGCCTCCGGATAGGACAGCCCACATACGGTCCGCAGCAGACTGGTCTTGCCCGACCCATTCGGCCCGGTCAATTGCAGGCACTCCCCGCCCGTGACCCTGAAAGTCACGCCGCGCAGAACGTGCCGCTCACCTCGCCACAGATGAATCTTCTCGCCCTCGAGCGTCGCTTCGGACATGCCGGTTGCCGGCCCATGAAAGTCTCCGAGGACAATAAGTCTCGCCAATTCCGCTGTATACCGCCATAGGCACTGCGCTGCGGGAGGTACGTAGCCCTGCGTATTGCTTTTCCCTGGCGTTTTGCCGTACGAATGGGCGTCGCTCTGGCCTCTCAGGTAGAATGCGCCCGCCTCCCTAGCCCGGGTGGCGGAATAGGTAGACGCAAGGGACTTGAGGAAATTGAGCACCCGGGGCGGAAACGCCCGGTGTGAATGGGGTCAAAGTCGGTGAAACAGCAGCACGTCGCGGTGGCTGCAACCCCGAGCTAAGCCGCCCGCCTCAGCGCGCGGAAAGTGTAGAGACTTGACGGCCCCTGCCTAAACCACGCGGCGAGCACCGCGCGGCACGGTGAAGGTAAAGTCCAGACCCCAAATGCGTCCGCCGCCGCAAGCGGCGCGCAGCGGTGAAAGCCGTAGCGGGTACGAAAATCCCTCGGGGGCAACCCCATGCCGGTTCGAGTCCGGCCCCGGGCACCAGGTGGATTCAAACTCCACCTTTCCTTCCCGTCCTCCAACATCCCAGCATTGCGCGGAAACACCGTAAATCGTAGTGTTTTCACACCGGCGCGCATCGACGCCCGTCTATCGCCATCCAGGGGCATGATAACACGCCTAAGGTGCGAAAAGTGGGGTAAGGCGGGTCGGTTTGAGTCCCGGTTACCCCAAAAGGGCGGGTGGAGCGGCGCCAATGTTGTCGGATGCGAAAATTCGGACCCTCAGACCTAAAGAGAAGGCATACAAGGTCTATGACGACCGCGGGCTGTATATGGTCGTCAACCCGAACGGGTCGCGGTGGTGGCGGTTCAAGTACAAGTATGACGGCAAGGAGCGCGGGATCTCGCTCGGGGTGTACCCAGATGTGACACTGGCATATGCGCGGGAGCAGCTGCAGGAGGCGCGGCAGCTGCTCGCTCGGGGCATCGATCCGAGTGCGCAGCGGCGGACGATCAAGATCGCCAGGGGGGACACCTTCAAGGTGATTGCCGAGGAATGGCTGGAGATGCAGGCGGAACGGCTGGCGCCGATCACGATGACGAAGGCGCGGTGGATTCTGCGCTCGTTCATCTACCCTCGCCTGGGCTCGCGGCCGATCGCCGCGATCTCGGCACCGGAGGTGCTGACTGTGCTGCGGCCGATCGAGAGCCGGGGGATGAACGAGACCGCGCACCGAGCCCTGCAGCGCTGCGGGCAGATATTCCGGTATGCCATCGCGACGGGTCGCGCGACGCGGGACATCACGTCTGATCTGCGGGGCGCTTTGGCGCCGGTCGTGGTGGAGAACCGTGCGGCGATTACTGAGCCGGCAAAGATCGGCGCCCTACTCCGCGCCATCGACGACTACATAGGGCATCCGACGACACTGATCGCCTTGAAGTTGTCCCCCCTCGTCTTTCTACGTCCCAGCGAGCTTCGGGCGGCGGAATGGAGCGAGATCGACCTGCAAGCGGGGAATGGCGCGTCCCGGCAGCGCGGATGAAGATGCGCGAGCGGCATATCGTTCCGCTGGCCTCTCAGGCAGTCGCCCTCCTCCGAGAACTCCGCAGCGTCACCGGCGAGGGCAGATACCTCTTCCCGTCGCTTCGCACTGCGGATAGACCGATGTCGGTGAACACGGTGAATGCCGCCTTGCGACGCCTCGGCTATGCGAGTGATGAAATGACGGGCCACGGTTTTCGAGCCATGGCGTGCACGTGTCTCAATGAGCTGGGCTGGCATCCGGACGTGATCGAATTGCAGATGGCGCACGCTGAGCGGAACAAGGTCCGGGCGGCGTATAACCGCGCCGAGCGATTGGCAGAGCGCGGAAAGATGATGCAGGCGTGGGCGGATTATCTCGATGGGCTGCGCGCCGGCCGACGCGAATCGAGGGTCATGGACGAAGCAGTTCAACGCGCGCAGGGAGTCACGCAATCCGGGAACCAGGCACAAAGCCCGAGTAATTGCCGAAAACAGGCAAAAAAAGGGGCTACCACTGTTTCTCAACTGGAGCTATTTTGCGTCCCCGGTGGTGAGTGACGGCTGCTATCGAGCGACCAGAGGCCGACTGAGGATGCTATGTGCGTTTCAACTCGCGTTGTCATTGATTCCGAAATCCATCACGGAAGTCCAGTGATACGGGGTACGCGATTGCCGGTCACCATCGTCGTTGGCAGCCTCGCTGGCGGGATGTCATTCGCCGAGGTCGAGCGCGAGTACGACATCACCGCTGATGATATTCGCGCGGCGCTAAAGTTCGGCATGGAGCTTGCGCAACAGGAATTATTTCATCCGCTACCTGCACCATGGGCATTCCCATAGGCAAAGCCCTTATGCGAACGGTATATCTCGATCTCTGCTGCCTTAACCGGCCGTTTGACGACCAGCACCAGGCTCGAGTGCGGCTCGAAGCGGAAGCAGTTCTCGGACTGATCGAGCTGGCGAGACATGGTGAACTGAAGTGGATCGGCAGCGATATTCTCGATCTCGAATCTAGCCGCAACCCGGATACCGATCGGCGGCGCAGGGTCGAAATGCTCTTGAGCTGCGCCACGTCAAAAGTGGCAGCAGGAGAACGGGAGCGGCAGCGAGGCCGAGAGCTGAAAGCCCTGGGCTTTGCCGCCTTCGACGCCCTGCATCTTGCCTGTGCTGAGAGCGCCGGTGCGCACGTGCTATTGACTACGGACGACCGCCTGCGGGGTCGCGCCGAGCGTGAGGCTGCCCGACTAGCCGCACAGGTAGAAAATCCGGCAAAATGGTATTCAGAGGCAGTTGTACCATGAACGCAGCAGTAGAGACTATTGACGGCGGAAGCGCGACCCCGGCCGAGCTGCGGCGAGTCGGAATCGACGCGCTCGTCAAAGCCCTGGGACCTGTCGGCATGGCCCGGTTTCTTCAGCAGTTCGATCCAGGACACGGGGATTACACGGCAGAGCGGCAAGGCATCCTGGGTGCCCCGACGGTCGATGACCTCATCGATGAGGCGGAGCAACGGCAAAGAAAACCGTCCGCGAAATAATGATCTTCGTTGGCTCCTGAAATCCATTGCCGCTAAGTTAACTTTGGAGCAATTTCTTGGCACCGGGAATCAAGTTGTATGATGTTGCGCGAGCCCGCCCCGCACAGAAGCGCCGTTTCTTCCGCTCCTCCTTGCGCTTCTCCAACAGATGATCGCGGATTCGAACTCGCAGCCAGGGTGGCTCGAGCAGCGCCTCCGGGCGAGTGATGCGGGGATGCGCGGCGTGCACCCGCTCCCACTCGACCTCGGAGCCCATGGCGAAGCTGGTTGCCTGGATGTAATGGTCGATCAAGGTGGGAAAGAGTTTGTCGACCGACAAGATCTCCGGCGCCACAGCGGCGGTGGCGGCGATCTGCGCCTGCGAGGTCCGCAAGGTGTTGTAAAAAATGGCCGTGGCGTAGACCTGCTGGCCGACGGCAGAGGGCGAGCAGTTGTACAGGTGATTGAGCTCGAGAACCTCTTTCATCGCCAGATACATTCGCTCCAGCGGCGCCGATAGGCCGCCATCAGCTGCTCGGGCGTCAAGCGCTCAGGCTCGAGCACGTTGGTAATGAGGGTCTGATCGAATCCTGGGCCCCAGATCCGCACCCACCGAAGCTGTACAGGCGAAGTGCCCGCCTGGCTACCACCCATCTCCACCAACCAGTCATCCCAGGACAAGGCGGAGCTGCGAAACTGCGCGTTCACCGCCAGACGGCGCTTCTTCACCGTGCGGTTGTGGCGGCTGATCATCCACACTCCCTGCTCGGCGA
>JAJYFU010000146.1 GCA_021790795.1 Pseudomonadota bacterium
ACCACGCGCCGCTCATGCGGCGCTCGCGGTCGATGCGCGATCAAACACCTCGACCGGCACCGGCCGGCCGAAGAGATAGCCCTGATACTGATCGCAGCCGTGCGAGATCAGCGTGTCCCATTGCCACTGCGTCTCGACGCCCTCGGCGATTACTTCCAGGTCCAGACTGCGGGCCATCTGCACGATGGTGTGCACCAGAGTCTCGCCGCCCGGGTGCGACATGCCAGTGACGAAACTGCGATCGATCTTCAGCGCTGTCACGGGCAATCGCCGCAGGTAGGACAGCGACGAGTAGCCGATGCCGAAGTCATCGATCGCGAAGGAGATTCCCAACCGCCGCAGCGACTGCAGTTTGGGGATGACCTCGTTGAAATCGTGAATCGGCAGCGCCTCGGTGATCTCGAGCTCGAGCAGGCGCGGGTCGATGGCCGCACGGCCGACGATGTCCGATACCATGGCGACGAAATCCGCGGCGGCGAGCTGCTTGGGACTGATGTTCACCGCCAGCTTCAGAGCGCGCCCGCCACCGGCGCGCGACCACTGCTGCAGCTGCCGGCAGGCGCCACCGAGCACCCAGCGGCCGATCTCGTGAATCAGTCCGATTTCCTCGGCCACGGGCACCAGCTCGAGCGGCGAGACGATGCCACGCTGCGGATCGTGCCAGCGCAGCAACGCCTCCGCGCCGAGGGTCTTGCCGCGCGCATCGACGCGTCGCTGGAAATACAACTGCAGCTGATCGGTGTTGAATTCGTGCCGCAGACGCGACTCGAGCCTCGAGCGGCGCTCGAGCGCAAGCTGCATTCCGGGACAGAACACCCGCACATCGTTGCGGCCGCAATCCTTGGCCGAGTGCATCGCCACGTCGGCCTGCTTGAGCAGCTCGTTGAAACTGGCGCTGGCGGCGCCGCCCCACGGCGCGATGCCGATGCTTGCCGAGCAGGAGACCATCTGGCCGGCGATCAAGTGCGGCTGGAGGATCGTCGCAAGCAGTTCGTCGGCCGTCCGGCATGCGACATCCTCCGCCACGCCGCTCTGCGCGCCGAGACCCTCCAGAACCACCAGGAACTCGTCGCCGCCGACGCGCCCGACCAGATCCTCCCCGGGCACCGCGCCGCGCAGCCGCTCGGCGGTCTGCTGCAGCAGAATGTCGCCGGCCTGGTGCCCGAGGATGTCATTGACGGCTTGGAACTTGTCCAGACCGATCAACAGGGCCGCGCCATGGCCCCCGGCGTGCTCGGCCCAGTGCACGGCGGAGCGCAGCCGATCGAGCATGAAGCGCCGATTCGGCAATCCCGTCAGGCCATCGAAGTTCAGCAGCCGCGAGATCCGCTGTTCGGTGTCCTTCCGGTCGGAAAGATCCGTCAGACATGCGATGTAATGCGTCCAACGATCGCCGTCATTCACGCCGGCCAGCGAAACCCACAGCGGAAACTCCTCCCCACTCCGGCGCCGGCCCCACAGCTCGCCCTGCCAGCGACCGTGCTCGCGCACATGGGCGAACAACTCCGCGACCGCGGGCAACGCGCGGTCCGACGCCAGCAACAAGGCCAGTTCCTGACCGATCAGCTCCTGCTGCGCGTATCCGCAGGAAACACGCGCCGCCTCGTTGGTGCGCAATATCCTTCCCTGCGCGTCCGTCACCAGCATTGCCCCGCTCGCCTCGAAGGCGAGCGCCGCAATGCGCAACTCCGCCGCCGCCCGCTCCTTCTCGGCCACCAGATCGAAGCGGTCGAGGGCGAATTCGATGTCCACCACCATCCGCTCGAGCAGATCGCGGACTTTGTGACTGAACGCCCACGGTTGAGTGTCGTAAAGCAACAGCACGGCGGACACCGCGCCGCCACGGCGCAGCGGCAGCGCCGCGCAGGAGCCCCACAGAATCGCCTCGCCGCTGCCGCGCCACGGCACCATGCGCGGATCCTCGCGGAAATCCTGAATGAACACCGGATGTCCTTCCCGCCACGCCTCGCCCCCCGGTCCTTGGCCTTCGGCCCGCGTCTCGCTGGTATGCACAGTCAGGCCATCGAGGTAGCGCGCGAATTCAGGCGAGGCGCTGCAGCGGGCCAGCGGCTTGATATACCCGGACTCCGCCTCCGCCCGCCCGACCCAGGCGAGCCGGAGCTCGCCATAGCGCACGGCGACGTGACAGAGCCGATCGAACAGATCCGCCTCGCATTCGCAGCGCGCGATGAGCTGACTCGTCTCCGCGAGCGTCGAGTACATGCGATTCAAAAACAGGATCTGCTCGACGGGGGCATCCGGCCCGGTCTGCGGCTGCAGCGCGGGATGTGCGCGCCGCGAGATCGCCACTGCCGTCATTGCCCCCAGGAGGACGATGCCGACCCCTATCGTCGCGACGATCATGGACCCGGCGATCCGCTTGCGAGCCCAAGCCGCCGCGACGCCGTGCCGGACGCGACGTTCAGGCCGCAAGGGCTCAAACTCTTCAGGGCGCGCACGCTCGGCACCGTAGGGTCACGCAATGGCAGTACGTTGGGCAGTTCATATACGAACCATTGGTTCCAAACGAGGACGACGTTCACATTCACCGCAACCGAGGGCCGTACGGCGTATTCCCGAGGGACAGCGGACTCTCTTTAACATAACCAATTCACCGCGCGTGCGCGCCCGGCTCCCTCTACAATGAGCCGATGCGACCCCTTACGGTGTTCGGACTGTTCGCGGTGGCGGCGATGCTGGTGTTTTATGCGCTCGAGGCGCGCCGCCCGATTTACGTGCTGGGGTTCGCCGCCGGCTGCGCTCTGGCGTCCGTTTACGGATTTCTGCAAGGAGCATGGCCGTTCGGCGTGGTGGAGGCGGTCTGGGTCGTCGTGGCGATACGGCGTTGGCGGTCCCGGGTCCACGAGCGGGACGGCTGAATCCGGCCCTCGAAGTCAGGCGCAAGATCCCGACCGCCGCCGTGCTCCGCGGCTCGATCGAGAGTAATCTGTTTCCGCTCCAACCACTTCGAGGTCGAGAATGTACAAGAAAATCCTCGTCCCGATCGACGCCGGCGCCCCGTCCCAGCGGGGATTGCGCGAGGCGATCAGCGTGGCGCGCGACCAAGGCGGCGAGATCCTGCTGCTGCACGTAGTCGATGAGTGGCCAGTCGCCGCTGGCGACATTGCCGCGGTAAATCTCGACGCCGGAGCGAAGGCGCTGCGCGATGCCGGTTCGGAGCTGCTCGAGCAGGCCGCGCAGCAGGTACGCGACGGCGGCATTGCGGTGCAGACCGCGCTCATCGAGCAGATCGGCGTGCGGGTCGGCGAGTGCGTCGTGCAGCGCGCGCGGCAATGGTCAGCCGATTTGATCGTCTGCGGCACGCACGGTCGGCGCGGCATCAGCCGCCTGCTGCTGGGCAGCAATGCCGAATACATCATGCATCACTCGCCGGTCCCTGTCCTGCTGGTGCGCGTGCCGGAATCGCACCACGCCGCCTGAGCTGCGCACTGCGCGCAGGCGCGTCCCCGGCGCACCCGCGCCAGCGATACCCCACTCCGACGTCACCCGGTTCCCGCTGCGCGCGGCGACGCTGGAATTGATTCAAAGTAAGCACCGGGCCGCTTCCCCGCGTGCGCGCCCACCGTCGCATACAATGCGCGCTTCACAACTGGCGGCTCGGGGCGGCGCATGAGCGGTGAGGCGAAGACTCCGGGGGAAGACTCATGGTCGCAATGGCTGCTGCACCGGCGGCACGGGGGCGATGCGCGGTTCCAGCACGTCATGCGCGCGGCGGTCGACCGTTATGTCGAGCGGGTACTCGACGGCGCCCGGCTCTCTGCCGGGCAGACACTGGTGGACGTCGGCACGGGCGAGGGAGTCGTCGCTCTTCGGGCCATCGAGCGTGTGGGCTCGACGCTGCGCGTCTTGCTGACCGATGTTTCCGAACCGCTGCTACGCCATGCCGAAGCTCAGGCTGCCGAGCGCGGCGTGCGCGGCCAGTGCACCTTCCTCCGCTGTCCCGCCGATCGACTCGAGGGTATAACCGATGGGTCGGTCGACGCCGTCGTCACCCGCTCAGTCCTAGCGTACGTTGCCGACAAGACCGCCGCGCTCCGCGAGTTCCATCGGATCCTCAAGCCGGGCGGACGCATTTCGCTCGCCGAGCCCGTATTTATGGATGAAGCGCTGGCGGCGTCGGCCATCCGCGCGGTCATCGAGTCCAAGCCACCCGAAGGCGTGAGCCCGTTCATGACGCTGCTGCATCGCTGGAAGGCCGCGCAATATCCGGATACGGAGGAGAAGATCCTCAGCAGCCCGATCGCCAACTATTCCGAGCGCGACCTGATCCAGTTCGCCAAGCTTGCCGGCTTCCCCGAGGTGCATCTCGAGCTGCACATCGATACCTTTCCCTCGCCCGTGCGCTCGTGGGACGTGTTCATCAACAGCTCCCCGCATCCGCTCGCGCCGCCCCTGGCGGCCATCATGGCCGAGCACTTCACCGCCGAAGAGCGGCAGCTTTTCGAGCGGAGCATGCGGCCGATTGTGGAAGACCCCAAGGGAATCAGCACCGATCGCATGCTGTACCTGAACGCAAGCAAGCCGCTCGGTTGAACGAGCCCCGCCCCCTGGGGCCCGCAGCCGCCCGTCTGGACCCGCACCGGAATTCTCTAGCTCGCGCTAGCGCCCGTAGGTCGCGATTGCAGACACCGGACGGCTGAGAGGTCGCCGTCCGATGACCCATGGCCCGAAGCAGCGACGCCTGATCGCCGACACGCAACGGAGCGAAATCATAAGAATTTGATTCTAAAGGATATTGAGCCGGCA
>JAJYFU010000147.1 GCA_021790795.1 Pseudomonadota bacterium
GGCGACTCGTTGCGAAGGGGCGGCGGCCGGCCCTCCGCGACGCCTGGCATGGTGCCGCGGAGGGGCAAGGGTAGGCCGGCCCGGACCATTTGGCCAGCGGCTCCGGGGCCCGGGCGTGTCCGCGGCGCGAATGTGCGATGATACGCGATCCGGGCGCTGGCGCCCGATGCGGAGCTTGCCACGATGCGCCGGAATCTCACGCTCGCTCTCCTGGCCGGTCTGCTGGCCCCGCTTGCCGCCCATGCGGGGCTCGGGCCGATCAAGCTGGCGGACTTTCGCGCGCTGGTGCGCTTCGGCACGCCGCGATTCTCGCCCGACGGCAAGCAGATCGCCGTGCGCACCATCCGCGCGGATTTCATCCACGATCGCTACGACTCGACGTTGCGCGTGATGAGCGCGGGCGGGGGACACGCGTGCGCACGGGTGCGCGGCATGCGGGCCATGCACAGCGTGCGCTGGTCGCCGCACGGGCACCGCATCGCCTTCATCGCCAAGGTCGGGCACTACAAGGCGCAGGTCTATGCCGTGGCCGCCACCGGCGGGACGCCGCGCGAGCTGACCGCGGCCCCGAACGGTGTGGAGCAGTTCGCGTGGAGCCCGGACGGCAAGACGCTCGCCTACGTCACGCCGGACAACTCCCCGCTGAGCGCGCGGGATCGGCGTACGCATCATGACCTGTTCGACATCCATGATGATGATTATCTGATCACCCGGCCGCCGGTGCCGGCGGAGATCTGGCTGCTGTCGCTCAAGAGCGGCACGGCCCGTCAGTTGACGCACGGCCCCGGCGGCGTGCTCGAGGTCGCGCCCCCCATCGGCGGGGCGATCACCACGCCGTCGTGGTCGGCGGATGGCCGCTGGATCGTCTACACGCGTCAGGCCAATGCCGACGACGGCGACAGCGATCGCACGACTGTCATGGCGGTGAATGTCGCGAGCGGTGTGGCGCGCCCCATCGGCGGCCATACGAGCTACGAGTACGCGCCGCGCTTTGCGCCGCGGGGCCTGAAGGTCGCCTTCCTGTATCCGCATGGACCGGGGCCGGTCAGCGTGATGGATTTCTACGTCGGTTCGCCCACCGGGGCGGCGCAGGATGTCAGCGCCCGCCTCAACCGCGATCTGGCGGCCAATTTCGCCTGGCTGCCCGGGGGCCGGGCGCTGGTCGGCATCGCCAATGCCGGTATCGACAGCAAGGTGTTCCTGCAGCCGCTGCACGGACCGGGCCGGGCGCTGCGCTTGCATGGCCTGCAGGCGCTCAGCGTGGGTGTCTCCTCGCAAGGTGCCGTGGCGGTCGTGGCCGACGGCACCACACACGCGCCGGAGCTGTACCTGCTGCGCACGGTGGACAGCGCGCCGGTGCCGTTGACCCATTTCAATCGACGGTTCGATGGTTACACCTATCCCGTCAGCGTCGCCGTGCACTGGCGCGCGCCGGACGGGCAGTACAACGACGGCATCCTGACCTACCCGAACGGCTACACCCCGGGCCGGCGCTACCCGCTCGTGGTCTTCAGCCACGGCGGACCGGAGTGGGCTTCGATCGAGCACTTTGACGCCGATGAGGTCGGCCCGCTGCGGCTGCTGTTCGCCGCCCACGGAGATCTGGTGTTCGAGCCGAACTATCGCGGCAGCGACAATCTCGGCAATGCCCACGAGCACGCCATCTACCGCGACCCGGGTGTCGGACCGGACAGCGACGTCATTTCGGGCATCCGCATGCTGGAGGCCAAGGGCATCGTCGACACCGCGCGCATCGCCGCGGTGGGCCATTCCTACGGCGGCTACATGACCGCCTGGCTGATCACCCACCAGCATTTCTGGCGCTGCGCGGTCGTGGCCGATGGCGTGACCGACTGGACGGAGGAGTATGAGCTGTCCGGGGCCGGCAATCTCGCCTGGACGCGTGCCTCCCTCGGCGGCAGTCCGTGGAATCCCCGCAGCGCGGCGCTGTACCGCACGGGCTCACCGATCACTTATGCCGGGGACATCACCACGCCGACCCTCATCCTCTCCGGCACGGATGACATCACCGTACCGATCACCGAGGCATTTGCGCTGTACCACGCGCTCGCCAGCCGGCATGTGCCGGTGAAGTTCATCGGCATTCCCGGCGCCTATCACATGCCGCAGGATCCGGTGCATCGCGAGCTGTTCTACGCCGCGATGCTGCAGTGGGTGAACAAATATCTCGGTCCCTGAGCGCGGAGTCGGCGTGAACGAAGCGCCCTGGGTTCTGCTGCAGGTGTGCCGCGACCGCATCACCGGCGAGGTGATTGCCGGACGATTGCGCGCCGAGTCCATTCCCGTGCAGGTGGAGCGGCTCGGACCGCTGCCGGACTTCGAGCAGAGCGTGGAGGTGCGTGTGCCGCGCTGGTGGCACGCGCGGGCGAGCCAGATCCTGGCGGAGCCGCCGCCCTCCGAGGAAGAGTTGGCGGACCTGGCGGTCCGTACGCCGTTTCAGGACGGCGCGCCGGAGTGACCGGCGCGCCGTGAATCCCCTATCGCTCGATCAGCGGTTGCCGTGGCGGAAGCCGCCGCCGCCATCGCCGCCTTGCGTGTCCGTCCCGCTCAGGAACTTGTAAATGACGGCCAGACGCGCGGCATTGATCGTGCCGATGCCCGCGCCGTCGTTGTACCCGGGCGTACCATAGTAGAACCAGTTGTTGCCCGCCGTGACGGCGTTGAACGGAGAGCGGGAGCCGTAGCCGAGCTCATTCTGCAGCGCGTACAGCGTCGGGTTGAGTAATCCCACCCGACCGCCGGAGTCCTGATCGATCAGCGCCGTGATGCCGTTGAGCTCCGGCGCCACGAAGCTGGTGCCGCCGTAGCCCGTCTCCGCGCAGCCGGGGTAGGTCGGCGCCGGGTAGTCCGTGCAATCCACGATGACATAGCCGGTCTCCGGATCGGCATTCAACGACAGATCCGGCAGATTTCGTCCCGGGTAATCGGCCTTCAGGCGGATCAGTAACTGCGCATGGGCGAGGGACGGGTAGTCCGGATAGTAATACAGACTCTGCCCGGGCTCGGTCCGCTGGATTCCCTCGGTCGAGCTCTGGTAGGCGGGTATGGGCCAGAAGGAGCTGACACCGCCGCCGCCGCCGACCGGGAAGACACCGGTCGGGCTGCCGTACAGGGTGAGGCCGAGGCAGCTGCCCCAGTTCGTCAGCAGGTAGTGCCAGCCCCAGACGCGCTGGAGGGGCACGTCGATGGCCGGGCAATAGACCTCCGAATTGACCTGGAAGCCCGGAATCGTTGTCGCGATCGTCGTGCCGCCCGCGGCCGTGATGGCCGGATCATCGGCCGGCGCATCCACCGTCAGCTGCGTGCTGTAGTTCGGCGGAGCGGCGAGCTGGCTGTCATTGATGTCGTAGGCGCCCGCATCGCCGGCGGCGGCGAAGAATGACTGGCCTTGCGCCGCGCCCTCGAGCAGCGCCTCGTGTATCGCCTGCAGCTGACTGGTATAACTCACGCCGCCGTTGAGGGCGGCGAAATACAGCTCCTCGGGCTCGCCCCAACTGATCGACACCGCGTCGGCGATGTTGTCCGACACCGCGTTGTAGAACAGATCGATGAACCCCTGATTGGTGTTCGGCGCGATGTATACGCGGATGTCGGCCTCGGGGGCGAGTCCGCCGGACTGTTCGACATCGACCGATGTCTCATCGTCGCCCACGCCGGCGGCGACCGGTGTGCCGCCGTCCACCATCACCTTGGTGATGCGGTTCGGGGCCACCTGCAGCCCGATGTCGCGCCAGTAGGAATACGCATCCCTCTTGTTGAAGTTGGCGAGCGTCATGATGCCCACCGTCTGGCCCTTGCCGGTGATGCCCTCGTCATACAGCGGGTTGACGTTGTAGAAGTTGGCCACGTCGCCCACGGTGTAGTCCTGCGGAATGCCCGTGGCGGTGCCGTTCTTCGGCCACTGCGCCGCCGGCGGCGTGATCCGCGCGTACGGGCCGTGGCCGAGTCGCAACAGCATGGGACGGAAGCTGCCCGGCTCGTTGCTCAGGCCGGGCAGGGCGAGGACCAGCTGTCCGAGCGTGCCCGGCAGCGTCGGCTCGCTGTCGGGACGGTGGAAGCGCTCGTTGCCGCGGTCGTAGTCGTGTTCCTGCGTTGCGAAGGCGGCGTTGATCGCGGCCGCGGAGCCGGTGATCGTGAAGTCCAGGTGATCCGGGTAGATTTTGTCCACCCTGATGCCGTAGGACTTGAGGTAACGCACCAGCTGAGAGATCTGTCGGGTCGATGGCGCGAACCGGTCACGGAACTCCCGTACGGAGAGGAACTGGTGGAAGTTCGGGTCTCCCGGGGTGACCGTCGAGCGCACGTAGTCCTCGAGGCCGCGCAGATCGGTGACGTTGAGGATGATCGAGGTGGTGATCTGAGTCGCTGCGGGCGTCGGGCCGGCATCGTGCGTGTGCGGGCTGAAAGGGTGAATGCTTTGCGCCCGGGCCGCGGCGGGCAATGCAAGCCCCGCCGCGATGGCGCAGAGTGACATGAGCGCTAAACGCGCGATTGACCTTCTGCCAAGCATCTCATTACTCCCATGGTGGTGAATGCGACGAAGGCCCGTCCCGCCGGCGCGACGGGTGAAACGCCGGAAAATCGATACAAAGAGAATGCCGGCCGCTCACGTACAGTTTTCGAGTGCTCACTCCCCTGCGCCAAGCTTCGAATTGGAATAGGCCCGCCGGGGCCCGTCCGCGCCTGGGTCGACCTTAATGCTTCGCGTTTTGAAGGAGTATAGCGTGCC
>JAJYFU010000148.1 GCA_021790795.1 Pseudomonadota bacterium
TGACAGAAAGAAGGACATCGGGCGGTTACCGCCGAGTATAGGCAGAGTATGACAAAAGCCGAAGATAAGAGCGGATCGCTCTGGAGTACCCCGAGGGCACGCTGGCTGACCGCGATTGCGGCGGTGATCGTGCTGGCCGGCGCCGGATATGGCGTCTACTGGTACCGTGTTGCGCGTTTCGTCGAGTACACGAATGACGCGTACGTGAGCGGGAACGTGGTGGATATCACTCCGCGCATCTCCGGCACCGTCGTGGCGATCGGTGCCAACAACACGCAGTTCGTCAAGTCGGGTGATCCTCTTGTGCGCCTGGATCGGGCCAATGCCGAGATCGCGCTGCAGAAGGCTGAAGCGAAGCTTGCAAGCACGGTGCGTCAAGTGCGCAATCTCTTCGCCACCAACGCCGAGCTGCGCGCCGATGTGCAAGTGCGTCGCACGGCGCTCATCCAGGCGCAGTCCGACTACGAGCGCCGCGCTCGCTTGGCGCGTACCGGAGCGGTTTCCGGCGAGGATCTTCAGCATGCGCGCGACGCGGTGCGTGCCGCCCAGGCGGCGCTTGCGGCCGCCGAGCAGCGCCTCGCCGCCAATCGGGCCTGGGTCGCCAACACGACCGTCGCGACGAACCCCAAAGTGCAGTCCGCCGCGGCGGCTGTGCACGCGGCGTATCTGACGTATGCGCGCACGATCCTGCCCGCGCCGGTGTCGGGATTCGTGGCCAAGCGCGACGTGCAGCTCGGCGAGCACGTGAGTCCCGGTATGCCGCTGATGTCGGTCGTGCCGCTCAATCAAGTCTGGGTCGATGCGAACTTCAAGGAGACGCAGCTGACGGACATGCGG
Organism: Pseudomonadota bacterium; assembly: GCA_021790795.1. GTDB lineage: Bacteria > Pseudomonadota > Gammaproteobacteria > Steroidobacterales > Steroidobacteraceae > 13-2-20CM-66-19. The sequence goes on from JAJYFU010000148.1 coordinate 838, forward strand.
GTCGGGCAGTCGGTGCGGCTGACTTCGGACCTCTATGGGAGCAACGTGGTCTATCGGGGGCGGGTGATCGGATTCGGCGCGGGTACCGGCTCGGCGTTTGCGCTCCTGCCGCCGCAGAACGCCACAGGGAATTGGATCAAGATCGTGCAGCGCGTCCCGGTACGCATCGCGATCGATCCGAAGCAGCTCGCGGCTCATCCGCTGCAGATCGGTCTGTCGATGCGAGCGTACGTCGATATACGGCACGACCAAGCACCGCGGTTGCCGGAAGTAGCGAGTACCGGACCGGACGCCTCCACCGACGTGTTCACCTCGGCGGACACACGGGCCGACCGCGCGATCCAGCGAATCATCGCCGCCAATGCGCCTGGCGCGCCCAACCTGGGCCTCGACCCGTCGGTCCGCGCAAACCCGGAGGAAGCCAGGGCTGCCGAGGCTCCCGGGCACGCCGCCCGCGCCGCCGCGTCTCTCAGTGCGACCCGTCGTTCGCCGCGGCTGGTCGCGGCGGGTCAGTACTGAGCGATCCGGAAATCATGAGCGATTCGAACGTGGAAGCGGCCCCGGGCCGCGTCTCGCCGCCCGCCCCGCTGCCGCCGCTCGTCGGCATGAGCGTCGTGCTCGGGACGATCGCGCTGTCGTTGGCCACCTTCATGAACGTGCTCGATACCTCGATCGCCAACGTCTCGATACCTGCGATCGCGGGCGATCTGGGCGTCTCGCCCGACAAGGGCACTTGGGTGATCACCTCGTTCGCGGTCGCCAACGCCATTTCCATGCCGCTGACTGGATGGCTCACCCGGCGCATGGGTCAGGTGAGGCTTTTTACCGCCTCGACGATTCTATTTGTGATCAGCTCCATGCTGTGCGGCCTGGCACCGACGTTCTCGATGCTCGTCCTATTCCGGGCGGTGCAGGGACTGGTGGCCGGACCCATGATCCCGCTGTCGCAGGCACTGCTGCTGTCGAGCTATCCCAAATCCAAGGCGGGCGCGGCGCTCGGTGTGTGGTCGATGACCACGCTGGTGGCTCCGGTGGTCGGTCCCGTGCTCGGCGGCTGGATTACCGACAACATTTCCTGGCCGTGGATCTTCTACATCAACGTGCCGGTGGGGATCGTGGCGGCAGTGGTGACTTGGGCAATCTATCGCCGGCGTGAGACTCCGACGGTGAAGTTGCCGATCGACAAGGTCGGACTCGCCTTGCTCGTCATCTGGGTGGGGTCGCTGCAGGTCATGCTCGATAAGGGTAAGGACCTCGACTGGTTCAGCTCGACCTTCATCGTCACGCTGGCCATCATCGCCGCGATCTCCTTCGCGGTATTCGTGGTCTGGGAGCTCACCGACAGGCACCCAGTAGTGGAGCTCGGTCTGTTTCGTAACCGCAACTTCACGGTCAGCTCGATCGCCATGTCCATCGGTTACGGCTTGTTTTTCGGCAACGTGGTGCTGCTGCCACTATGGCTGCAACAGTACATGGGCTATACCGCGACGCTCGCGGGCTGGGTGCTCGCGCCGGTCGGTGTACTCGCGATTCTGCTGACGCCCGTGGTCGGGCGCCTGGTTGATCGTCTCGATCCCCGGTGGTTCGTCACGGTGTCCTTTCTAGTGTTCGCGCTCGTGATGTTCATGCGGTCCGACTTCAGCACGCAGGCGAGTTTCGACACGCTTCTGATGCCGACCCTGATCCAGGGCGTGGCGATGGCTACGTTCTTCATCCCGCTGCTGGCGCTGGCATTCTCGGGTCTGGAGCCCGAGCGCATCGCCTCCGCCTCGGGGGTGATCAACTTCACGCGCCTCAGCGCCGCCTCATTCGCGACCTCGATCACGACGACGCTGTGGTCGCGCCGCGCGGCGCTGCACCATGCACAGCTGGTCTGGAGCCTGACGGCCAATCCACAGGCGCAGCAGTTCATGGCGCAGGCGCATGCGCGAGGCCTGTCGACGCAGCAGGGCGCGTTCTTGCTCAATCAGCTGATTAACCGCCAGGCGTACATGCTTTCGGCGGACGATATCTTCTGGGTGTCCGGCTACCTGTTCGTTGCGATGGCGTTTCTGGTCTGGCTGGCCCGTCCCGGCAGCAAGAGCCTGTCGGCCGAAGTCTCCGCCGGCGCACACTGAGCGAAGCGCTCAGTGGCGTGGCGGTGCGAGCCCCGCCACGCGCAGACCCGCGGCGAACTTGTTTTCGCCCGCCCGGGTCAGGGCGCAGGCGCCCTCCAGCGCTGCGACGAAGGGTGCCAGCGATTCGGTATCACCACCGGTGGCCTCTATTTCCACGCGCCGCAGATGATCGAGCAGGGCGCCGTCGCGGGCATACAGGCAAGTCTCGTCCAGGGCGATCTCGGCGGCGTCTTGGGCTTGCTTGGGGCGGCGCGCCGCGAACCGCTGGCGTACCGTCTCTGCCCTGAAGAGCGTCTCGAGCGGCGTCGTGCCGGCGATCTCCCGCATCCTAGACCCGACGGCTCCCGGGGCCTGGGTGAGGGTGGTGGGACCGTCCTCGAGCGCCTCAGTGATCTCCTGGCGGTCTGCCAGATCGTCCCGGTCGGAACGCAGACTCTTGAGGGTCGCCTCGCGTACGCCGTCGCGTTCGCGTATACGCAGTGCGAACCCTCCGCGGAAGAGGCGCCAATCGGCCGTATCGAGGTAGGTATCGCGCAGCCGCTGCGGCGGCAGGGGTGTGATGTTCAGGCCGGCGGTCTTAGGGTGCGCGGCCAGCCACTGCCGCACCGGCTCGAGATGCTCGGCCAGCAGCTGCCATTCGATTTCACGGCCGGCGTCGGCTGGGGTGGGCGAGGGCGGCAGTGGCATCGGCGGGCTCGGCGAGCGATCGGGCGCGGGGGTTGCCCCGTGACTCAAAGAGTCTAGCATTGGTCTGGACGCCAGCCTCCCGCCTCGGCGGCAGATCCAAATTGACGCTGGCTGCCGGGGTTCCGTATTATGCGCGCCCCTGTGCGGCGCGGGTCCTGCGGCCAGGCATGGAGGCCAAGCGTGCGGGCGATTGGGCGATGCAGTTTCGCGTGCCCGTAGCTCAGCTGGATAGAGCACCGGCCTTCTAAGCCGGTGGTCGCAGGTTCGAGTCCTGCCGGGCACGCCAGTCGCGCGGGCGCTGCAGGACAGGCTGCCCACGGGGCGGATGGTTGCGTAGGACGGTGGACGTAGCTCAGCTGGTAGAGTCCCGGGTTGTGATCCCGGTTGTCGTGGGTTCGAGTCCCATCGTCCACCCCAAATTAGGCGACGGGCGCTGCCGGCGTCTGCCGCGACACAATATGGGCCGTTAGCTCAGCTGGTAGAGCAGGAGACTCTTAATCTCTTGGTCGTAGGTTCGATCCCTACACGGCCCACCAAATCACCTTGAATATCAAAGGCTTGCGAGCGCGCCAGGCTCGCAAGCTTCACTGTAGCGCTATTTGGTGCAGACTCCGTGCAGCGACTTGCTCACCGCTTCATGCAGTGCACCGAGGCGCACATGGCTTCAATCCAGCGCATCGTCTCGCCGCTCATGAGGGGTTGTTTCCTATCGTGCGCAGGTCCGAGTAAAGGGCCGATCGTCCGAGTCGGCGACATTCCCGGGCTCGGCGCCGCTTGGCGGAACGGCTCCCGGAACCCCCGCATCGAGGGGCGCGCTCGGGGACGGGTACGCTCATCTCGTGCGCTTTCAAGGGATTGTCGCATCTGAAACGATCCTTGAAAAGCGCGATATTCGTATCTATAATTAGCGCCGAAATAGGAGCTTAATTATGCATGCCATCTTTGCCGATACGACGATCAGCATGTCGGAGTTCAAGAAGAACCCCGCAGCGGTACTTCGTGAGGCGGGAAACCGCCCTGTGGCGGTACTCAACCACAATAGG
>JAJYFU010000149.1 GCA_021790795.1 Pseudomonadota bacterium
CGCAGCACCCGCTTGTCGGCGATGGTGGGCGCCAGGTCCGCCGACTCGGCATTGGCCTCGAGCGAGCTCACCTGGGCATTCAATCCCAGCAGGCCATTCGCGCCCCGACCGGAGGTCCGGACCGCGAGACGATGGACCTCGGCGGCGAAGCGTTCGGGAGCCTTACCGGCGGCAATGCGCGCCGCAAGCTCCGCCAGGGCGCGATGCACCGGATGCTCCGCATCGTACAGCGCATCGAGACGCTCGATGCCGCGACAGGCACTCTGGCTGTAGGTGAGGAGCGCGCGCAGATCCGCCATGCTGACGTGCTCACGCGGATCGAGCCGCACCACCAGCGGTGCGCGATATTTCTGCCCGTCGGCGGTCAACACCACCGTGTAGATACCGGGCAGCACGAACGGTCCGTCGACGGCGGTCGGCGTGTTCTCGCCCCACACCGCAGCCATGCTGTACTGATAGGAGATTGCCGGCGGCCGCGCGTACCGCAGGTTCCACACGAAGCGGTGCATGCCCGGCGCGGCCGACAGCCGCTTCGGCGGCTTCAGCCAGCCCTTCGCGAAATAACGGAAGGCATGGATCGGTCTGGGCACGGCATCGGAAGCGAAGCGGCGCACCCGCTTGCCCGCGAAGTCGTAGATCGCGAGCGTCACGGGTCCGTGGGTATGTGGCCCCAGCCAATAATCGATCGGCACACCGTCCGGCGGGTTCCGGCCCTGCGGCGTACCCGGCGGCAACGGCGTGTCCTGATTGTTGTTCCAGTGCACGCGCCAGGCGACCTCGGGCGCGAACAGGTGCGCCGCGGAGGCGAGCACGGCTGACGACAGCTGGCGCAACGGCGTCACATCGTCCAGCACCCAGATCGCCCGGCCCTGGGTTGCCGCGATCAGATCGTTGCCGTGCACTTCCAGATCGTTCACGCGGGCATTCGGCAGGTTCAGTTTCAATGACTGCCAATGCGCGCCGTCATCGAACGACACGAACACACCGGTGGTGGTCCCGGCGTACAGCAGCCCGGCGCGCACCGGGTCGGCGCAAATCGACACCACCGGCTCGCCGCGCGGCAGGCCGGTGTCGATCGCCGTCCAATGCGCGCCATAGTCGTGTGTGCGCAAGACATAGGGGTGGAAGTCGCCCTGGCGCTCGTCATCGACGGCGACGTATGCGGTGCCCGGATCGAGCGCCGAGGCGGATATCTCGCTCACTTTCTCCCAGGCGGCGATCTGCGGCGGGGTGACGTCGAGCCAATGCGCGCCGTCGTCACGCGTCAGCTGCACCATTCCACTGTCGGTGCCGACCCAGATCTCACCGGATTTCACCGGCGAGGGCGCGATGGTGCTGATGACGCCGAAGCCGCATTCGCGCGCCATCAGCCCGGTCGCCCGGGCCGTGCAGCCGTGCATGTCCGCCACTTTGCCGGTGAGATCCGGCGAGATCACCTTCCAGGTCTGCCCGAGATCGGTCGATTGGAACAGCACCTGCGCCCCGAGCAGCAGCGCGTACGGCTTGGTCGGCGTGAACACCATGGGGGTCACCCAACCATAGCGGTACTTGACGGTGAGCGGCGAGGCGCCGTAGCTCATGACGGGATACGGCGATACGTCCGCCACCTGTCCGGTGCGCGCATCCCAGCGCGTCACGGTGCCGCCGAGTCCGCTGCCGAACACCAGGTTCGGGTCGGCCGGATCGGGCACCATGTAGTCGCGTTCCTGGCCCCCGACCGGGTGCCAGCTGCGCAGCGTCAGCGCGCCGTAATTGCTGGCGCTCGCGGCGCCCACCGAGCCGCTGTCCTGCTGACCGCTGTAGATCCAGTACGGGAAGCGGTCGTCGGTGGCCACATGATAGAACTGCCCGGTCGGCTGGTTGTACCAGCTGCTCCAGCTCCGCCCGCCATCCACGCTCACCACCGCGCCCTGGTCCGAGGCGGTGATCATGTGATTCGGGTGCAGAGGATTGATCCACACGAAGTGGTAGTCATCGCCCCCCGGAGCACCCTTGAAGACGTGCCAGGTACGCCCGCCATCGCTCGAGCGGCGGATCGATTGACCCGCCGAGTACACGACATCGGGATTGACCGGATCGACGGTCAGGCGCGCGAAGTACCAGTTTCCAAACACACTCTCCTGGTCGTTCACGCGCATCCACCGCGTCCCGCCGTCGTCCGAGCGCCAGATGCCCCCCTCGGTCTTCGAGTCCACCGCGGCGTAGATGCGAGTGCCGTGCGCGGTGTGCGTCACTGCCAGCCCGATCCGCCCGAGCGCTCCGTCCGGGAAGCCTCCCCCGGTGAGGCGCGTCCAGGTCTTCCCGCCGTCCGTGGAGCGGTAGATGCCGCTGTCCGGGCCGCCGTGGGACTCGAAGTAATCGAGCCAGGGCCAATCGCGGCTCTGCCACGCGGCCGCATAGATCAGCCGCGGATCGGACGGATCGGAAGCGAGATCCACGACCCCGGTCCGGTCGTTGATGGCCAGCACGTGCGTCCAGCTCTTGCCGCCGTTGGTGGTGCGGTAGATGCCGCGCGCGCGGCTTGGCTTGTACGGATCGCCCATGGCCGCGACCAGCACCACGTTCGCATTGTGCGGATCGATCCAGATGCGCCCGATGGTCAACGTGGCCCGCAGGCCCACCGAGCGCCACGTGCGACCGCCGTCGGTGGACTTGAACACGCCGCGGCCGGTGGACATGTCGTAGCGCGGCGCCACCTGGCCCGTGCCGGCGTAGATCGTCTGCGGGTCGGACGGCGCAACGGCAATGGCGCCGATCGCCGGCGGGAGATTCTTGCCGATGGAGCGCCAGGTTCGGCCGGCGTCCCGCGTCTTCCACACCCCGCCGCCCGCCGTGCCGATGTAGAACGTGTTCGGCTCGGTCGGTACGCCGGCGGCCATGGTGGCCCAGCCGCCGCGGAACGGCCCGACGAGCCGCCAGCGCAGCTCGGAGTAGGCGCTGACCGGCAGCGCACCGCTCGAGGCGAGCGCCGCTTCGGGAGGGAACGGCACGTTCTGCTGCGGCCACGCGGCGGCGAGCGGCACGATCCCGATCACAGTGCCGACGAACGCGATGGCGGCCGGCAGCAGGCGCGCTCGGCGATGCGAGGCGGTAGCGTTCATGGAGTACCCCCTTGGCGAGGCTACCGCGGCTGGCCGTGCAGCAGCCGCCACATCCGCACGTACACCCCGTTGGTCCAACCGAAGCCGGTCATGTTCTGCTTGTAGCCGTAGGTGATCTCGACGTGGGCGCTGCCGGTGTCCATGTTGTATTTCTCGCGAATCGTGCCGTCACGCGCGAAACCGCGGTCTACGGTGGCCATGAACTTGCGGGCGATGCGCCGCGCCGCAGATCCGTAGCCGTACGCGTCCAGCCCTCTCACCGCCAGCCAGTTGGTCGGCGCCCAGCCAAACGGCGCATCCCACTGGGCGCCGCTGGCGAAATCGCTGGTCTGGAGGCCGCCCTTGCGCTCGAACAGCGGCAGGTTGTCGCGCACCGCCCGCGCCTGGGCCTTCGAGGCCGCGCCCGCCCAGAGCGGATAGAAGGTGGTGATGAACATGTAGTACGAGCGCTTGCGCGTCACGAAGTCGTAGTCCGTGTACAGCCCCAGGCGGGAATTCCACAGATATTTGTTGATGGCGCGCTTGCGCGCCGCCGCCGCCGCCGCCCAGTGTCGCGCCGCCGCGGGATTGCCCAGCCGGCGGGCGAAAGCGCTCAGATCGAGGGCATAGCGGTACAGCAGGCTGTTCAGTCCCACCGACGCGTAGTCGGTCGCCGAGCCGCTGAAGGCGCCGAAGCGGAATGTCGTGTCGAAGCCCGATTCGCGCATGGCACGATCGCCGCGGTAGTACTTGCCCGTGAGACGGTAGCCGCCGTACCACGCCCGGGCGCAGATGCGCGAGGCGCGCACATTGCAGCTGACGCGGGCCAGGCGGGTCACCTCGGCCGCCGAGGGATGCCGCGGGGCGCGCACCAGATAGCCGCGGTTCTCGCCCGGATGGGCGATGAGGAAACGGATCACGTCCCGATAGTATTTGGCGCTGCCCAATTCCTCGGCCGGCTCGGGACCGCCGTAGTCGAAATAGCGCGACAGCCCGGTGTCTCCGGCCAGTTGCTTGCGCCGCTCCCAGGTCGAATAATCCTTCACCACGAGCGGGTAGGCGCGCCGCAGCCAGGCCGTGGCCGCCGAGCGGCTGGCGAAGGCGGCCCGATCGGCAAGAAGGTCGCGGACCATCTCGCCGAGGAACGGCGGCTGGGAGCGCGTCAGGGAGAAGGTGCCGTTGGCGTTGAGCACCGCGCCGTAATGCCGTACTTCGAACAGGAAATTCTCGACGATGTCGCGCGCGAGGGCCGCGTGATGGTCACCGATCAGGCCGAGCTCGATGAAGTAGCTGTCCCAGCCGAACATCTCATTGAAGACGCCGCCGGGCACGACGTACGGGTGCGGCAGATACAGCAGCCCCGGAAGCTTCAGCCGCGCGGGCTGAAAGGCGCCGAGCTTGGCGATGCGCACCGGCAGGCGCCGCACGCTGACGTCACAACGGCTCCGCAAGGCGCGCACGGCCGAGGGCATGGGCAGATCGTGCGGCAGGTAGAGCACCCACTCGCCGTGGTAATAGGGGCTGCGGTACGAGGCGCAATCCGTCGTCGAGCGCGTCAGTGTGCCCCAGGTGCGGGCGATGTAGGCGAG
>JAJYFU010000150.1 GCA_021790795.1 Pseudomonadota bacterium
TCTTCCTGCCGACGACCGGTCCGCGCAGCGCCCGCTCGGCCGCATTGTTGTCCGGGGGCACACCGTTGTGCCGGATGAACTCCCTCAGACCCCGCCAGTGCCGCTGCATGCTCACCATGAGCTTGCGCGCCGGCTCGGGCAGTTGCGCATCGGCGAGCGCGCGGTGGCGCTCGCGCGCCATCGTACGCAGGGCGCTGCGCAGCCTCCGATGCAGCTGCCGATACGCCAGACTCTGCGCGCTCGCCGCGGCGTGCTCATCGTACAGTCTGAACAACTCCTCGACCCGATCGACCCAGCCCATCGCCCACTCTGCCAGGGATGGGTGATCGTTGGCCAGGGTGAGGAAATCCCGTCTCTGGTGAGCCCAGCAAAAGCTGAGCACAATCCCCGGGTGCAGCCGGGAGAACTTCTTGTAAGCCCCGTGCCGATCACAGCTGATGACTCCGCTGTGCACCCCCGCGAGCACCGCCTCAGGCACACTCGCCGAGCGCGACGGATCGATCACGTAATACACCACCGAGCGGGACTGAAAGACCCACAGCCACCAGCGGTGCCCGGCCTTGCCTTCGCGCTCGACGAACACCTCCCAGCGGCTTTCATCTATATGCCAGTGACCCTCTTCCCCCAGCCGCGGCCGCAGCGCCTGATACACCGGCCCGAACAACGGGGCAATCGTCCGCAGGCCCCCAGAGAGCGTGCCCGCCGAAAGCGGTACACCCAGGTCGCACAGCTGCCCGATCCAACGCTCGCTCGCACGCCCGTAGAGGAACTTGTCCAGCAGCGCCTCCACCCACAGCGACACGCCCCACTTGCCGCGCTCGATCAGCCGCCCCGGCGCAGGCGCGGCCACGATCCCCGGCAGCACCTGTGCGCACTCACAGGTCGGTCGATATCGCCGCCGGCGGATCCGCCGACGGTACGCTTTGGGCAGCACGGCGAGGCGGAGCGCCACAATCTCCTCGCGAACGGGCAGCTCGCTCAAACGACGCCCGCTCATGACCTCGAGCCCCGACTTGCTGGCCGCGCTTGCGCAGACCCGTTGCACCGCGCCGCTGTTGATTATCGATCGCCCACCGCCGCTCAGACTTGCCCCCGAACAGGCGCTTCTCCAGGTCTCGAATACGTCCCCGGGCGTACTCCAACTCCTGCTGCAAGGCTTGCTCACGCCGTGCAGCGCTTTCCACCTGCGCTCGCAGCCGTTCCCGGTACTCACACTCCAGACGCGACAGCCGTTGCGCGCCTTGCGGATGCAAGCTCTTCCAATACCGCCCCTCCCAGACCAGCTGAACGTGCTCCTGCCGCGAGAGAGTAACGAACTGCCCCGCAAAGGGCGCATCCCCCGATGCCCCGCTCTCTGTGAAATCCCCCGCAGGCAGACCGTCCATGCCGCCTACCGTACCGGAATTGAAAAGTGGTGTTCAGCCCCACCGCTTCAGCGACCGCCCAAACGCGACGGGTTCACCGAATATTTACGGCTCGGACACAAAAAATCACCGCAAGTATATGACTTACGAGGAATAATGTCCTATTTCATGTCCTGGGATCAACACGTTATCCGAGGGCCTGGCGCCCCTGTGCCGGGGTCGGCGAGCTACCTGAGAAGTAACTGGTGAAGAAAGATCGCGCCCCGCGTCGCACGCGGCTCCGCCGGGCGCGAGCGAGCGTCTCAGTGCTGATGATCGGTGGAGTCGATGAAGGCGACGATATTGGCGTGCAGCTGCTTCAGCGCCGGCACATGTACGTAGATCATGTGACCTGACATGTAGTAGTGGTACTGAATGTTGGCCTGCAGCTTGCGCGGCATGGGCAGGTGCTTCATCTCGTAGATTCCCTCGTAGAACGGGGTCGCCAGGTCGAAGTAGCCGCCGTTCAGCATCACCTTGAGATCGGGATCCTGCTTCATCGCGTTAGCCAGATCCGGCATCACGTTGAGTGCCCGGGACAGCGCGTAGCCCACCCCGGGCTGTCTGTGATCGAAATTCCAGACCTGCCACACCGGGATCTGCATCTTGTAGCGCAGCCCCATGCCGAAGTGCAGGACCTTGCGCGAGTAGTCGTTGAAGGCCGCGGCGTATGCGGAGCTGATCGCCGCGGACTGCGGATCATACTGGGCGCGCTGGCCGAGGGGGTTCAATGACGGTCCGGAAAAGCGCGAGTCGAGCCGGCCGGTGGTCTCATCGGTGTCGGCGAGCAGCTGGTGCTGGAATTCGCCGCCGGTGACACGCAGATTCGCTTTCTCGATGTAACCGGTCGGTAGTCCCGTGTAGTCGTGCAGTTTGGCGGCGATGGCGTCGAAGTTCGAGGTGCTCAGCAGCGAGCCCTCGCGCAGCGCCTGGGCATAGTCGGTCATCGCGAAATGCTCGACTTTGGCGAGCAGCGGCTTCAACGGAGGCTCTCCGCCGGGCAACTCGTGATGATACCACGCGGTGGCGGTGAACGACGGCAGCGAGACCTCGTACGGCAGGCCGATCCCGGGATTGAAACGCGCCATCCCGATCCCATTGGAGTCGTCGAAGTTCAGGATCGCCGACAACAGGATCACGCCGTTGAAGTCGATATTGTGATGGGTCTCGAGGGCGTTGACGAGCATGGCCGAGCGCGGCGTGCCGTAGCTTTCGCCGAGCAGGTACTTCGGCGAGTTCCAGCGGCCGTACTTAGACAGGAACTTCATGATGAACTGCGAGAACGCGTGCACGTCCGCGTCCGCGCCGTAGAAGTTCTTGGCCGGGTCGGGGCCGCGCACGCGGCCGAATCCCGTTCCGGGAGCATCGACGAATACCAGATCCGAAGCGTCGAGCAGGCTGTACTCGTTGTTCACCAGTTTGTAGGGCGCCGGCGGAGTCTGCGTGTGATCCGCCGTGACCACGCGGCGCGGACCGAAGGCGCCCATGTGCAGCCACAGGCTCGCCGAGCCGGGGCCGCCGTTGTAGAGGAAGGTGATCGGGCGTTTGCTCGGTTTGGCGCCGTCCTTGAAATAGGCCACGTAGAACATCGCGGCCTCGGATTGCGTCCGCTTGGCCTTTGCGGGGCTCGGTTGTCCGGATCCGTACGCGTCCGTCGCGTCATTCCAGCCCGGGCCGTGCACGATGATCATGCCGGCCACGGCCTGGTAGTGGATCGTGCGGCCGTCCACGGTGACTGCGCCGCGCGTGGTGCTCGCGTGAGTATGAAAATACGGGTTATGCGCGCCGGTCCAGGGCCGCTTGGAAGGCGACTTGGCGAGCGCGGGAGTGCCGGCGCCGATCGCCGCCAGCGCGATGGCCGCGAGCAGCGCGACGCCGCTCGTCAGAGGGCGGCTCTGCGTCGTGCGACTCATGAGCGGCCTCCCAGGTTGTCGGTCTGGCGGATGAAGGCCACGACGTTGGCATGAAGCTTCTTCAGGTCCGCGACCCGTACGTAGATCATGTGTCCGGATTTGTAGTAGTGATACTGAATGTTCTTGTCCAGGCTCCGCGGTATCTGCAGGTGATGCATCTCGTACCAGCCCTCATAGAACGGGGTGGCCAGATCGAAGTAGCCGCCGTTCAGCATGATCTTCAGATCCGGATTGTATTTCATCGCATAGGCGAGGTCGGGCATGACGTTGACGTCGATCGGCAGTTTCATGGAGGCGTTCGGCGGGCGATGCTTCATCTGCCAATCGGATATGTTGATCTCCGGCAGGTATTCCAGGCTGGTCTTGTAGTGCAGGTCGGCGCTCGCATAGGTATTGAACGCCGCCACATACGCCGAGCTGATGGCGGCTGCCTGTGGGTCGTACTGAGCGTGCTCATTGAGCGGATCTATCGACGGTCCATCGAAACGGGTGTCGAGCCGGCCGGTGGTCTCGTCGTACGAGTTGAGCAGCTCGTGCTCGAACATCAGACCGCTGACCTGCAGGTCGGCTTTCAGCAGATAGGGGACCGGCAGTCCGATATACCGGTGCATCCGCGCGGCGATCGAGCGCTCCTGGGCGCGGGGCAGGTCGGCGCCCTGCGCGAGCGCATCGGCGTAGCGCCCCATGGCGAACCGCTCCACTTTCTTGAGGAACGGCCTGAGATGAGCGGGTTCGGCGGGCAGAGCGTGGTGATACCACGCGGTGGCCGCCATGGACGGCAGCGCGATCTCGTACGGCAGCTCGATGCCCGGATTGTGCTGCGGGTCATCCGCGCTGAGGTCGAAGTTCAGAATCTGCGACTGCATGATCACGCCGTTGAAATCGACGTCGTCGTTGACTTCGAGGTCGTAGATCAGCGCGGCCGATCGGGGTGTGCCGTAGCTTTCTCCATACAGGTACTTCGGAGAGTTCCAGCGGTGGAAGCGCGAGAGAAACTGCATGATGAACGAGGCGAACGCATGGGCGTCCTGATCGACTCCATAGAACGCCTTGTCCTTTCCCTTGCCTTCGATGCGGCTGTAGCCGGTGCCCGGAGCGTCGATGAACACCAGGTCGGAGGCGTCGAGCAGGCTGTATTGGTTGTTGACGAGGTGATAGGGCGCCGGCGGCGTGTGTGTATCGCTGTTGGTCACGACCCGCACCGGACCGTAGGCACCCATGTGCAGCCATACGCTCGAGGATCCCGGCCCGCCGTTGTAGAGGAACGTGATCGGCCGATCCTGAGCCGGTACGCCTCGCTTGAAGTACGCGACGTAGAACATCGAGGCGACAGGC
>JAJYFU010000055.1 GCA_021790795.1 Pseudomonadota bacterium
TCTCCGATGCGCTGAATCACGCCAGCATCATCGATGGGATCCGCCTGTGCAAGGCGCAGCGACTGCGCTACGCGAACAACGACATGCGGGAGCTCGAAACGTGTCTGCGGCAGGCGGCCTCGGCGCGCACCCGCATGATCGCCACCGACGGCGTGTTCTCCATGGACGGCACGATCGCGAACCTGCGGGGCATCTGCGACCTCGCCGAGCGCCACGACGCGCTGGTGATGGTCGATGATTCGCACGCCACCGGTTTCATGGGCGCGCACGGACGCGGCACGCCCGAGCATTGCGGTGTCGGGCCGCGCGTCGACATCCTGACCGGCACCCTCGGCAAGGCGCTCGGCGGGGCGAGCGGCGGCTACGTCGCCTCGCGCCGCGAGGTCACCGAGTGGCTGCGCCAGCGCTCGCGCCCCTACCTGTTCTCCAACAGCGTGCCGCCGGTGGTGGCCGCGGCCGCCGTGCGCGTGCTCGAGCTGCTCGATCAGCGCCCGGCGCTGCGCGCGCGGCTGCACGAGAACGCGCAGTATTTCCGCGCCGGGCTGGAGCGGCTCGGCTTCACCCTCAAGCCGGGCGAGCACCCGATCATCCCGGTGATGATCGGCGATGCGACCCTCGCGAGCCGGATGGCCGACCGGCTGCTCGAGCGCGGCGTGTACGTGATCGGCTTTTCCTATCCGGTGGTGCCCAAGGGCCAGGCGCGCATCCGCACGCAGATGTCCGCGGCGCTGACCCGCACCGAGCTCGACACCGCCCTGGCGGCCTTCGAGGCCGTCGGACACGAACTGGGAGTCATCGCGTGAAGGCCCTGGTCAAGAAGGAAGCCGCGCCCGGCATCTGGCTCGAGGAGCTGGCGCAGCCGCAGATCGGTCCCAACGACGTGCTGATCAAGATCGCCAAGACCGCGATCTGCGGCACCGACATGCACATTTTCAACTGGGATGAATGGGCGCGCAAAACCATCCCCGTGCCCATGGCGGTCGGCCACGAGTATTGCGGCCGGGTCGTCGAGCTCGGCTCGGAGGTTCGCGGGCTGCGGGTGGGTGATCGGGTGTCGGGCGAGGGCCACATCACCTGCGGGCATTGCCGCAACTGCCGCGCCGGCCGGCGCCACCTGTGCCGCAACGCCATCGGCGTCGGCGTGAACCGGCCGGGCGCGTTCGCCGAGTATCTGGCCATCCCGGCCGAAAACGCGTTCAAGCTGCCCGATTCCATCGGCGACGACATCGCCTCCATCCTCGATCCCTTCGGCAACGCCACGCACACCGCGCTGGCGTTCAACATGGTCGGCGAGGATGTGCTGATCACCGGCGCGGGCCCCATCGGCATCATGGCGGTCGCCATCGCCCGCTTCGTCGGGGCCCGCCACGTCGTCATCACCGACGTGAACGACTTTCGGCTGGATCTGGCGATGCGGATGGGCGCGACGCGGGCGGTGAACGTTCAGCGCGAGACGATCGACCAGACCATGAGCGCGCTCGGCATGCGGGAAGGATTCGACGTGGGGCTCGAGATGTCGGGCAACATGACGGCCTTCCGCGACCTGCTGCGGACCATGCACCACGGCGGCTCGGTCGCCCTGCTCGGCATTCCGCCGCAGGAGGCCGCCATCGACTGGACCCAGGTGATCTTCAAGGGCCTCACCCTGAAGGGCATCTACGGCCGGGAGATGTTCGAGACCTGGTACAAGATGGCGAGCCTGCTGCAAAGCGGACTGAGCCTGCAGCCGGTCATCACCCATCACCTGCCCATCCAGGACTACCGCGAAGCATTCTCCATCATGGGGTCCGGCCGCGCCGGCAAGGTCATCCTGGACTGGCAGACCCTGTAAGTCCCGCTCAGCGCTCGAGGCTGCGGCAGAAGCAGTAGGCGTACATCTGGCCCCGCGTGCCGAAGCGCGACAGCATCTGCAGCTCGTGCGCGTAGGGACGAAGCGGAGCGGCGAACGCCATGAGGCCCGGCATGCGCAGCCGCGGCCCGAACAGATCGACCGCCGCCAACGCCGCGCGTGTCTGCGCCCGCTGCAACAGCTGCTGCGCCCACGACAGGTGCGGACGGATGAATTCCATCTGGTAGTTCTTGATCTTGGCGAGGCGCGCCGCGGCCCGTACCGCATCCTCGAGCGTGCCCAGGTGATCGACCAGGCCGATGTGCCGCGCCGCGGCCCCCGACCAGACACGGCCCTGCCCAATCGCGTTCACCTGCGCATCCGTCATGTGGCGCCCCGAGCCCACGCGCGCCACGAACTGCGCATAACCGCGGTCGATCTGCGAGCGAATCAGCACGCGCGCCTGCGGACCGAGCGGCTGACCGATGGCGAGCGCTCCGGCCAGCGGCGTCGTGCCCACGCCGTCGCTGTGGACGCCGAGCTTGGCGAGGGCCTTACGGAACGTCGGGATGATCGCGAAGATACCGATCGAGCCGGTAATGGTCGCGGGGCTGGCCCAGATCTGGTTGGCCGGCGCGGCGATGTAGTACCCGCCGGAGGCGGCCAAATCGCCCATCGAGACCACCAGCGGCTTGCCGGCGCGGCGCAATGCGACCAGCTGGTGATAGATTTCCTCGGCGGCGGTGACGCTGCCGCCGGGGCTGTCGATGCGCAGCACCACCGCCTTGATGCGCTTGTCGTGGCGCGCCGCGCGGATCAGCTGCGAGAGCGAGGCCCCGCCGATCCGTCCGGGCGGCTGCTCGCCGTTGAGAATGGCGCCCGAGGCGACGATCACCCCGACGCGGGGCTTGCCCGCCCCATCGACACGCCGCCGGGCCTTCACGATCTGCGCATAGGCCTGAGCGGAGATGGCGTTGAACGAGCCGTCTTTGCCGGCCCCGACCAGCGCGACCACGCGGTGCTCGAACTGCACGCGGTCGGCCAGAGCGGTCACCAGGTGATCCTTCAGCGCCACCGCGGCCGCATCGCCGTGCGCGGCGGGCACCGTCCGGCTCAACGACGCGACATAGCGCGCGATGGCGTCCCCCGGCAGTCCGCGCGCCGCGGTCACCTGGTGTTGGTACGTCGACCACATCGAGTCCAGATAGGCCACGGCTTGCTTGTGATCGGCCTTCGACATGTCGTCGCGCGTGAAGATCTCCACGGCGCTCTTGTACTTGCCGATGCGGAACACGTGAACGTGGACCCCGAGCTTCTTCAGCAGCCCGGCGAAATACAGCTGGTACTGCCCGAACCCGCGGATCAGCACGTACCCGCTCGGGTCGAGGTAGATCTGGCTGGCGTGGGACGCGACGAAGTACTGATCCTGGTTGTACGTGCCGCCATAGGCGAGCACCGGCTTGCCGGTGGCGCGGAACACGTCGATGGCGCGCGTGAGCTCCTCGAGCTCCGGCAGCCCGGCGCCCTGCATGTCATCGAGATCGAGCACCAGCACGCGGATGCGATTGTCGTGCGCCGCGCCGCGGATCGCCTCGACGAGGCTCCACAGCGAGGTCTCATCGACCGCGCCGGTCTGGGCGGTCTCGATGGCGCGCTCCAGCGGATCGCCCGTGAGCTGCTCGACCAGCCGCCCCTGCGGGGCAACCACCAGCGCCGCCCGCTGCGGCACGGTCGGCATCGACGTGTGCAGCACGCCGATGATCAGGCTGGCGAGCGCCAGCAGCAACACCAGGTGAAGCACCTTGCGCAGCCCGTCCAGACCGCGCCACAGGCCGAGGAGGATCTTGCGCACGCTCGCCACTTTCGCGCTCCGTCAGATCTTCTCTTCGATTCTCGCAGCCTTACCCGAGCGCTCGCGCAGATAATAAAGCTTGGCGCGCCGCACGTTGCCGCGGCGCTTCACGGCGATATCGCTGATCGCCGGGCTATAGGTCTGGAAGACGCGCTCGACGCCCTCGCCGTGGGAGATCTTGCGCACCGTGAACGAGGAGTTCAGGCCCCGGTTGCTGCGGGCGATCACCACGCCCTCGTACGCCTGGACGCGCTCGCGCTCGCCTTCGACGACCTTCACCTGCACGACCACGGTGTCGCCCGGCTTGAAGTCCGGGACCTTGCGGGTCATGCGCTCTTTTTCGAGTTGCTGAACGATATGACTCATTGCTTCATCCATCCTCGATCGTCGCTTCCGGCCGCATCGGGGGCCGGAAGCTCATTCAATATCCGCTGCGCCTCGCTCGAGAGCACCTGCCCTCGAATCAGGTCCGGGCGGCGGCGCCACGTGCGCGCCACGGACTGTTCCAGCCGCCAGCGCTCGATCTCGGCATGATTGCCGGAGCGTAGCACCTTCGGCACCTCCAGGCCCTCGAATATCTCCGGCCGCGTGTAATGCGGCCAGTCGAGCAGCCCCTGCGAAAACGAATCCAGCTCGCTCGAGCGCTCGTCGCCGAGCACTCCGGGCAGCAACCGTGCCACCGCGTCGATCACCGCCAGCGCCGGCACCTCACCGCCCGAGAGCACGTAATCGCCGATCGACAGCTCCCGGTCGATTCCGAGCTCGATCACGCGCTCGTCCAAACCTTCGTAGCGACCCGCCACGAGCAGCAGGCCCGGCAGCGCCGCAAGCGAGCGCGCCACGGCCTGCGTGAAGCGCTCGCCCTGCGCCGAGAGGCACACCCGGGGGCTCCCCGACGGCAGGCGCGCCGCGGCGGCCCGAATGGCCGCGAGCATCGGCTCGGGCTTGAGCACCATGCCGGGCCCTCCGCCATACGGCCGGTCGTCGACGGTCCGGTGCGGATCGCGCGTGTGAGCGCGCGGATCCTCCGTCCCCACCGAGAGCCGCCCGCTCTCGAGCGCGCGGCCCACCACGCCGAAACGCAACGCGCCGCTGATCATCGGCGCAAACAGCGTGACCACTTCGATCTTCATCGACACGCACACTCGCTTCGCGCTCGCCGGCGATCAATCCAACTCGGTGGGCCAATCGACCTGCACCCGCCCGGCGGTCAGATCCACCTGGAGCAGATGCGCCGGATCCGCGAGCACCCAGTGCTCGCGCAGCGCGCCGCCGCGGGATCCCTCGCCCTGGCGCTCCTGCACGACCATGACGGTCCCCGCAGGCGCGTCAACGAAATACGCCACCGTCCCCAACACGCGGCCCTCGGTGTTGTGCACCTCGAGGCCGATCAGATCCGCGCGGTAGAACTGCCGCGCCCGCAGCGCCGGCAGCGCCTCGCGCTCGACTTCGATCACCGCGCCCGCCAGCTTTGCGGCGGCATCGCGATCCTCGACATTCGTCAGTCGCGCCACCAGCCGCGCCCCGTGGGCGCGGGCCTCGGCCACCGCCACCCGGATCTCGGCTCCGGTGGCGGATCGCAGGCGCCAGGCGCGATACTTCAGGAGCGCTTCGGGCGGGTCGGTGTAGGGCGTCACGTGAACCCACCCCGCCAGTCCAAACGGCGCTCCGATGCGCCCCAGCTCGACCCAGCCGGCGCGTCCGCTCACGGCAGACCCCGCGGCCTCCGAGCGATCAGGCGCTCGCCTGCTTCCGGTACGAAGCGATCAGCGACCGGACGCGCTCGGACGGCTGTGCGCCGTGGCCCACCCAGTAATCGATACGGCTCAGGTCAAGCCTGAGCGGGGTCTCGCCCCGGCCGGCGATCGGGTTGAAGTACCCGACGTTCTCCAGGCTGGCCCCCCCCTGGCGCTTACGGCTGTCCGTCACCACCACGTGATAAAAGGGCTGATTCCGCGCCCCGCGCCGGGTCAGGCGAATGCTTACCATGATCTTGTCGCTCTCAAGTGTCCGATCCGGACGGGCCCGCGGCTCCGCCCCAAAAAAAGAGGCCGGATTCTACGGGCTTATGGGCAGCTTCGGAAGGGGCTCGGGACACTTTTCGCACGGCGGCGCCGCGGAACGGCCCGGGCGCCCCTAGTGCATGCGGCCCTGCAGCGCCCCGAGCAGCTGGCGCATGCGCCCGCCGCGCATCTGCTTCATCATCTTCTGCATCTGCAGGAACTGCTTCATCAGCCGATTCACGTCCTGAACCTGCACCCCCGCCCCGCGCGCGATGCGCCTGCGGCGCGAGCCGTCGATGACGCCGGGCGAGACCCGTTCGCGCGGCGTCATGGAATTGATGATCGCAATTTGACGGCGCACGTCCCGGTCGGCCTGATCCGGGCTGACGCCGCCCTTCTGCGCCGCGGTTGGAAGCTTGTCCATGAGCGAGGCCATCCCGCCCATCTTCTCGACCTGCTCGAGCTGGGCCTTGAGGTCCCCCAGATGAAATCCTTTGCCCCGCGCCACCTTGCGCGCCAAGCGCTCGGCGGACTCGCGATCCACCTGGCGGTTCACCTGCTCGACCAGGCTGACCACGTCCCCCATGCCCAGAATGCGCGAGGCCATGCGCTCGGGATCGAATGGCGTCAGGGCATCGGTCTTCTCTCCGACGCCCACGAACACGATGGGCTGGCCCGTGATCTGGCGCACGGACAGCGCCGCTCCGCCGCGGGCATCGCCGTCGGCCTTGGTCAATACGATGCCGGTCAGCTCGAGCGCCGCCGCGAAGGCTCGCGCCGCGTTGATGGCGTCCTGCCCCGCCATGGCGTCGACCACGAACAAGCGCTCCGCCGGATGAACGGCCTGATCGATCTGACGCACCTCTTCCATGAGCGCCTCATCGACGTGCAGCCGTCCGGCCGTATCGACGATGAGGACGTCGAACACCCCCCGCCGGGCCTGCTCGAGCGCGCCGCGCGCAATCTCGGCCGGCGGCAGCGTCGCATCGGCGGCCAGATAGTGGGCCTGAACCTGCTCCGCCAGCCGCTCGAGCTGAAGCATGGCCGCAGGCCGGCGTACGTCGGTGCTCACGAGCGCCACCCGCTTGCCCTGAGACTCGATGAGCCAGCGGGCGAGCTTGGCGCTGGTGGTGGTCTTGCCCGCCCCCTGCAGGCCGGCCAGCAGCACCACCACGGGCGGCTGGGCGCGCAGCGTGAAGCCTTCGCCCCCCGCGCCCATGAGCGTCACCAGCTCGCGGTGCAGAATCCCGATGAAAGCCTGTCCCGGTGTGAGACTCTCGGCCACTTCAGCGCCGAGCGCGCGGGTCTTGACCGCATCGATGAAGGTCTTGACCACCGGCAGCGCCACATCGGCCTCGAGCAGCGCCATGCGCACCTCGCGCAGCGCGTCGGCGATGTTCTGCTCGGTGATCCGGCCACGGCCGCGAAGGGCCTCGACGGTGCGGGACAGGCGTGATGTAAGGGTATCGAACATGTGACGAATCCGCTGCGGGCGGCCATTATAGGGCCGGAGCCAGCCGGGCATTCGACCGCCGTGACGAGCGGGGCCCACAGCGAGCCAATCGCAGCGATCGCGCGAAGATGTCGCAGTGAGAGGGTCGCCGCCGACGCATCACACCCCCGGCAGGACCCCAGGAGGGCTTTCGCTTGACCGCAACAACCGTTCCGCTGCTGCTGCTGATCCTGCTATGGCTGGTGGCGCTCATCGCCTTCTCCTCGGGTACCGAGGTGGCGATGCTCTCGGTGAACCGCTACCGCATCCGCCACCGTGCTCAATCCGGCCAGAGCCGCGCCCAGCTGCTCGAGCGGCTGCTGCGCAAGCCCGAGGACTGGCTCGGCGCGAATCTCGTCATCGTGGCGGCCGCCAACGTGTTCGCCTCGGCCGTCGCGACGCTGCTCGCGCAGCGGACCGGCTATCGCTACGCGGTGCCGGTCACCGGCGTGCTGCTGACGCTGGTGGTGATCGTGTTCGGCGAGCTGACTCCGAAGATCTATGCCGCGGCGCACCCGGAGACCTCGGCGCTGCGCGCCGCGCGCATCTACCGGGCGCTGGTGTTCCTCGCCCGCCCGTTCCTGTCGGTCACCAACGGCATCTCCTACGGGCTGCTGCGCGTGCTCGGGGTGGTCAAGACCGCCCCGGCGGGCCAGACCCTGAGCACCGAGGAGCTGCGCACCGCGGTGGCCGAGGCCGGCCCGATGATTCCGGCGCGGCACCGCCAGATGCTGCTGTCGATCCTGGATCTCGGCCACGTGACCGTCAACGACATCATGATTCCGCGCCAGGAGATCGCCGGCATCGATCTCGCACAGAGTTGGGACGATGTGCTCGAGCAGCTCGCGCGCACCCCGCACACGCGCCTGCCGGTCTACGACGGGCAACTCGACAATCTGGTGGGCATGCTGCACATGAAGCGCATCGCGCACGAGCTGGTGCGCGATACCCTCACCCGGGAGCGGCTGTTGGACATGGCGCGCACCCGCGAGCCGTATTTCATTCCCGAGGGAACCCCGCTCAACGTGCAGCTCGCGCACTTTCAGCACAACCGCCGGCGGCTCGCCTTCGTGGTCAACGAATACGGCGACATCGAGGGCCTGGTCACGCTGGAGGACATCCTGGAGGAGATCGTCGGGGAGTTCACCACCGACCCGGCGACCATCTCTCACCGCGACATCCACACCGAGCAGCCCGGGGTGTTCATCATCAACGCCAGCGCCACGCTGCGCGCGGTGAATCGCGCCCTGCAGTGGCAACTGCCCACCGACGGGCCGAAGACACTCAATGGGCTGCTGCTGGAGCGGCTCGAGACCATTCCGGCCCCGGGCACGACCCTGAAAGTCGGCCCTTATCTGTTCGAAGTGCTGCAGATCGCCGACAACGCGATCAAGACCGTGCGGGTGCGCGCGCCGCTTGCACAGGCCGCGGCGACGAACTGAAGGCGGCCTCGATCGCCTCGTCCACCCGCGCCACCGGCACCACGCGCAATCCGTCGATCGGCTTGCGGGGCGCGTTGTCGCGCGGCACGAGCGCCGTCTGAAAGCCTTGCTTGCGCGCTTCCTGGAGCCGCTCTTCGCCGTAGGCGACCGGGCGCACCTCGCCGGTCAGGCCGATCTCTCCGAAGGCCACCAGCGCCCCCGGCACGATGCGCTCCCCGAGGCTCGAGGCGAGCGCAATCAGCACCGGAAGGTCCCACGCCGTCTCATCGATGCGCACGCCGCCGACCGCGTTGACGAACACGTCGTGCTCCTGGAGCGACACGCCGGCATGACGGTTCATCACCGCAAGCAGCATCGCCAGGCGGTTCGCATCCAGTCCCTGCGCAATGCGCCGTGGCGCCCCGAACCGCATGCGATCGACCAGCGCCTGCAGCTCGATCAGCAGCGGCCGTCCGCCCTCGCGCGTTACCGTGACGATGCTGCCGGCGGCCGGCTCCGGCGCCCGGGCGAGAAAGATCGCCGATGGGTTGCGCACCTCGCGCAGCCCCGTTTCGGTCATGGCGAAGAAGCCGAGCTCGTTGACCGCCCCGAAGCGGTTCTTGGTGGCGCGCACGATGCGGTAGCGGCTCGAGGTCTCGCTCTCGAAGTAGAGCACGGTGTCCACCAGGTGCTCGAGCACGCGGGGTCCGGCGATCGAGCCCTCCTTGGTGACGTGGCCGATCAGGAACACGGCCGTGGCGCGGCGCTTGGCGAAGCGCACGAGCTCCGCGGCGCACTCTTTCAGCTGCGAGACCGCGCCGGGCGCGGCATCGAGCCGCTCCGACTGCACCGTCTGGATCGAATCGACGATCAAGAGCGCCGCGGCGCGCTCGCCGGCGCGCTCGAGCACGGTCCCGAGCTCGGTCTCGGCCAGGATCTCGAGCGAGGGCGCGGACAGCCCCAGCCGCTGCGCGCGCAGCGCGACCTGCGCGGCCGACTCCTCGCCGCTGGCATACAGCACCGGCGCGCCGGCGGCGACCTGCGCCGCCATCTGCAGCAGGAGCGTCGACTTGCCGATGCCCGGATCGCCCCCGAGCAGGGTCACCGATCCCGGCACCACGCCCCCGCCCAACACCCGGTCGAGCTCGTCCAGCCCGCTGGACAGGCGGCGCAGATCCCCCGCGGCGGCCTGCAGAGGCAACGGCTCGGCCGCCGCCGACCGCCGCTGCGGCGCTCGGGATGCCCGCACCGGCTCGAGCACGTTCCACTCGCCACACACCGGGCAGCTGCCCTGCCATTTCACGCTCTGCCCGCCGCAGGCGCTGCAAACGTAGAGGGTGCTGGTCCGTGACATGGATACGCTGGCTCCGCGGTCGGGTGCTACGATGCGCCGCTGGCGTGGGAGTGCGGGCCGGCCTGTTGTGAGGTCCCCACTCCCGCCCGAAGCCGGGAGCTGCTGTGCCGATGAGACGCTCGAGAGATTCGCGTGATGCTCCACCCTCACCAGGGCGGGCGCGCACGGGCGTCCGGCTCGCGAAATCGCCCATGTACAAATATACAGGCAGCCAAGCGAAAGTCAAATCATCGAAGTGACGGTTCGTGCGCAACCTGCGCACCGAATCCGCCGCAGCGGAGAATTTGTGACCCTGCACTCGGACTCAAGCCCGGGCAATGCTAGCTTATGCCCGCCCGGATCGCGGATCGGTTGACTATGCTCGTCGAAAACATCAATGCGCTACGAGGCGTCTGAGGGCGCCGCATGGGTCTGAAGAACAAGCTGCGCGTCGTCGGGCTGACCGACACCGGCAAGGTCCGGGAGCACAACGAAGACACCATTGCCGGCGATGCGGACAGCGGCCTGTTGGTGCTGGCCGACGGCATGGGCGGCTACAAGGCCGGCGAAGTCGCGAGCGGACTGGCGGTGAAGACCATCGTCAGCATGGTGCGCGAGCACATGCAGCGCGAGAATCTGCGCGCCGGCGACGCCGAGACGGGCCTGTCGCGCACCAGCATCATCCTGCGCGACGCGATCCACCGGGCCAACAAGATCATCTACCAGACGGCGCACACCCAGTCGCAGTGCGAAGGCATGGGCACGACGGTGGTGGCGGCGCTGTTCTTCGACAATAGGGTCACCATCGCCCACGTCGGCGACTCGCGCCTGTACCGCGCGCAGGGCGGGAAGTTCGAGCGCATCACCATGGATCACTCGCTCCTGCAGGAGCTCGTCGACCGGGGACTGTACTCGGCGGAGGAAGCCCAACGGGCCGCGAACAAGAACTACGTCACACGCGCCCTCGGCGTCGAGCCGAACGTCGAGGTGGAGATCCGGGAGATCCCGGTCCAGAAGGGCGAGCTCTACATGCTGTGCTCGGACGGCCTCTCGGACATGGTCGAGGACGAGGACATACATTTAACGATAAGCACGTTTAGTGCTAATCTTGATAATGTCGCCAGACAATTGATTCAGTTGGCCAACGACAACGGCGGCCGGGACAACATCTCGGTGCTGATGGCGCATGTCGAGGACGCGTTCCCGGCGCGAACCGGCATGCTCGAGAAGATCCGTAAATGGTTCAGCTGACGGCGGGGGGCGGAAGAAACATATGGCAAGGTTGATCTTGAGCCTCGATGGCCAGGTAATGGCCGAATACAACATGAACAAGGAACGTTACACGGTCGGCCGGCTTCCCGATAACGACATCCGCATCGATAACGCCGCGGTCAGCGGTCATCATTCGCTGGTGATCAATATCCTCAACGACTCGTTTCTCGAGGACCTCAACAGCACCAATGGCACCTACGTCAACGGCAAGCTGATCAAGAAGCACGCGCTGCAGCACGGCGACGTGATCACCGTCGGGCATCATCAGCTGCGCTTCATGGAAGACGACGAGCAGCAGGACGAGTTCGAGAAGACCATGGTGATCCAGCCCTCGGCGCGGCCCATGCAGGCGCTGCGCGCGGCCGCCGAGGCGGCCGAAGCGGCCGCGGCGACCCACACTGACGGCGCAGCCAACGGCACCCACGCGCCCGTGGACGCCCCGGCGAGCGCCCCCGCCGGCCCGGCGGCCGCCCCGACGCCCAGACCGGCGAAGCTGCAGGTGCTCTCCGGAGCCTTCGCCGGACGCGAGCTGGAGCTGACCAAGACACTCACCACCCTCGGGCGACCCGGCGTGCAGGTGGCGGCCATCACCCGCCGGGCCAACGGCTACTACATCGTGCACGTCGACTCCGACAAGCCGGATCATTTCCCGGTCGTCAACGGCACGGCGATCGGCGCCCAGCCAACGCTGCTGCGCGACAACGACGTCATCCAGCTCGCCGGCGTGAAGATGGGGTTCTTCCTGACGGGCTGAAGGCGCGGGCCGCGCTCGGGCACGGCCCGCCCCGCCCACCGGACACCGGACGCTCAGCGCAGCTCGAGCGGTACCCGCTGGCTGACGGCGCAGAGCAGCTCGTAGGGAATCGTCCCGGCGGCGCGGGCGAGCGTCTCGACCGCAGGATCCTCGCCCCAGAGCACCACCGGCGTGCCCACGCCCACCGCCGCGTGCTCCGCGGCGCTCACGTCCACCGCGATCATGTCCATCGAGACTCGCCCGCACAGGGGCGCGATCCGGCCCGCGATCCCCACCGGCGCGCCGCTGGGCAGATTGCGCGGCAGCCCGTCGCCGTAGCCGGCTGCCACGATGGCGATGCGCGAATCACGCTCCGCCCGCCACGCCGCCCCGTAGCCGACCGTTTCCCCGCGCGGCACCGAGCGGATCGCGATCACCGCGCTCTCCAGGCTCATCACCGGCCGCAGTCCGAGCTCGCGGCCGGTGCCGCGGGCGAACGGCGAGACGCCGTAGAGCGCCAGCCCCGGCCGCACCCAGTCGCCGCCGACGGGCACGGAACCGAAGATGCCGGCGGTGTTGGCTATGCTGACCTCGCCGGACACGCCGCGCGTCGCGGCGCGCAAGCGCGCCAGCTGCGCGCGGGTCATCTCGCCATCCGGCTCGTCGGCGCATGCAAGGTGTGTCATCAGTCGGATCTCGGACGGGGCGGGACGCAGCGCGCGCAGCCGCTGATAGGCCTCGCGGAACGCCTCGGGACGAAAGCCCAGGCGGTTCATTCCCGTATCGATCTTGATCCACAGCGCCGGCGGCTCGACGGGCGCGGCGGCCGCGAGCAACTCGACTTGCAGCGCATCGTGCACCACCAGCTCCAGATCGAAACGGCGCGCCTCGCGCAGCTGCTCGTCCGTGAACACCCCCTCGAGCAGCACGATCGGCGCGCTGATGCCCCGCTCGCGCAGGCGCACGCCCTCCTCCAGGCGCGCCACGGCGAAACTGTCGGCGCCGGGCAGCGACAGCGCGGTCTGCTCCAATCCGTGTCCGTAGGCGTTGGCTTTGACCACCGCCATCACGCGCGCCTCCGGAGCGCGCGCGCGGATCACCTCGATGTTGTGTCGCAAAGCGCCGCCGT
The DNA here is from genome assembly GCA_021790795.1 of Pseudomonadota bacterium. Lineage (GTDB taxonomy): Bacteria > Pseudomonadota > Gammaproteobacteria > Steroidobacterales > Steroidobacteraceae > 13-2-20CM-66-19. The sequence goes on from JAJYFU010000055.1 coordinate 13,064, forward strand.
CGATGACGGCGCGGATCAGCCGGCTCACCTCAGGACGCCGTCGGCGTACGCGTCCGGCGCGTAGTTGGCGAAGCGCGTGTACTGGCCCTGGAAGGTCAGCAGGAAGGTGCCGATCTCGCCGTTGCGGTGCTTGACCAGGTCGATCTCGGCCATACCCTTCTTGGTGGTGTTCCTGTCGTACACCTCCTCGCGGTAGATCAGCAGGATCATGTCCGCGTCCTGCTCGAGCGATCCGCTTTCACGCAGATCCGACATGACAGGTTTCTTGTTCTCACGCTGCTCCACCGCGCGGTTGAGCTGCGAAAGCGCGATCACCGGAATGGCGAGCTCCTTGGCGAGCGCCTTGAGGCCGCGGGAGATCTCGGCGATCTCCGTGGCGCGATTCTCCTTCGTGCCCGGCACCTGCATCAGCTGCAGGTAGTCCACCACGATCAGATCCAGCCCGTGCTCGCGCTTGAGGCGGCGCGCGCGCGCGCGCAGCTCCGTCGGCGTCAATGCGGGGGTCTCATCGATGAAGATCTTGGCTTCCGAGAGCTGATTCGTTGCGCTGGTGATGCGCACCCAGTCGTCGTCGGAGATACGGCCGCTGCGCAGGCTGCCGAGCGGCACGCCACCGATCGAAGAGAGCATGCGGGTGATGACCTGCTCGGAGGGCATCTCCATGCTGAAGATCGCCACCGACGCCTGCGTGCCCCGGTGGACCGCCGCATACTCGGCCATGTTGACCGCGAGTGTCGTCTTGCCCATCGAGGGCCGGCCGGCGACGATCAGCAGGTCACCCGGTCGCAGCCCGCCGGTGATCTTGTCGAAATCGCTGAATCCGGTCGGCAAGCCCCTGAGCTTGTCGGGGTTGCTGTGCCACTCGTCGATCTGGTCGATGACCGCGGGCAACAGGTTCTTGACCGCCTGCGCGCCCTGGCGGCCGCGCGCGCCGGCCTCGGCGATCTGGAAGACGCGCTGCTCGGCCCGGTCGACCAGCTCGCGCGCCGTCTGGCCGTCGTTGTTGAAGACCGCCGAGGCGATTTCGGTGCCGGCCCGGATCAGCTGGCGCAGCAGCGAGCGCTCGCGGACGATTTCCGCATAGGCGCGCACATTGGCGGCCGTCGGCGTATCGCGGGCCAGCGTGGTGAGATAGGCGAGTCCGCCGGCCCCCTCGAGCTGGCCGAGCCGCTCGAGCTGCTGGCTGACCGTGACCGCGTCGCAGGGCCGGCCGTTGCCGGCCAGCGCGCCGATGGCCTCGAAGATCAGGCGGTGGTCGGGCCGGTAGAAGTCCGCCTCGCCCACCGCATCGGCCACCTGGTCCCAGGCGCTGGCTTCGAGCAGCAGCCCGCCGAGCACCGCCTGCTCGGCTTCGATCGAATGTGGCGGTGTCGGGGCATCGCCGAGCGCCGACCCGCTCCCGCCGCGCGCTTTGGGGTTGGCGGCCACCGAGTGCCCGATCCGCCTGGCGCTACTCTTCCGCGACGATCGAGACGATCAGCGGAACATCGATGTCGGCATGCAGGTGCAGCAGAACGCTGTGCTCGCCCGTCATGCGCAGGGCGCCGTTCGGCAGGCGCACTTCGCTGCGCTCGACCTTGAAGCCTTGGGCAGCGCACGCCTCGGCGATGTCGCTGGTGCCGACCGAGCCGAACAGCTTGCCCTCGGTGCCCGCCTTGGCGGTGATCACCAGCTTGAAATCCTTCAGAGCCGCGGACCGCTCCTCGGCGGAGGCGAGGTGCTCGCGCGCGGCACGCTCGAGTTCGACCCGGCGCGCCTCGAAGCGCGCAATGTTCTCGGGCGTTGCCAGCGTCGCCTTGCCCTGGGGCAGCAGGTAGTTGCGCCCGAAGCCCGAGCGCACCGTGACCCGCTCGCCGATGTTGCCGACATTGGCCACTTTCTGCAGGAGTATGACGTCCATGAGTGCGCCTCAGTGCTGATCGGTGTACGGCAGCAGCGCCAGGAAGCGCGCGCGCTTGATGGCGAGGGCGAGCTGGCGCTGGAAGAACGATTTGGTGCCCGTGATGCGGCTGGGGACGATCTTTCCAGTCTCGGAGACGTAGCCCTTGAGCGTGCCGAGATCCTTGTAATCGATGTGCGTCACGCCGTCGGCGGTGAAACGGCAAAATTTCTTACGGCGGGAAAAGCGGCCGCCGCCCGTGGGTGCTCTGCTGTTCATCAGTTCGGTATCCGTAGTTCAGTGAGGAGGTACGCCGCGCTCAGACCTGTTCGGCGTCCGGCTCGTTCGCCAGAGGGCTCAAGTCGCGCGATCGCTCGCGGCGGCCCTTGCCGGGCTCGCCCTCTTCCTCGGCGCCCTTGGCCATCGGCGAGGGCTCGGTGACGGCCGCGGCCATGGCGATGACCAGATGGCGCAGCACCGCGTCGCTGAAGCGGAACGCGCCGGTGAGCTCGCCGAGGATCTTCTGATCACACTCGATGTTCATGAGCACGTAATGCGCTTTGTGAACCTTGGCGATCGGAAAAGCGAGCTGGCGCCGCCCCCAGTCTTCCAGGCGGTGCATCTGTCCGCCGCCGGCGGTGATCATGCCCTTGTAACGCTCGATCATCGCGGGCACCTGCTCGCTCTGATCGGGATGAACCAGAATGACGATCTCGTAGTGCCTCATGTGTCCTCCTTACGGATTGTGAAGCCGCCCACGCGAGGCCTGCGGGTGCGGCAAGGAGCTATCCACGCCCTATCGGGCGCAACCCCCGAAGGGGGCGGGGAGAATACTGGAAGGCCGGCGCCGCTGCAATGTGGGGTCCCCGCGACGCAAGGGAACGTCAAAGTCGTCCGTGGGGATGAGGTGAGTGCAGCGGAGGGGGTCGTGAGAGCGCTGGCATGAGGTTTTCGGAGCGCGGTGGAGGCTGTGCAGGAGGGGTCTGCGGGGGGGCGCACGGCGGCGCACTAACGTCGAGACGGGTATGACCCCGCGGGGGGCTGCCAGTCGCTCAGCGCGACGACGGACCCGTCCACGGCCATCTGCTTGGCATAGCGGGTATCGGCCGTGACGAACACCCCTTTGTGGGTGAGCGCAAGCGCGTGATAGGCGGCATCATAAAACGTCACCCGATGAGCCCGGGTCAACTCGAGAGCCGTCGTGAGCCACGGACCGGATGGGGCCGCCTCCTTCAGTCCAAACTTCATGATCGCGCTCAACCAGGCGCAAGCATGCGCCGGGAAGCGCCGTGCGATCGTGTTGCCCACCTCGTAGAGCCAGAGCGCGGGCACCATGGCACGTACGGCCTCATCCGTGATAGCCCTACGCAGCAGGAGCGCCTTGTCCGCGTCGGGCTCCTCCTCCGACGGCAGGACCCATTTGAGCAGGACCGACGCGTCGGGCACCACGAGGGGCGCCGGCATCAGTGCCCCTGCTCCCGGTCCTCACGAACCCATCTCGCCACTTCGTCGGAGCTCACCTTGGGCAATTGCGTTCGCAAGGTATCCATCTCATGCACAGCATCCCGCCGCCGCCGCCGCGCGGCCCAGCCCCGCAGCGCTTCATTTATTGCACGGCTGCGCTCCCCGGCCGGGATCCTCCCCAGCACACCCCACGTATCGTCATCAATCATGATATTGATCCGTTTGCTCATGTCGGGGGCTCCAGAGGACTCAGTGTGTATAATATTACACACTTCGGCTCCCATGGCGATCGAAAGCACAAGGGAACGTCAAAGTCGTCCGTGGG
>JAJYFU010000056.1 GCA_021790795.1 Pseudomonadota bacterium
CACCCGTCGCGATGCCAATCTGATCCGCCGCGGCGCCGCTTCCCGGCGCTCCATCCAGCCACGATCGACAGCGCACATGACTGACTGCGACAGCGTCGCGCCCGCCGCGAGTCCCGCCGAGGATGTCGTGCTCAGCGTGACGGAGCTGTGCAAGCATTACCCGGGAATCCTTGCGGTCGATCGCGTCTCGTTCGAGGTCCGCCGGCGGGAGGTCGTGGGGCTGCTCGGGCCGAACGGCGCCGGCAAGACGACCACCATCAACATGATCCTCGGCGTGCTCAGCCCAACGACGGGCAGCGTGCGGATCGCCGGAATCGATTTGGCGCGGCAGCGGGCCCGGGCGCTGGCGCAGGCGAACTTCTCCGCGGTCTACGCCGCCCTGCCCGGCAACCTCACGGTGGCGCAGAACCTCACATTCTTCGGACTGGTCTATGACGTGCCGGCGCTGCGCGCGCGTGTCGCCGCCGTGCTCGAGGAATTCGACCTCCAGCACCTGAGGAACACCAAGTGCGGCGTGCTGTCCTCTGGAGAACAGACACGCGTCGCCCTCGCGAAGGCGGTGCTCAACCGCCCGCGCCTCCTGCTTCTCGATGAGCCGACCGCCTCGCTCGACCCGGCCGCCGCGCGCACGGTCCGCGCCCGGATTCGCGGGCTCGCCACGCACAGCGGGTGCGGCATCCTCTGGACGTCGCACAACATGTACGAGGTCGAAGAAGTCTGCGACCGCGTTCTGTTCCTGTCCCGGGGCAAGATCCTGCTCGAAGGCGATCCCAGGGCACTGCCGCGCGCCCACGGCGTGCCGACGCTCGAGGAACTCTTCATCCGTCTGGCGCGCGAGCCGCTGTCCGAGCCCCTGGAGCGCACCGGATGAGGCCGCGCCCGATCGCGGGGATTCTCCTGCGCCAGTTCTATCTCATTCGCGGCAGCCCGGTGCGGGCGCTGCCGATGTTCGCCTGGGTGGCCATCGACATCATCGTCTGGGGCTTCATCACGCGCTACCTGAACTCGATGAGCGCGGGCCGGTTCAACTATGTGCCAAGCCTGCTCGGCGCTGTGCTGATGTGGGATTTCTTCACGCGCATCATGCAGGGCGTGAGCACGGCCTTCCTGGAGGATGTCTGGTCGAGGAATTTCCTCAACCTGTTCGCCACACCGCTCACCCTCTCCGAATACATCACCGGCCTGGTCATCACCAGCATCGGCACGAGCGCGGTGGGTCTGATCGTGATGCTGGCGCTGGCCATGGCGGTATTCGGGCTGTCTTTCTTCGCGCTCGGCGCCCTGCTCATCCCCTTTCTCCTGGTGTTGTTCTGTTTCGGGATTGCCCTCGGGATCCTGGCGAGCGCTCTGGTCCTGCGCCTTGGTCCGGCATCCGAATGGCTGGTGTGGCCGCTGCCGGCGCTGCTCTCGCCGTTCGTCGGGGTCTTCTACCCGCTCTCGACCCTGCCGCGCTGGATGCAGGCCGTCGGCCACCTGTTGCCGCCCGCGTACGTGTTTCAGGGGATGCGGGCCGTGCTCGCGCACCGGCCGTTCTCCGCCGGCAGCCTCACGCTCGGCGGCGCGATCGCGCTGCTCGACATTCTCCTCGCCGGCTATTTCTTCGCGCGCGTCTTCCGTCACGCCGTTCGCACCGGACTGCTGGCGCGCTACAGCGCCGAAAGCACCGCCTGAAATCCCGCGAAAACCGCCGAGCAACGCTCGTGCCGCCGGCCGCTTACTGGGCTACCATGCACATTCCGTCGCACTCGACGCGGAGGCGTAAGCGATGAAATTCGTGGCACTGCTGAAGAACGTCGCCCTGGGCGCGGCGGCGGGTGTTGCCTTACTGACCGCGCTGCCGGTTTTCGGCGCCGTGGGCACCCTCACCGGCGCCGGAGCGCTGGTCGGTTCCGTGCTCGGCGGGATGGCCGGCCTGGTCGATACGGTGCGCACGCCGCGCACGTAATCCGGGGCGCCTTCGATCAGGCTTGAGCTTGGCGGCTCAGGCGCCCGCAGCCTGATGCCGCATCTGCAGACGATGATGCTGGGCCGCCAGACTCAGCCATGCACCGCCCCCGCGGGGCGAGATACGCGGTGCGGACTGCGGTCCCCGCCGCAGCGCTTCTTCCACGCGCTGCGGCGTGCCGAGATCGCTCCAGCCGCAGGGTGGAACTGCGAGCACCCGCAGCGCGTCCTCCTGTCCCGCAACGATGTCGCGCGAAAAATCGATGCTCGGCAGACGCTCGTAGAGCGCGGTGAACGTTCCGGCATTGGGATGAGCCCGGTCGTGGGCAATGGCCGCCTCCATCGCGCCCACGATGTCGCCGAAGCGGGCGCGGAGTAGATTCAGCAGAGCCTGTCCGCGGGTGACGACGATGAAGGCATTCCACAGCGCGCCGGCGCGGACCAGCTCCCGAGCCTGCGCAAGCGGCGGCTTCTCCACGAAGCGGGCCACGGTCCGCGCGCCTTGCCCGTCGCGCTCACCCGGCACGATATAGCCCAGTTCCGGATCGACCTCTTCCGGCACGATTCCCATCAGCAGCGGTTCACTCGGGCGCCAGCGCAGACGCTCGAGCGCGGCCAGAAGCGCATCGGCAAGCACCGCCTCCTGACGCACCAGGTGATCCGAGGGCAGCAGTACGAGCCGCGCGTCACGGTCGCGCTCCAGGATGTGCAGCAGCGGCAGCAGGATGCCGATGGCCGTGCCGCGGTTGCATGGCTGGACGATCACGTTTCGATCCGGCAAGGTCGCCAGCGCTTCCCGCCACCACTGTCGGTGCTGTTCGGCGACGATCACGCAGGTTCGCGATATATCGGAGATACTGTCGGCACGTCGCAGCGCTTCATGCAGCAGCGCCGGACCGTCGAACAACGAGCAGAACTGCTTGGGCACGGACGTTCCCGAGGCCGTCGTCGTCAGTGCTTGCAGCCGGCTGCCTTCGCCCGCCGCCAGAACCAATGTCCACGCGGTGTTTGTCTCAGGCATGCGTCCGTTCTCCTGGTTGAGTGTGGGGGCTGCGCGCGCCGCGCGGGCCGTTGACCAGCCGTCACTCCTTAAATTGAGTGCGTGACGCATCATCGGTTCCCGAAAAAGGGCGCAAGGTCTGTGCGGCATCCGGATTTCCGCGCGCCGGAAGAGCCGTGGCGGTCTGCGCGAGGCGCGGTACTTCCAGGCGCACCGTCACCCGGACGGCGGCCAAACGCTGGTACAGCCGCCGCCTGCGGTAGTGCGGTACCCAGCCGTACACCAGAGACTCCACCGGACGCCACAACGCGAGCCACGCCAGGATGATCAGTCCTTCGTCGAGCAGGCCCGACAGCTCCTGACGCGCGAAGCGGGCAAAGAACTCGCGCGCGCTCATGGCGATGAGAAAGATCCCGATTCCGCCGAGCAGCGCGATCTCGCCGAGCCGCGTCTCCTCGCGCAGGCGCAGCGAGGCCGAATGCGCCATCCGCTCGTAGTAATGCTCGAGGGCCGGCTGCAAGTCGGCCGCCAGCGCCGCGCCGCCGGCCGCGTGCACGTGCAGGTGCCATTCGGCCGCGGACCGCTTGTCGCTGAACTCCTCTTCGATGAATTCCGCCGCCTGCGGATCCAGATCGCGGTCCCAGAACGGCGAGGCATCGAGGGAGTTGAACAGCTGCGCCAGATCCCGCACCCGCACACTCACGGTGGCGACGCGATTGGCGTGCACCGGATCGTGACGTTTCGGGCCCATGGCCTTGGTGATCATGCGTGCTATTCGCCTCTACGCCGCGGCCCGAAGCGTCGCGCCGACGGTGCACCCGCGGTATGCGCACAAATACGCATCACGCGCCGTTCGCCGGGCGCCGAGCCCACGGCACGCATGCGCCGCATCCGCTGGCGGAACGATCCCGCGCAGCCGCCACACCGGCCGTTGGCGTGCTCCATGGCGATCACGGATAATCGCCGCACCCCAAAACGAGACGGGCGCGCTATGCATCGCACTCAGACAAGCTTCCTGTTCGATCTCGATGGCACGCTCGTCGACAGCGTCTATCAACACGTTCTCGCCTGGCAGCAGGCGCTTCGTGCCGCGGGCATAGAGCTGTCGGTGTGGCGTATCCATCGGCGCATCGGCATGAGCGGCGGGCTGTTCACCGAGATGCTGCTGCGGGAAGTGTCGGCCGAGATCACCCCCGATTTGCTCGAGAAGCTGCAGCGGCATCACGCCGAGGCCTATGCGCGGCTCGTCCAATGGGTGCGTCCCCTGCCCGGCGCGAAAGAATTGCTCGCCTATCTCACAGAAGCGCGCCTGCCATGGGCGATCGCCACCAGCGGCCGAATGATCTCGGCACAATACAACTTGCGGATCCTGGGCGTGGATCCCACGCGCGCCGCGATCGTCACCCGCGACGACGTGGCGCACGCCAAACCCGACCCCGACCTGTTCCTGAGCGCGGCCGAGCGGCTCGGCGCCGACATTCACGCCGCGGTCATCGTGGGGGACAGCATCTGGGACATGCTCGCGGCGCGGCGCGCGCAGGGACTGGGTGTCGGACTGCTCTCCGGCGGCTACGGCCAGGACGAGCTCGAGCGCTCCGGCGCGATCCGTGTCTACGAGGATCCGGCCGACTTGCTGCGACACATCGATGAGGTAGGCGGACGCGTCTGACGCGCGACGGGCTGCGCCTGTCCGGGATATCTCGCAGGCTCGGCGCCGCCTCGACGGCCGCGGTTCAGGAAGCGGCCGGCTCGGACGAGCCGCGCGAGCGGTCGCGCCGATGCCACAATTCCTGGATCGACTCCAGCGTGCGCCCCTTGGTCTCGGGCACGAAACGGATGACGAACAGCGCCGCCAATATCGCTCCGGCACTGTACAGCCAGTAGGCGAACCCGTGATTGAAGTGCCTGTTGAGGAACGCGCTGCCATCGAGCATCGGGAAGGTCAGCGACACGATGAAGTTCATGATCCATTGCGCCGCGATGGCGATCGACATCGCCTTGCCGCGAATCGAGTTCGGATAGATCTCCGCGAGCATGACCCATACGACCGGGCCCCAGGAGAACGAGAAGCCCATGATGTAGACCATCACGGCACCGATCGCCAGATACGAGGCCCCGTGCGTCCCGCCGGCCGCCGATCCGGTCGCACTGACCGCGTGCACATCGAACAGCACGCCGATGAGAGTCATCGCCGCCGCCATGACCAGGGCGCCGGTGACCAGCAACGGCTTGCGGCCCACTTTGTCGACCGTGAAGGTCGCCACGAGCGTGAACACCGTCATGGTGATCCCGACGAACGTCGCCGACTCCCAATAGGCCTGATTGATCGAGGCGCCCATGTTCTCGAACATGTGCGGCGCGTAGTAGAGCACGGCGTTGATGCCCACCAGCTGCTGGAACACCGACAGCAGTATGCCCACCACCAGCACCAGGCCGCCGAAGGACAGCAGCGGCCGGGTGTGCTGCACGAGCGTCTCCTTGATCTCCCGCAGCGTCGTCTCGGCGCTGGCGTCCCCCACCAGGCGCTTCAGCAGCGCAAGCGCCTCGCCGTCCCGGTCCTTCAGCACCAGAAAGCGGGGCGTTTCGGGCACGATCAGCATGAACACGATCAGCAGCGCCGCCGGAATCGCCGCCGAGGCCAGCATGTGCCGCCACGCGGTGGTCATCAGGTAGGCGCGGCTGTGACCCGACTGGATCACCCAGTTGACGAAGTAGACGAGATTGATGCCGACGACGATCGCGATCTGCTGAAAAGTGACCAACATGCCGCGCGTGGCCGGCGGAGCGACTTCCGCGACGTACATCGGCGCAAGCATGGACGCCATGCCGATGGCGGTCCCCCCCATCACGCGATAGAAGAGAAACGCCGGCAGCGCCTTGGCGCCGACCGCGCCGAACAGTCCCCAGATGAATTCCGGATACCCCGCGCCGAGGGAGGAGATCAGGAACAGCACGCCGGCGATGAGCAGCCCGGCTTTGCGTCCGATGCGGGTCGAGACCGGGCCCGCGATTGCCGCGCCGAGCACGCACCCCAGCAGCGCGATCGAAATCGCCAGACCCGAGAGAAAGTCCGCGGCGGAATTGCTCAGATGCAGCGGTGTGACGAAATTATAGGTGATCGCGCTCGTCACCCCGGAAATCACCGCCGTGTCGTACCCGAACAGCAGTCCGCCCAAGGTCGCCGCCGCCGCCAGCGCGACCACGAGCCCCTTCTTGCCCTCGTTCATGCACACCCCCTCGGTTGGTATCGCTACCATGTGCCCCGGGGGCTGGGCTTGTCAAGCCGCTCAGGTGGCCGGAGCCCTCGGCCGCGCCGCCGATTCGCGCGCCACGAGCTCGTGCGCCACCAGGCGATGGACAGGTTCGGCGCCCGCCCCCCCGCGCCGGCCGCCGCGCACGGCCGTGACCAACATGTCGACCGCCTCGCCGGCCATCTGGGCAATCGGCTGATGTATCGTGGTCAGACCAGGCCAGATGTTGGCCGCGATCAGACTGTCGTCGAAGCCGACCACGGTCAGATCGTTCGGCACTTCGAGGCCTCGGCGGTGCGCCTCGGCCATCACCGCCGCCGCCATGTCGTCGTTGCTCGCGAAAATCGCGGTCGGCAACGGCTCGGTGGCGAGCAGCTTGCGCGCCGCATCGAGTCCGGAGCGGAACGTGAAGAAGCCCTGCTCGACGCGCGGCGGCGGCAGCTCGCCATGCTCCTGCACCGCCGCCACGAAGCCGTGCCAACGCTCGTCGCTCGCCGTCTGGTTCGGATGCCCCTTGATGAAGCCGAGGCGCTGATGTCCGAGTGCCAGGAGGTACCCGGTCATCTCGCGAGCCGCGGCGAAGTCATCGATGCTGACGCACATCGCATCCACCGGCGGCCGGCCGGCGGCCACCGCCACGATCCGCATGCGTGCGGCCTGCAGCTCCGCGCGGATCACCGCCGACTCGCACAGCGGCGGCGGCAACACCACGCCCACCACGCCGCCGGCCACCAGCCGGCGCACCGCGCGCCGCGAGGCCGCCGGTGTAAGCTCGCACTTCTCCAGCACCAGCTGCACGCCGTGGCGGGTCGCCGCATCGAGCGCACCGACCAGAAACTCGCTCAGATAGGAAGCGCTCGGGTTGCCGTAGAGCAGGCCCAACCGCTCGCCGCGCGCGCTGGCAAGATTGCGGGCGGCGAGGTTCGGCGAGTAGCCGAGCTGGCGGACCGCCTGCATCACCGTCTGGCGGGTCGAGTCGCTCACATACTGGCCGCCGTTGACCACGCGCGAGACGGTCATTGGCGAGACACCCGCATAGCGGGCGACGTCCTTGATGGTTACGCTTCTGCGGGCACCACTGCGGGATTTTCGTGCCGGCTTGTTCATCGAATCTGTAGCTATCCCCGCAGACTACTGGTTGTTCGCCCACCCCAACAGGCGGCGAACTGTACCATATGCTCGGCGCCCGTAAGGCATGGATGGTCGGGGCAATTATCATATGATAACGCAACCAGAATCAACCCATTCGCCGCCGGGCGACGCGGCGGGACGACCACGGCGCTCCGTTCCCGCCATCCGCCCGCGCGGCGGGCGCCGGAGGGTGGCGGCCGACCGTCGGCGGGCCCGGACCAGGGCCCACCCGTCCCGCCGGGCTGCCGCCCGGGCGCCGGGCTAGCCGGTCATCCGCGGGCCCGAACCGAGCCCGCTGCCGGCGCTTGAACGCCCGCAACGGCTTGACTACCCTGCCGGGGCCGACAGCCGTGCGCCGCCTCGCAGGAGCCCCCGTGCCCCGTAGCTCTCCGGTCGTTCATACCCTGACCACCGGCCGCCGCTTCGTGCGGCGCGGGCTGCCGCGGCGCCGCTGGCAGGACCTGTATCACTTCTACATGACCATCAGCTGGCCACGGCTGTTCGCCAGCTTCGCCGCTTTCCTGACGGTGTTCAATCTGTTGTTTGCCGTGGTTTACTGGCTGCGCGACGGCGGCATCGCCCATCTCAACCCGCCGGGGTACTGGGGCTGCTTCTTCTTCAGTGTCGAGACGCTCGCCACCGTCGGCTACGGCGACATGCACCCGCAAACCCTGTTCACGCACGTGGTCGCCTCGGTCGAGATCTTTACCGGCATCATGAGCCTCGCGGTCATCGCCGGCATGATGTTTGCTCGCTTCTCGCGCCCGACGGCCCGCATCCTCTTCGCCCGTTACGCCGTCATCCGCCCGCTCGACGGCGAGCCGACGCTGATGCTGCGCGCCGCCAACGAGCGGGGGAACGTGATCATGGAAGCGCAGGCGCGATTGCGCCTGGTGCGCGACGAGCGCACCGTTGAAGGCTACTCGATCCGCCGCATTCACGATCTGCGGCTGCGGCGCAGCGAGCAGCCGGCGTTCCTGTTCAGCTGGACACTGATGCACTCGCTCGGCCCCGACAGTCCGCTCGCCGGCGCCACGCTCGAATCGCTCCAGGCGCAGAACGCCTTTCTGATCCTGACGCTCTTCGGCATCGATGAGACCACCGGGCAGACGCTCATGGCACGCCACGAGTATCCGGCCGAGGCGCTGCGCTGGCGGCACACCTTCTCCGACATCCTGTCCACCGGCGAGGACGGCGTCGATTACCTCGATTACACGAGATTCCATGACGTCGCGCCGCTGGAGTGAGCGGCGGCCGTCGGCTGCGCGCCGAGAACGCCTCAGTCCACGCAGGCTCCGGGCACCGCGCTGAGGCGAACGGTGGCGGCGAGCGTCTCCCCGGGCGCGAGCACCCGCAGCCCGGTAATCCCGGGGGGCTCGGGACGATTGAGCGCATCGGGCATGTGGCTCACGGGTTCGAGGCACAGGAAATCCGCGCCCGGCGGCACGAACACGTGCAACCACCTGAGCGGGCCCTCGGCCGTCAGGCGCACGCAGAGCGCCTCCTCGGGCCACTCGAGTTCGGCCCGTCCGCTCCACCCGTCGAAGCAGTGATCGAGCAGACGGTCGTCGGGCAGCGCCTCGGCACGCTTCCACTCGCCGAAGTGGCTTCCCGGGACGGCCCGTGTGGGCAGGAACTCATCGTCGGTGAGCCAGACCCGCGCGACCTCGGTCCGCAACCGCATGCGCGGCGAGCGGTGAAAATACGGATGCCAGCCCAATCCGGCCGGCATGGGCTCATCGGCCCGGTTCACCAGCGAGAGCTGCACCCGCAGCCCGTCCGCATCGAGCGTGAGCACCTGCCGGGCTCCGTACCGCCAGGGCCACTGCCCGGGCGCGTGCTCGTACGTCAGCGCGATTTCCCGGCTCGAGCGCGACTCGACCGACCACGGGTGGCGCCACGCCTGGCCGTGCAGCGGATGGCCCTGCTCGGGCGCGTTGCGATCGAGCCGAACCTCGGCCGCACCGAAGCGAAACCGTCCATGCGCGATGCGGTTGGCGAACGGCACCAGCGGAAAGCCGGAGCTCGACAGGGGCTCGTCGGTTCCGGGCGGCGTGCGACGCAACACCTCCAGGCCGCGAAAGCGCAGACCCGCGAGCGCGCCACCGAGCTGCGGCAGGACATCGAGGGCGTAATCGCCGTAGGCGAGGCTAACACACTGTGACAGAGAGTTTGCGGACACGGATCACTCCAGACCTTCATACCAGCCGCGGACAGGGAGAGCCCTTCGCGCCGCGCCCTACCTGCGGGGCGCCGCGTGACGCCACACGCGGTACAGCGCGGCGCCGTGCGGCGCGAGCCGCACACGCAACGCCGTCGCGACGCCGAGGGTTCGGTGCCGCCACAGATTGCGCAGACGGTAGTTCCGCCCCGGCAGCGACACGGCGCGCCAGGGTAGACTCAGGGTGCGCGCCCGCCCGGCGAGATTGAACGCCGCCAGATACCAGCCGCCGCCGCGCCGCGGGCGCGACAGCCACACGACGAACCGATCGCGCGCCAGAACTTGACGGTCGTCCGTCGCGTCCTGATCGACCGCAATAACCGCACGGTTATCGAGCAACGAGAGGGTCCAGCGGTTCATGCGGGTCAGATTGGCGCCGATCATCAGCGGCGAGCGCGCGATGCACCACAGCGTCATGTAAGTGCGTTGTTCGGCGTGCGTCAGGCGGCTCCAACGCGCCTGGCCGTAACCGGGATGCGGTCCGAGATAGCCGATCGCGAGCATGTCCGCATCGGGCCAGTGCCCGGGTCGCGCCAACGGCGCCCAGCGCGCGAGCCGCGCGAACTGGTTGGCCACACCCTGCGGGTAGGCGCTCGTGCTGCGCCACACGTCCCATACATCGTTGGAGATACGCCACATGGTGGCGTCGCGGCGCAATTGCGCCAGCTTATCGAGCGGCGTCGGGCCGGGCGAGAGACTGATCACCATCGGCCGTCCGGCGGCGCGCACCGCCTGGGCGAGCATGTGGATGTCGGCCGCTGCGTACGGGCGGCTGGAGATGCAATCCACCTTGATGAAATCAACGTGCCAGCGGGCATAGAGGCGCAGAATCGAATCGTAGTACGCCTGTCCGGCGGCGTTGTCCGCCATCCCGTCATTGTGCGGGTCCCACGTACACGGCGCATTCAGATCAACCGCCTGCCGCGCACGAAACGGCGAGCCGGCAATGGGCAGGTTCGCGCGCACCGCCTCCGCGGGTATGCCGCGCTGGATGTGAATGCCGAACTTCAAACCCAGGGAATGCACATAGTGCGCCAGTGGACCGAACCCCCGACCGTCGGCTGCCGAGGGGAAGCGGCTGGGGGCTGGGATATAGCGCCCGTGGCGATCCATGGTCAGGACCCCTGGGCGCGCACCGCCGGAGGGTATGGACCAGCCCGCATCGATCACCGCGTAGCGCCAGCCGTAGCGGCGCAGGTGTTGGGCCATCCAGCGCACGTTGGCGCGAAATTGCGCCTCGGTGATGGTTTTGCCGTACGCGTCCCAGCTGTTCCAGCCCATGGGCGGCCGGCGCGCGACGTCGTGCGCGCCGGCCAACGCCGGGCAGCAGACCAACAGACCGGCGGCAAATCCCAGCCAACCGCAGGCACGACGCCCCGATGCGCCCGAACCGCGGACACGCCCGGCTCCGCCGCCACCACGCCGTCGGGTTCCCGTGATTGCCCGTATCATGTGTTGCCGTCCGCTTTCTGTGCGCTGCGTGGCCTGCGCAGGCGGAGCCGCAAGTGCACGCGGCTTACGCGCCGCAGAATCAGTCGTACGAAGAATCTGTGTCATGGACTTCCACCCCTGCTCGGAAAACCGCGAAACGCGCCCCGCACGGCGCGCGACATCGCTACCCCGCGGCGCACAACCGCGGCGGAATCGCGCCCGCGGCGCTGAGCGCCCGGTACGCCTCCGACACAGCGCCCGCAAATGCCGGTGCCGCGGCAAGTCGCGCCGGGAACACCGCCTGCAGCGCCAGGAAGCGGGAGACGTCCCGGCGCGGATCGCCCGTGCAGTCGCGCCCGAGCACCAGCAGCTGCTCGGCCAGCGGATCGGTGAGCCTGCCTCCGGCGCGCGCGCGCTCGACGATGAAGCGGATCCACGCGGCCACCGGCACCGCCAACCGCTCGACCGGCCGGCCGGCCGCGAGCGCCTCGGTCAGCGTCGGCAACAGCCGCACCGGCAGTTTCTGGGAGCCATCCCACGCGATCTGCTCGAGTTGATGATGCACGCTCGGGTTGCGGAAGCGCCCGAGCGTCGCCTCGATGTAGGCGCCGATGTCGATCACCCCGCCATCGGCCAGGCTCGGGGTGATGTCGCCGCGCATCAGATGCTCCACCAGCCGCGCGAGCGGCCCGTCGATCATCGCCTCGGCCACAGTCGTGTGCCCACGAAGCAGGCCAACGTAAGCCAAGGTGGAGTGCGCGGCATTGAGGAGCCGGAGCTTGGCCCGCTCGTAAACCCCGACATCGTTCGTGAGCTGCACGCCCACGGATGCCCAGTCGGCGACGCGCACTTGCGGCAGGTCCTCGATCACCCACTGGGTGAACATCTCCCGCTGCACCGGCCAAGCGTCCGTCAGACCCGTCACTTGCTCCACGCGCTCGAGGAGGCGCTCGTCGGTAGCCGGGGTGATGCTGTCCACCATGGTGCGCGGGAAGGCCACTTCCCGCTCGATCCAGCGGGCGAGCTCGCCACCGCGCCGCGCCGCGAAGGCGATGACAGCCGCGCGCAACGTCGGGCCGTTCTCCGCCAGATTGTCGCAGCTCACGACGGCGCAGGGCGACTGGCCGCCGGCGTGGCGGCGGCGCAGTCCTTCGGCGAGGAAGCCGATGACGCTACGGGGACGGTGGGGAACCGCCAGGTCGTGCTGGACGTCGGGATGCGACACGTCGAGCCGTCCGCCGGCCTCGAGGCAGTAGCCCTTCTCCGTCACGGTGAGCGTGATGAGCCGCGTATGGGGCGACTCGAGCCGGGCGAAGACAGCACCCGGCTCACGCGCGGCGAGCAGGATCTCGCGCAGCGCGCCGATGACGCGCACCGGCGCCTCCGGGCCCAGCTCGGCGAGACAGTACAGATAATCCTGCGGCGCCAGCGCATCGTGGACGCCGGCGCTGTGCAGCGCCACCGCGCTGATCGCCCAGCGCGGATCGTGCTCGAGCAGCCGATCGGCGTAGTAGGCCTGGTGCGCACGATGAAACGCGCCGGGCCCGAAGTGCACCCAGCCCACCCCGCAGGCGGCGCGCACATAGCCCGGCCGAGCCGTGCCCGGCTGCGCATGGTCCAAAGTCTGCTCGCTCAATCGCAGAGGCATGATTGAATCAGTGTGGATGGTAGCGTTATCATAGTAGCAGGAAATCGGCTGATCGGAGGGGGTCATGTTTCAGGGGAGCACGGATTCCGGCCGGCGCAGGCTGCGCGCGGCGCAGGGAGCCGCGGTTGTCGCGCTGCTGACTCTGGGCGGACTCGGTGCCGCGCGCGCCGCTGACGGCCATCGCCTGTGGCTGCGTTATGTTCCCGTCCACGGCCGCTGGCTCGAGCACTATCGGCACGCGGCGACCGAGCTGGTGCCGGCGGGAGGGTCGCAGCCGACAGCGCGCGACACGGAGGCGGAGCTCGAGCGCGGGCTTTCGGGGATGCTCGGCCGGGCACTGCCGAACGCCGCGCGGGTCACGATCAACGGCGCCATCCTGTTCGGCACACCCAAGGCCTCGCCCCTCATCCGCGCGCTGCGGCTCGACCTGGCGCGGCTCGGCTCGCAGGGCTACCTCATCCGCACCCTCACTGTCGATGGCCACCGCGTGACGGTCATCGCCGGCAACACCAACATCGGCGTGCTCTACGGCGCGTTCCGCTTCCTGCGGCAAATCCAGACACGCCGCCCGATCAGCCGGCTCGATATCGTATCGCGGCCCAGGATCCGCTTCCGGGTGCTCGACTTCTGGGACAACCTCGACGGTACCGTGGAGCGCGGTTACGCCGGGAGTTCCATCTGGAAATGGGACGAGCTGCCGCAATACCTCTCGCCGCGCTATACGGAACTCGCGCGCGCCTGCGCCTCGGTCGGCATCAACGGCGTGGTGCTGAACAACGTCAACGCCAGTCCATACATCCTGACGCCGCTCTATCTGGAGAAGGTCGCCGCGCTCGGCCGCGTACTGCGCCCGTATGGCATCCGGGTCTACCTGTCGGTGCCGTTCAGCGCTCCGATCACGGTCGGGCGCCTCGAGACCGCCGACCCGCTCACTCCGGCCGTGCAGGCCTGGTGGCGCAAGAAGGTTGCGCAGATCTACCATTACGTGCCGGATTTCGGCGGCTTCCTGACCAAAGCGGACTCCGAGGGCGAGCCGGGACCCGAGCAGTACGGGCGCACGCAGGCGCAGGGCGCGAACGTGCTCGCCCAGGCGCTGGCGCCCTACGGCGGCATCGTGATGTGGCGCACGTTCGTTTATTCGACGAACCCGCATTCCGAAGATCGCGTCATGCAGGCGTACGACATCTTCAAGCCGCTCGACGGCAAGTTCGACCCGAACGTCATCTTGCAGAACAAGAACGGTCCGCTCGACTTCCAGCCGCGCGAGCCGTTCAACCCGCTGTTCGGCGCCATGCCCGAGAGCAACGAGATGCTGGAACTCGAGATCACCAAGGAATATCTCGGCCAGCAGACGAGCCTAGTGTACCTCGGGACGCTGTTCAAGGGGGCGTTGCGCGCGGACACCTGGCAACGCGGCCGCGGCTCGACCGTCGCCCGGGTAATCGACGGCTCGCTCTACAGCGAGCATGACACTGGAATCGCCGGCGTCGCCAACATCGGCTCGGACCGCAATTGGTGCGGCTCGATCTTCAATCAGTCCAACTGGTACGCGTTCGGCCGGCTCGCCTGGAACCCGTACGCCTCCGCCCGCGCCATCGCCGCCGACTGGGTCCGCATGACCTTCACCAGCAACCCGGCGTTCGTGCGGCCGGTAGTGCACATGATGATGATCTCGCGCGAGGCGGTGGTGGACTACATGGATCCGCTCGGACTGGCGAGTCAGATGGAGGCCGGCACGCATTTCGGGCCCGGGCCCTGGATTCATCCGGGCCCGCACATGCCGCCGGACTGGTCGAGCACGTATTACAGCCGCGCCGACGCCGAGGGCATCGGCTTCAATCGCACGGCCACCGGAAGCGATGCGGTTTCCCAATACGCGCCGCACGTGGCCGCGAAATTCGCCAGCCTGAAACGCTGCCCGTTGGGCCTGCTGCTGTGGTTTCACCACGTGCCGTGGACATATCGACTGCGGACGGGCCACACGCTGTGGAATTCGCTCCTCAGCCGCTACCAACGCGGCGTCGACACCGTCAAGCGCATGCGCAAGACCTGGGATGGGCTGGCCCGCTACGTGGATCCGCAGCGCTTCCGCCTTACCGCGGACTTCCTGGCCATCCAACAGCGCAATGCCCAGTGGTGGCGCGATGCCAGCATCGCCTACTGGGAGTCGATCTCGCATCTGCCGCTGCCGCCCGGAATCGCTCCGCCACCGTTCCCGCTGAAGGCCTACGAGGCGTTCTGCATCCCCTACGTCGCGGGCACGCCCGGGGCAAAACCGCCCTGCGCGCCCGACGACGGGCCGGTCCCGTATTGAGCGCGGCGCGCCCGCCGAGGCTTCGGGCGGTCCGGACGAGTACATTATGATGCGTCCGCAATGAGGCTCGCCAATGAATGAGGGATCCCCGACCGCCGGCGCCATGCACCCGGACCGGCTGTTCCCGGCCGATCCCGGTACACGCGCCATCGCCCGCAGTCTCTATGCGCAGGTGCGGGCGCTGCCCCTCATCAGCCCGCACGGACACACCGATCCACGGTGGTTCGCGACCAACGAGCCATTCACCGACCCCGCCTCGCTGCTGCTGACACCCGATCATTACATCACCCGCATGCTCTACAGCCAGGGGGTGGCACTCGAGGCGCTCGGGGTGCCCGCTCGGGACGCGCGCGGCGCGAGTCCCGAGCCGCGCGTGATCTGGCGAACGTTCGCCGCACACTATCATCTGTTCCGCGGCACACCCACGCGGCTGTGGCTGGATTGGGTGCTCGCCGAGGTGTTCGGAATCGACGTGCCGCTCGCGCCGGCAAATGCCGATCGCTCGTTCGAGCGCATCAGCGAACGGCTCGCGCAGCCGGCCTACCGGCCGCGCGCGCTGTTCGAGCGCTTCGGTATCGAGGTGCTCGCAACCACCGAATCCCCGCTCGACACCCTCGAGCATCACGCGGCGATCCGCGCCAGCGGCTGGCCCGGGCGCATCATCACCGCGTACCGCCCCGACCCGGTCGTCGATCCGCAAACCCCGGGATTCCTCGAGAACCTGGTCCGCTTCAGCGAGCTGACGGGATCCGATGCGTTGACGTGGCGCGGGTACCTGGAGGCGCACCGGACACGGCGGGCGTTCTTTGCCCGGTTCGGGGCAACCTCCACCGACCACGGCCATCCTACGGCACGCACCGCCGACCTCGGTGAGCGCGAGAGGGAGGCGCTGTTCCAGCGCGTGGTGCGCAGCGCGCAGGCGGGCACGCCGCACGGCGATGAGGCGGAGGCGTTCCGCGCCCAGATGCTCACCGAGATGGCCCGCATGAGTCTCGAGGACGGAATGGTCCTGCAGATCCACCCGGGCGCCTGGCGCAATCACAACGCGCCGCTGTACGCGCGGTTCGGCGAGAACATCGGCGCCGACATTCCCGCCGCGACCGATTACGTGGGTGCGCTTCGACCGCTGCTGAACCGCTTCGGCAACGAGCGCGCACTCACCGTCATCGTCTTCACGCTCGATGAGTCGAGCTACAGCCGCGAGCTCGCGCCGCTCGCCGGGCACTACCCGGCGCTGAAGCTCGGGCCCGCCTGGTGGTTTCACGACAGTCCTGAGGGACTGATGCGCTTCCGCGAACGGACCACCGAGACCGCCGGCTTCTACAACACCGTGGGCTTCAACGACGATACGCGCGCATTCTTCTCCATCCCGGCGCGCCACGATGCGGCCCGGCGCATCGACTGCTCGTTCCTCGCGCGCCTGGTCGCCGAGCACCGTCTGCCGGAAAGCGAGGCGCTGCAGGTGGCTCGCGATCTCGCCTACCGGCTGCCGAAGCAGGCCTACCGGCTCTGAGTTCGGGCGGTCGGCCGGTGTGCGGCCGGCACGAAGCGAGCGACCTATCCTCATCCCCGAAGCCTCGCTCGGCATTGCCGGTTCACGAAGCCAGGATCGACCGTCCCGGGGCGCACGCCGATACGTGTCCCGGCACGGCATGACCGCCAACCGCTCACCGGCGTGCGTGGAGACCCTCCATACCGCGCCTCGCAACAGCATCGGCTACTGCCCGCAGACCCGCATCTGCACCGTCCGGCGCGTTCCCCA
>JAJYFU010000005.1 GCA_021790795.1 Pseudomonadota bacterium
CACAACCATCGGGAATCAAAATCCCGATCACTCCACCGTCACGCTCTTGGCGAGATTGCGCGGCTGATCGACGTCGGTGCCTTTAAGTATGGCGACGTGATAGGCGAGCAGCTGCAGGGGTATGGTGTACACGATGGGCGCCTGGAAATAGCTCACGTGCTTGGGCATCTCGATGACGGTAACGCCGTCGCTCGGCTGCAGGCCGGATTCCGGATCGGCGAATACGATGAGCTCTCCGCCGCGCGCCCGGACCTCCATGAGGTTCGATTTGAGCTTCTCCAACAGGTCATTGTTGGGAGCCACGGCGACCACAGGCATGTCCGCGTCCACGAGCGCCAGCGGACCGTGCTTGAGCTCGCCGGCCGGATAGCTCTCGGCATGGATGTAGGAGATCTCTTTGAGCTTCAGCGCGCCCTCCATCGCAATGGGATACAGCCCGCCGCGACCGAGGAACAATGTGTGGCGTTTGTCGGCGAAGCGCTCGGCGAGCTTGTGAATGACGGGATCGAGCGTGAGCGCTTTCTCGATGAGCGCCGGCAGTTCCACCAGGCGCGTGACCAGACCTCGTTCGCGCTCGGCGTCGGCGCCGTGATGGCGGGCCAGGGCGATGGTCAGCATCGCGAGCGCGGTCAACTGGGTCGTGAACGCCTTGGTCGAGGCGACACCGATCTCGGGGCCGGCGCGCGTCAGCATCACCAGCTCCGAGTCGCGCACCAGCGAGCTTTCCGGAGCGTTGCAGATGGCAAGCTGGGACAGATAGCCCGATTGCCGCGCAAGGCGCAGCGCCGCTAGCGTATCGGCCGTCTCGCCGGACTGTGAGATCGTGACGAATAGCGAGTTGGGCGGCACCAGCGGATTGCGGTAGCGGTACTCGCTGGCGATGTCGACGGCGCACGACAGACGGCAGATCTGCTCGATGAAGTAGCGCACCACCGAAGCGGCGTGATAGCTGGTGCCGCAGGCCACGATGTGCACGCACTCCACGCGCTTGAATACCTCGGTCGCGGCCGGGCCGAAAGCGGCCTCCAGCAGGCGGCCGCGGGCGACGCGCTCGGCAAGGGTGTCCGCGATGGCGCGCGGCTGCTCGTGGATTTCCTTGAGCATGTAGTGGCGGTACTGGCCCTTTTCCGCCGCATCGGCGCTGAGCTCGCTTTCCCGGACCGGCCGGCCCGCACTGCCGCCGTCCCGGTCGACGATGCGCACGCCGGTGCGCCGGATCTCGGCGACATCCCCCTCCTCGAGAAACATGAAGCGCCGCGTCACGGGCAGCAGCGCCGCAACATCGGAAGCGACGAAGTTCTCCTCTACACCGAGGCCGATGACCACGGGACACCCCTGGCGCGCCACGACCAGGCGCTGCGGTTCGTGCTCGCTGATGACCGCGAGGGCATAGGCGCCTTCCAGTTCGGCAACCGTGGCGCGCACCGCGTCGAACAGATCCCGCAGGGTGTTCAAATGAAAATGAACGCGATGTGCGACGACTTCGGTATCGGTCTCCGATGCGAACCGGTAGCCGCGCTTCTCGAGATCGGCACGTAGCGCTTCATGGTTCTCGATGATGCCGTTGTGGACGACGGCCAACCCGTCCTGCGAGACGTGAGGATGCGCATTGCGCTCGCTCGGCACGCCATGTGTCGCCCAACGGGTATGCGCAATCCCGGTGCTCCCGCCGATTGGCGTCGCGGCCAGAGCTTCTTCGAGCATCTTGACCTTGCCGACGGTGCGCACGCGGCCCAGCCTGCCCGACTTGATGACCGCGAGACCCGCGGAGTCATAACCCCGATATTCGAGCCGGCGCAACCCTTCGATGAGCACCGGGACGATATTGCGTTCGGCGACTGCTCCGACGATTCCGCACATGGCCTGGATCCTGCCGCTTCGAAAGTCCGTGAGTTTGCCTGATCTTCGGGGCGGGCGTCCGCCCCTGCGCACATGCGGTCTCAAGGCAGCGACACGAGCCGCACGATCGGACGGCCAGGCGGGGTTTCCGGCGCCGGGTCAAGACCCCGGGGGCAGGACCACCGTTCACACAGGCCGGTAGCGTGTGCACTTGCCTGCTCTGGCCGCTCCTGCGCCTCCCCGGCAGAGTCGATCGCCGAGGCCTCGAAGCCCTCTCGTTTCTGTCTTTTTCGTAGTAATTGACGACACGATAGCGGCGGAGTCCAGCAGCACCCCTCGGTCAATGCGGATGGACCGGATCAAGTCCTCCCCATAGCCTGCCGCGGTGAGCACGGAATCCCGCCAACGCCGTCCCCGCTGCCCGGACTTCCGGAAGATCGCTCGCGCAAGCATCGCCGGCGCGATCAGGTTGCTCGACCGGCGTCGGTTGACGGACGAGGGGGTGCACTCGGTGCGCAAGAATCTCAGGCGAGCCCGCGCGATGCTGCGCATGCTGCGCGCCTCGATCGGCAAGAGCGCGTATCGCCGCGAGAACGGATTGCTGCGCGACTGCGCTCGCCGGCTCAGCCTGCTGCGCGACAGCAGGGCGCTGCTCGACACCGCAATGATGCTTCGCGCCCGCATCCGGTCCGCCGATGAACACACCGGTGTGACGAGCCTGGAGACGCTCTTGAGGCGCGATCACGCGCTCGCGCGGCGCAAGCTGACCCGGGACGGGGCCGCGATCGACGTCATGCGCGACGCCTTGCGGTCGAGCTATCGTCGATCCGCGGACTGGCGGCCGCGCCACGGCGCGGATTCACCGGTCCAAGGCGTGATGCGGGTCTACAGCCGCGGGCGCGCCGCGCAGGAACGCGCGCAGTCGCATCGGACCGCCACGAATCTCCACGAGCTGCGCAAGCAGACCAAGTTTCTCTTTCACCAGCTCGAAGCGCTCGAGCCGTTACAGCCTGACCTGATCACCCGGCTGGCGAAGCGGTCGCACCGATTGGCCGACTTGCTCGGCGACGACCACAACCTGACTGTGCTGCGGACGCGGGTTACGCATAGCCCCCTCGAGCGGCACGACCGCGTCCGCCTGCAGCGGATCATCGACCACGAGCGCGCGAAGCTGGACCGAACGGCGCTGGCCCGGGCGCGCCGCATGTACCGGCAGTCCCCGGCCGCGTTTGCCGCCCGTCTCGATCGCCGCGCACCGCCGGCGCGGGACGCGTAGTGCCGCCCGAACCGGCCGCGGACTCGGCGCGAACGGTCCCTTACTTGGGCTTCTTCACCGGCCGCTGCCAGCTCTGGAGGGTGCTCTGGCGAGCCCGCGCGATGGTCAGCTTGCCGGCGGGGACTTCGTGCACGACGGTCGAGCCCGCGGCGATAGTGGCTCCCTCGCCCACCGTGATCGGCGCCACCAGCACGCTGTTCGATCCCGTGTGGGCATCGTCATGAATAACGGTGCGATGTTTGTTCGCGCCGTCATAGTTGGCGATGATCGTGCCGGCGCCGACGTTGACTCGGGCGCCGACTTGCGCATCCCCGACGTAGGACAGATGATTGGCCTTCGAGTCCCGCCCCAGGGTGGAGTTCTTGACCTCCACGAAGTTGCCGACGTGCACGCCCGGCCCCAGCTCAGTGGTCGGTCGCACCCGGGAAAACGGCCCGATGCGGGCCGCGGCGCCGATCACCGCGCCGTCGAGCACACAGTACGGGAACAGCTCGGTGTCGTCGCCCACTTCGCTGTCGCGTATGACGCAGCCGGGGCCGATGCGAACACCGCTGCCGAGCTTCACGCGGCCTTCGAATACCACATTGATGTCGACGAAGACGTCCTGACCATGCATGACCGAGCCGCGCACGTCGATGCGCGCCGGATCAACCACCGTCACGCCGGCGGTCATGAGCGCCTGCACGGCCCGGCGCCGGCAGACGGACTCCAGCCGCGCCAGCTGGACCTTGTCATTGACACCCAGGGCCTCGATGGGATCGGCGAGAGACACCGGGTTGACCACGACGCCCTGCGACACCGCCAGCCCGATCACGTCGGTAAGGTAATACTCACCCTGCGCGTTGTCGTTGCGCAGCTGCGCGAGCCAGCCCTTCAGCCGGCGCGCCGGCGCCGCCAGCACCCCGGTGTTGCATTCCCGGATGGCGAGCTCCTCGGGCGTCGCATCCTTCTGCTCGACACTGCGCGCGACCCGACCGGACGCATCGCGCACGATGCGGCCGTAGCCGGCAGGATCCTCGGGCACCATCGTGAGCAGGCCGAGCTCGCCGGCGGCGCCCATTCGGACCAGGCGATCGAGCGGCTCTGCGCCGAGCAGGGGCACGTCGCCATACAACACCAGTACCGTGTCGTCGTCCGGCACTCGCGGCACCGCCTGCTGCGCGGCATGGCCGGTGCCGAGCTGCCGCTCCTGCAGGACCCAGCTGACGCGTTCCTCGGGAAACGCGGCGCGCACCTGCTCGCCTCCATGGCCATGCACGACCAGGATGCGCTGTGGCGAAAGGCGGTGGGCGGTATCGATGACGTGGGCGAGCAGCGGCCGTCCGGCAAGCGGCTGCAGCACCTTCGGCAGGCGGGACTTCATCCGCTTGCCCTCGCCGGCGGCGAGAATCACCACCGAAAGTCCCGGCGAGCGTGTGGACGCTGGAGTGCTCATGCCAGCCATTATGGCGCGGCCCGCGCGCGCCTAGCTACGGACTTTTCGCAGCCGCGCGATGATCTTCAATTGCGCCGCCGCGCGGGCAAGTTCGGCCAGCGCCTCGGCCTGCGTGATGAGGCCGCCGCGGTCCTTCAGCGCCTCCTCGGCGCGCTCTTTCGCGGCGAGAGCCGCGGCCTCGTCGATGTCTTTGGCGCGTAGCGCCGTGTCGGCCAGCACCGTCACTCGATGCGGCTGCACCTCGATCGCCCCGCCGCCGACGAAGAAGAACTGCTCCTGGCCGTCCGGTGTCTGAACCCTGACCTCGCCCGGTTTGAGCATCGAGAGCAGCGGCGCGTGGCGGGGCGCGACGCCGATGTCGCCCTGGGAGGCCGGCGCGAACACCATGGTGGCCGCCCCCGAGAAGACTTCGCCCTCGGCGCTGACGATGTCGACCTGAATGGTATGCGGTTCGGCCATGGCCCGTCTCTTATTGCAGCGTCTTGGCCTTGGCCACCGCTTCGTCGATGGTGCCGACCATGTAGAACGCCTGCTCGGGCAGGTCGTCGAAATCGCCGCTGATGATGCCTTTGAAGCCGCGGATGGTCTCGGCAAGCGGCACGATCTTGCCGTCCTGACCGGTGAATACCTTGGCCACGTTAAACGGCTGGGACAGGAAGCGCTGGACCTTGCGCGCGCGGTACACGATACGCTTGTCGTCTTCCGACAACTCGTCCATGCCGAGAATGGCGATGATGTCCTGCAGTTCCTTGTACCGCTGCAGCACGGCCTGCACGCCGCGCGCGGTGTTGTAGTGCTCTTCACCCACCACCAGGGGATCGAGCTGCCGGCTGGTGGACTCGAGCGGGTCGACCGCCGGATAGATACCCAGCGTGGCGATCTGGCGCGACAGGGCGACGATGGCATCCAGGTGCGCAAAGGTGGTCGCGGGCGACGGGTCGGTCATGTCGTCCGCGGGGACGTAGACCGCCTGGATGGAAGTGATCGAGCCCGTCTTGGTCGAGGTGATGCGCTCCTGCAGAACACCCATCTCCTCGGCCAGCGTGGGCTGATAACCCACCGCCGAGGGCATGCGCCCAAGCAGCGCCGACACTTCCGTGCCCGCGAGCGTGTAGCGGTAGATGTTGTCGATGAACAGCAGCACGTCGCGGCCCTTGCCGCCGTCCGCATGCACTTCGTCGCGGAAATACTCGGCCATCGTCAGGCCGGTGAGCCCCACGCGCAGGCGGTTGCCGGGCGGCTCGTTCATCTGGCCGTACACCATGGCCACCTTGGAGTTGGACAGTTCCCGCGGATCGATGACGCCCGCGTCGATCATCTCATGATAGAAGTCATTGCCCTCGCGCGTGCGCTCACCGACCCCGGCGAACACCGACAGACCGCTGTACTGCTTGGCGATGTTGTTGATGAGTTCGAGCATGTTGACGGTCTTGCCGACGCCGGCGCCGCCGAACAGGCCGACCTTGCCGCCCTTGGCGAACGGCACCAGCAGGTCGATCACCTTGATGCCCGTGACCAGCAACTCCTGCCCGCCGGCCTGTTCCTCGAACGACGGCGGGGGCCTGTGGATCGGCAGGTACTCCTTGGCCTCGACCGGGCCCCGGTTGTCCTGCGGAGCGCCGAGCACGTCCAGGATGCGACCGAGGGTCGCCGTACCCACCGGCACCGAGATCGGAGCGCCGGTGGCGACGACCGCCAGTCCGCGCCTGAGCCCTTCCGAGGGTCCCATGGCGATTGCGCGCACGATGCCGTCGCCGAGCTCCTGCTGCACTTCGAGAGTGAGATCGTGGTCCTTTACCCGCAGCGCATCGTAGACATGCGGCAGAGCGTCGCGCGGAAATTCGACGTCGATGACGGGTCCGATGATCTGGGTGATCTTGCCTTCGGGCGTGCTTGCCATGTGTTGTCTCTCTTGCGTCTTCATACTGCCGAGGCTCCTCCGACGATCTCCGCGAGTTCCTTGGTGATCGCGGCCTGGCGGGCTTTGTTGTAGATCAGCTGCATTTCCTCGACGAGCTTGCCGGCGTTGTCCGTGGCGGCCTTCATGGCCACCATGCGCGCCGCCATCTCCGCGGCGACATTTTCGACGGCCGCGCGGTAGACTTGCGATTCGACATAGCGAATCAGCAGCGCATCGAGTATACGAGCCGCCTCCGGCTCGTAGATGTAATCCCAGTGCTCCCGCGCCGCGTCGGCCTCGGCCGGCTCGAGCGGCAGAAGCTGCGTCACGGCGGGGCGCTGTGTCATGGTATTGACGAATTCGGCGTTGACCAGGAACAGCCGGTCGATGTCTCCGTCACCGTAGGCATCCAACATGACCTTCACCGTGCCGATGAGGTCCTTCACGTGCGGCCGGTCGCCCAGATGCGAAACACTGGCGACGATCGGCGTGTCCAGCCGGCGGAAGAACGCCATGCCCTTGGCGCCCACCAGACACAGCTTGACGGCGGCGCCCTGGCCCTGCCACTCGCGGATCAGCAGCAGGGTCTGCTTGAAGACATTGGCGTTCAGCGCGCCGGCGAGTCCCCGGTCGGTCGAGACCATGATGATGCCGACGGCCTTCACGGCTGTCCGGCGCTGCAGATAAGGACTGCGGTAGTCCGGATTGGCTTCGGTCAGATTGCCGATTACGGCGCGCATCTTTTCCGCGTACGGACGCGCGGCGCGCAGGCGCTCCTGGGCACGGCGCATCTTGCTGGTGGCCACCATCTGCATGGCGCGCGTGATCTTCTGGGTGTTCTTGACACTCGTGATCTTGGCGCGGATTTCCTTGGTGCCCGGCATATCAGGTGGCCCTCAGTAGGTCCCCGTCGCGATGAAATCCTCGACGCACTTCTTCAGTTCCGCCTCGACATCCTTGCTCAACTTTGGCTCGCGGTTGATGCGCTCGAGCAGCGCGGCGTAGTTGGAGCGGGCGAAGGCCTGCAGGGCCGTTTCGAACGCCACGACTTTCTTCAACTCCACCTTGTCCATGTAGCCCGTATTGACCGCGAAGATCGACAGCGCCATCTCCGCGACGGACATCGGCGTGTACTGCTTCTGCTTCATCAGCTCGGTGACACGCTGGCCGCGCTCGAGCTGCCGGCGCGTGGCCTCATCGAGATCCGAGGCGAATTGCGCGAACGCCGCCAGCTCCCGGTACTGCGCCAGCGCCAGACGGATGCCGCCGCCGAGCTTCTTGATGATGTCGGTCTGGGCCGCGCCGCCGACACGCGAGACCGAGATACCGGCGTTCATCGCCGGGCGGATGCCGGAGTTGAACAGGTCGGTCTCGAGGAAGATCTGCCCGTCGGTGATGGAAATGACGTTGGTCGGCACGAAAGCCGTGACATCGCCGGCCTGTGTCTCGATGATCGGCAATCCGGTGAGGGAGCCGGATTTCCCCTTGACCGCCCCCTGGGTCTGCATCTCGACGTACTCCTCGCTGACGCGCGCGCTGCGCTCGAGCAGCCGCGAGTGCAGGTAGAACACGTCGCCCGGAAAGGCCTCGCGGCCCGGCGGGCGCCGCAGCAGCAACGAGATCTGCCGGTATGCGACCGCCTGCTTGGACAGATCGTCGTACACGATCAGCGCATCCTCGCCGCGATCCATGAAGTACTCGCCGATCGTGCAGCCGGAGTAGGCGGCGATGTACTGCATGGCGGCCGGGCTCGACGCGGACGCCACCACCACCGCCGTGTGCGCCAGGGCGCCGTGCTCCTCCAGCTTCTTCACCACGGCGGCGACGGTCGATTGCTTCTGGCCGATCGCCACGTAGATGCACTTCACCCCGGAGTTCTTCTGGTTGATGATGGTGTCGACCACGAGAGCCGTCTTGCCCGTCTGGCGATCGCCGATGATGAGCTCGCGCTGGCCGCGGCCGATGGGCACCATCGAGTCGATCGCCTTGTAGCCGGTTTGCACCGGCTGATTGACCGGCTTGCGGTAGATCACGCCGGGCGCGACCCGCTCGATGGGCGCGGTTCGGGTGGCGTTGATCGGACCCTTGCCGTCGATCGGACGTCCCAGCGCGTCGACCACCCGGCCGAGCAGCTCCGGTCCCACCGGCACCTCGAGAATGCGCCCCGTCGTCTTGACGGTGTCGCCTTCGCGCAGATGCTGGTAGTCACCCAATACCACCGCGCCGACCGAGTCCTGTTCGAGGTTCAGAGCCAGTCCGAAGGTGTTGCCCGGGTACTCGAGCATCTCACCGTAGCACGCGTCGGCCAGGCCGTAGATGCGTGTGATGCCGTCGGTGACCGACACGATGGTGCCGACGTCGCGTGCCTCGGTGCCTGACTTGAAGTTCTCGATCCGCTGCTTGATCAGATCGCTGATTTCGGATGCCTTGATGGCCATAACGTTTTTTCCCGGGAAATTGCTTACGCGGTCAGCTGACGGGCGACGCGCTCGAGCCTGCCGCGCAACGAGCCGTCGATGACCAGATCGCCAGCGCGCACGCTGGCACCGCCGATCAACGCCGGATCATGCGAGCAGCGCAGACGCACGGTACGCCGCAGGCGCCGCTCCAGCGCCGCGGCGAGCATGCCCTGCTGCGTTTCGCTCAGCGCACAGGCGGAAATCACCTCCACATCGATAGTCCCCTCGGCCTGAGCCTTGAGTTCGTCGAAGCGCGCGGAGATCTCCGGCAGACAGTCGAGCCGATGATTGTCGGCGAGCATGTGGATGAAGTTGCGCGTGGTCGGCTCCAGGCTCGGGCCGGCGGCGGCCGCCACCAGATCGGCGAGCGGCTGGCTCTGGACACGTGGATCGTGCAGCAAGGCCTCGACCCGCGGATCGGCGACCGCGCAAGCGGCGCGGCGCAGCGCTTCGGACCACGGCGCGAGCCGGCCGCTCGCCGCCTCGAACGCGGCTTTGGCATAGGGTCTCGCGATGGTGCTCTTGTCCGGCATCGTCTCTCCCGCTCAGATCTGCGCGGCGAATTCTTCGAGCAGCGCCTCGTGAGCGCGCGGATCGATCTCGCGCTCGAGGAGCTTCGCGGCGGCCGCGACGGCAATCTCGCCGACCTGCTGGCGCAGCTGCTCGCGGGCGCGGGCCGCCTCGAGCTCGATCTGCTGCTTCGCGGCGGCCACGAGGCGCTGACCCTCCTGCGTCGCGGCGACACGGGCTTGCTCGATGACCTCGTTGGCGCTGTGCTGCGCCTGATCGAGAATGACGCCGGCGCGCTCGCGCGCCTCGCGCAGGATCGCCTCGGCACCCGCGCGGGCTTGTTTCAGTTCCTCCGCGCCCTTGTCGGCCGCGGCAAGACCCTGCGCAATCCGCCGCTCACGCTCCTGCATCGGGCCCAGAATCATCGGCCATACGAATTTCATCGTAAACCAGACGAGCGCGGCGAACGCCAGCATCTGGACGAGGAGCGTCAGATTGATGTGCACAGTCGCCTCCTTCCGAGAAGCGCTTTACCGGGGGTCCGCAAGCGGCTCAATGGGCCGCGTGCAGCGCTGCGAGGAACGGGTTGGCGAACATGAAGAACAGCGCGAACCCGATGCCGATCATGGCCACCGCGTCGACGAGGGCCGCGACCAGGAACATCTTCACCTGCAGCGCCGGCATCAATTCGGGCTGACGGGCGGAACCCTCGATGAAGCGGCCGCCGAGAATGCCGAAGCCGATGGCGGTGCCGAGCGCGCCCAGGCCGAAGATGATGCCCACGGCGAGCGCGGTCATGGCTTGGATGAGTGCGACGTTTTCCATTCAAATCTCCTCGAGCAGGAATGCGTTTTGGATTGAGACGAGCCGGTCAGTGACGCTCATGCGCCATCGAGAGATAGACGACGGTGAGCACCATGAAAATGAAGGCCTGAATCGTGATGATCAGCAGGTGAAAGACCCCCCACAGGAACGTCAGCGCCAGCTGCATGATGGCCAGTCCCCAGCCGCCGAGCGTACCGAGCATCGCGTAACCATGCACGAGCGTCAGCAGCGCCAGCAGCACGAAGATCATCTCGCCGGCGAAGATGTTGCCGAACAGACGCAGCGCCAGCGACAGGGGACGCGCGATCTGGGTGACCGATTCCAGCAGGAAGTTGATCGGTACGAACAGGGCCTGCACGAACACGTTCTTGCTGGTGAAGGGTTGCAGCGTGAGCTCGGCAAGAAAGCCGCGCGCGCCCTTGACCTTGATGCTGTAGTAGAGGGTCAGAAAGAACACCGGCAGGGACAGACCGAACACGCCGTTCAAATCCGTGCTCGGCACCACCTTCAGATGGCTCAAACCGACCGTGTGGGCGATGCCCGGCAGCAGATCGACCGGCAGCAGGTCCATGAAGTTGAACAGAAATACCCAGCAGAAGATGGTGAGCGCGAGCGGTGCGATCAGCTCATTGGTGCCGTGGAAGATGTCCTTCACCTGGCCGTCCACCCACTCCACGAGCAGCTCGACGA
The DNA here is from genome assembly GCA_021790795.1 of Pseudomonadota bacterium. GTDB lineage: Bacteria > Pseudomonadota > Gammaproteobacteria > Steroidobacterales > Steroidobacteraceae > 13-2-20CM-66-19. The sequence goes on from JAJYFU010000005.1 coordinate 10,935, forward strand.
AACTCTGGAAGCCGCGCGGCGCACCGGTGCCGCCGGCCGCCATCCTGCGCGCCACCCAGTAGAAGCTGCCGGCGAACAGGACCGCGAGCAGCACCGAGAAGAACACCGTGTCGTAGTTGATCACGGTGAAATTGATGAGCGACGTCTGCGGCTTGTTGCTCAGATAGGTGAGGTGCTCTATGACGTACTCACCGATCCGCGCCGACCCAGATGCTGTCATGAAGCTCGATCTCTCACTGTATTCGTGACGCCCGCCTTCTCTGGCGGCGCCGGTTCAGCCAATTTCTCGTTGCGCGCGCGGCCACCCGGCCACAGGGCGGCTGACAGCGCGATCCAGTAAACGAAAAAGGTCGCGGCGAAAGCCGCGAACATTGCCAGTGGCGCGACCTTCATCGTTTTAAAGGCCGCCACGAACAACCCGATCACGACGACGACCTTCAGCACCTCCCCCCTGTAGAAGGCACCGAGCGCGCCGTGCGCATCCGCAGTCCCGCCGCCGAAGGCAACGAGCACCATCACCAGGCTCGCCACCGTCCCGATGCCCCCGCCGAGCAGCGCGGAGAATGCCGGGCGTCCTCCGGAGACCGCCCAGGCGAGCACTCCGGCCATTACCGTTACGGCCACCTGGCCCAGCACGACACCGAAAGCCAGCCGCCGCGCTTGGGGCAGGTCGATCACGGTCACCGAAATCTCACTCGCGGGTGTATTGCGTCGCGCCGGAACGCCGCCCGGCCCGTGGGCGCGCGCACCCGCGGCGGACCGAAAAAGCCGCGCGATTATATTGACCGAGTTCCGGGGAGTCCACTCCATTGGACGCCGGTCCAAGCCTGTGAAATTCTTGTGAAATCAATCGGCGGCGCGCCTGCCCGGCATTCCCCACGGGTCGATCACTGAATGTGCGCGAGAATGCCGTCCAATTCGTCGAGACTATTGTAGGAAATCTCCAGCGAGCCCTTGCCGCCCGTGGCAGGGCGGATGACCACCCGGGCCCCGAGCTTCTCGGTGAGCTGCTGCTCGAGGTGGCGCACATTGGGATCCGCCGGGGGCGGCGTTCGCCGCGCCTCGCCGGGCGGGCTCAGCATGCGGCGCACCAGGGCCTCCGTTTCCCGCACCGACAGGCCCTTGGCCAGAATCTCGGCGGCCGCCCGCCGCTGTGCCCCGCGCTCGGAAAGCCCGAGCAGCGCCCGGGCATGTCCCATCTCGATCTGGCGCCGCTCGATCAGCTCGCAGACCTCCGCGGAGAGCTCCAGCAGCCGCAGCAGATTGCTCACTCCGGCGCGTGAACGGCCGACCGCCTCGGCGGCCTGCGCGTGCGTGAGCCGGAACTCGGTGATCAACCGCTGCAACGCGCGTGCCTCCTCCAGGGGATTAAGATTCTCGCGCTGAATGTTCTCGATCAGCGCGACGGCGATCGCCGCCTCGTCGGGGATGCGCCGCACGATCGCCGGGATGTCCGCAAGACCGGCCAGCTGCGCGGCACGCCAGCGGCGCTCGCCCGCGATGATCTCGTAGCGCGCGCCCCCAACGTCCGCCGCCGGCAGGGGCCTCACGACGATCGGCTGCACCACCCCCTGGGCCTTGATCGAGCCGGCCAGCTCCTCGAGGGACTCCGGATGCATGTCCGTGCGCGGCTGATACTTGCCGCGCTGCAGCGCACCGAGCGGCAGCCGCGTCAGCTCGTCCCGTTCGGCCGCGGATTCGGCAGGCGCCGCGGCGTCGGGCTGCGCCGCACGGGCGCTCGAGCCCAGCAGATCCGCCAGGCCGCGGCCCAATGTGGGTTTCTTCTGGGTCATGACGCTTCGCCCGTGCCGTTGGCCGCTGCCGCCGGCAGCGGATCCGGCTCATGCGGCTCGGCCGGATCGCTGGCGCCGGCCGCCGGATCGCGCTGGGCTTCACCGCGGCGAATCATTTCGCCGGCGAGCGCGAGGTACGCGAGCGCGCCCCGAGAGTCCTTGTCGTGGAAGAGCACGGGCCGGCCGAAGGAGGGCGCTTCGGCCAGGCGGATATTGCGTGGAATCACCGTACGGAACACCTTCTCACCGAAGTGCATGAGCAGCTGGGCGCTGACTTCATTGGCCAGATTGTTGCGCGGGTCGAACATGGTGCGCAGGATGCCCTCGATTTCGAGCGACGGATTCGCCGTGGCGCGCAACTGCTCGACGGTCCCGAGCAGCGCCGACAGTCCCTCCAGGGCGTAGTACTCGCATTGCATGGGAATGAGCACGCTGTCGGCCGCGACCAATGCGTTGACCGTAAGCATGTTGAGCGCCGGCGGACAATCGATGAGGATCACGTCATAGGCTTCGCGCACCGGCTCGAGGGCCCGCCGCAGGCGGCTCTCACGGCCCGCGGGCAGCGCGAGCAGTCGCACTTCAGCGGCGGTAAGGTCCTGATTGGCGGGCAACAGTGCGTAGCCGCCCTGCTCGACCGCCTGCAGCGCCGCGCCGAGCTCGGCTTCCTCGAGCAGGACCTCGCAGGCGCTGCGCTCGAGCTGCGACTTGTCGACGCCGCTGCCCATGGTGGCATTGCCCTGGGGATCGACGTCGAGCAGCAGCACGCGCCGCCGGGTGGCGGCCAGGGAGGCGGCCAGATTCACCGCTGTGGTGGTCTTGCCGACACCGCCTTTCTGATTGGCGATCGCGATGACGCGCTTCATGGGGACGACAGTGTACTTCACCGCCGTCCCGGGACCCTCGGGGTGCGAAGGATATTCAGCCGGGACGGCCGACCCGCAACCGCTCGCGCGCCAACCGATCGGCCACGACGCTGGTTGGCAGTTCCTCGCGGCTCGCACGCTCGAAAATCACGGTGAGCCGCCCGGGAATCTTCTCGATATCGGCGCGGACTTCGGTCTCGGAGGCGCCGCCGCGGTACTCGTGCGCCACATTGATGATGCCGCCGGCGTTGATGACATAGTCCGGGGCATACAGAATCCCGGCCTTCATCAGCGCATACCCGTCGTCCTCGCGCGCCAGCTGATTGTTCGCCGCACCCGCCACGACCCGCGCCCGAAGCTGCGGGATGGACCATTCATTGAGCACGGCGCCGAGCGCACAGGGCGCCAGGACGTCCGCCTCCTCGGCGGCGATGGCGCCAGGCGCCACCACGACGGCCCCGAGCTCGTCTCGCACCTGCTCCGTCACCGCCGCACGCGCATCGGCCACTTTCAAGCGAGCACCCGCGTCGGCCAGCAGCCGGCACAAGGGGTAGCCGACACCGCCCAGGCCCTGGACCGCCACGGTCAGACCATCAAGCTCACGTCCGAGCTGGAAGCGAGCGGCGGCCTGAATGCCAAAGAAGACGCCCAGAGCGGTTTTCGGTCCGGGGTCGCCGCCGACTTCACCGGCCGCGCGCTTCAGGCCGCTCACGAATGACGTCTGGCGAGCAACCTGCTCCATGTCCCCCGTGGTTGTGCCCACGTCCTCGGCGGTGATGTATCGGCCGCCGAGCGAGTCGACCAGGCGCCCGAACGCGGCAAGCAGCTCGGGAGATTTGTCCCGGCGCGAATCGCCGAGAATCACCGCCTTGCCGCCACCCAGGCCGAGCTCGGCCATCGCGTTCTTGTAGCTCATGCCGCGCGAAAGGCGCAGAGCGTCCGTGAGCGCCTCGTCGGCGGAGCGATAGGTCCACATCCGGCAGCCGCCCGCCGCCGGCCCGAGCGCCGTGGAATGGATCGCAATCACCGCGCGCAACCCGGTCGCGGCGTCGTGGCCGAACACCACCCGCTCGTGGCCATCGAAGTCCGGCGAGGTGAATAGATCCACGGTTACGGCTCCAAAGATGACGAGGCGAGCGCGCCAGGGCGAAACCACCATACGCCCGGCAGGTGCACGGCGCCTCACAAAGCTTGCTCAGAGGCTCAATCTGATGAATGATTCATTGCATGGTTACCTCGAACAACGAGATGATCCATGCAAGCTGATCTCGACCGTGGTGACGTCCGCATCCTCGACCTGGTCCAGGAGCACGGGAATCTGTCGGCTGCCGAGGCCGCCGAACGCCTGGGAATGACGCCCTCAACCTGCTGGCGCCGCATGAGCCGCCTGGAGGAGACCGGAGTCATCCGCAAGCGCGTCGCACTGCTCGATCGCGAGAAGGTCGGTCTGAACGTGCTGGTCTTCTCGCAGGTCAAGCTCGCCGGGCATGGGCGTGACGCGCTGCTGAAGTTCGAGCAGGCGGTACGCCGCCATCCGGAGATTCTCGAGTGCTACACGCTGATGGGCGAGACGGATTTCCTGCTGCGCATCGCCTGCAGAGACATCAAAGCGTACGAGGCTTTCTTTCTCGATCACCTCTCGCGTTTTCCGGGCGTGCAGGCGGTGCACTCGTTCATCGCGCTCTCGGTCATCAAGGAAACGACCGCGCTGCCGCTCGGCGCCGTCGCCAATCGTTAACGCTGGGCGCTCAGCACGATCAGGCAGCGGTCCTCGGCAAGCCCCGGCACAGTCAGCGGCAGCGATTCGACCCGCCAGCGCGGGGGCAGGGCAGCGATCTCCTCCTTCGGCCACTTGCCCTTCAAGGCCAGGATATGGGTGCGGGGGCCGCACAGCGGCGCGACGGCCGCCACGAGCGCGGGCAGCGCGGCGAACGCGCGAGCCAGGACCGTGTCGAACGGGGCGTCCGGCCGCAAGGCCTCGACGCGCGCCTGCAGCGTGTCGACGTTCATCAGCCCCAGGACGTGCGCCGCATGGGAGACGAAGCGGATCTTCTTCCCGTTCGAGTCGATCAGCGTGAAGCGGCGGTCCGGATTGGCCAGCGCGAGCGGCAGGCCCGGGAAGCCCGCGCCGGTACCGACGTCCGCGATGCGCACGCCCTGTAGATGGCGATGCACGGCGAGGCTGTCGAGCAGGTGGTGCGTTACCATGTCGGTCCGGTTCGTGATGGCCGTCAGGTTGAAGCGGCGATTCCAGCGCGCCAACTCGTCGAGCAGACGCAGTAGCCGCGCGGCATCGTGCTCCGTCAATGCCACGCCCAATGCGGCGGCGGCGTGGATCAGCGCGGCCGGGTTGCCGGGGGCGTCGGCCGCGGTGTGCGTTGGATGCGAGGAGCTCATGGATCGACCGGCCTCGGACAACGCTGATTGTGGCAGAGGCGTCCGCCACGGGGTGAAAAATTGCGCGCGATGGGAGGCGCCGAGGTGAGGCTGCTGCTGGTGGAAGACGACGCCATGATCGGCGAGGCGATCCGCGCCGGGCTACGGCGCGATGGGTTCACGGTCGACTGGGTGCACGACGGGGAAACCGCCGAGCAGGTGCTCGAGACCGAATCCTTCGACCTGCTGCTGCTCGACCTGGGCCTGCCGCGCAAGGCCGGGCTCGAAGTCTTGAGCGGCCTGCGCACGCGCGGCAACGGCATGCCGGTGATCATTCTCACCGCGCGGGACGCGGTCTGCGACCGGGTGCAGGGCCTGGATGCCGGCGCCGACGACTATCTGGTCAAGCCCTTCGATCTGGACGAGTTGGCCGCGCGCATCCGCGCGCTGCTGCGCCGCAAATCCGGACATTCCGCGCCCGCGATCGAGCACTTGGGCGTGACCCTCAATCCCGCCACGCACACCGTGCGGCGCGGCGTCGAGGAGATCGCCCTCTCGCCCAAGGAGTTCGCGCTGCTGCATCTGCTCATGGAGCGTCCGGGCACCATCCACTCGCGCGCACGGATCGAGGAGCGGCTCTACGGCTGGGGCGAGGAAATCGACAGTAACGCCGTGGAGGTGCACGTGCACGGGCTGCGCCGCAAGCTCGGATCCGATTTCATTCTCACGGTGCGCGGCGTCGGCTACCGGGTGCGTCCGGCATGACTGTCCGCTCGCTGCGGGCACGCCTGCTCGCGTGGCTCCTCGGCGGCATCGCCGTCGTCGGCCTGTGCGGCGGCGTGGTCGTATACCGCAATGCGCTGAAGCAGGCCGATGGATTTTTCGACTATCACCTCGAGCAGACGGCGTTGGTGTTGCGCGATCTGCCGGTCGAGTATCTCTGGCCGTTGCCGTCGTCGATTCCGTCGCGCGCCCGGGCCTACGGCTTCGTGATCCGGGTCTGGACGATCTACGGCCAACTGATTTATCGAACGCCGGTGCATACTTCGCTGCCGAACCTGACTGCGTTGGGCTTCTCCACGGTCAAGACGCCCGACGGCAGCTGGCGTGTCTACGGCGTTGCCTCGCCGACCCGCGTAATCCAGGTGGCGCAGCTGATGCGCGTGCGCCAGCAACAGGCGATCGAGTTGGCGATGAAGGCGCTCGTGCCGTTCGCGCTGGCCGTGCCGATCCTCGGGCTCCTGGTGTGGTTTGCCGTCGGCCACGCGCTCGAGCCGCTGCAGCGGCTCGCCGCCTCGGTCAAGGCTCGCCGCCTGGACGCGCTGGAGGCCCTGCCGCTTGCGGGCCTGCCCGATGAGGTCCAACCGTTGGTCGGGGCGCTGAACGAGCTGCTCGGGCGTTTGACCGGCACGTTCGAGCGTGAGCGTGCGTTCATCGCGGACGCGGCCCACGAGCTGCGCACACCGCTCACCGCGCTGCATCTGCAGCTCGGCGCCCTGGAACGGGCCGGGACCGACGAGGAGCGGACCGAGGCGACGCAAAGGCTCTCGGCCGGCGTGCAGCGCTCGATCCGGCTGGTCGAGCAGCTGCTTTCGCTCGAGCGGCAGGCGCCGCGCGCCGAGGCGGCGCGCGGCCGCATTGCGCTCGATGAGCTCGCGCGCGAGGTGGTCGCGGAGTTGGTCCCGCTTGCCGACGCACGCGGGATCGACCTCGGCATGGCGGAAGCGCAGCGGGCGCTCATCCAGGGGGAACCGGACTCGGTCGCGACGCTCGTGCGCAATCTGGTCGACAACGCCGTGCGCTACACGCCCCGGGGCGGCCGGGTCGATGTATCCGTGACCGCGCCCGGCGCGGCCGGCGACCCGGTGAAATTGAAGGTCGCCGACAATGGGCCGGGCATCGCGCCCGAGGAGCGCTCCCGGGTGTTCGACCGTTTCTACCGCCATCCCGGCACGCAGGTGCCTGGAAGCGGCCTGGGGCTCGCCATCGTCAAGGCCATCGCCGACGCCCACGGAGCGGACATCGAGCTCGGCGAAGGAGAAGGCGGCCGCGGACTGGCGGTAACGGTCTCGTTTCCAACGGAGTCGAAGACCTGAGGTCCCTACGCGCCGGCGCATCCCCCCGCAGTCAGCGTCGGCCCGGTATCGGACCGCGCCTCATTTCGCGGTCTGCGACTTCAACGCCAGCAGGAACTGCGCGATGGCGGCGCGGTAGGCCAGCCGGTCGGCCCTGGGCGTGAAATCGCTGCTGGCGTTGGCCGCGGTCAGCAGCTCGACTCGGTCGCCATAGAAGCGCAGCAGGTAGGCCAGCTGCCGGGCATCGGCCGCGCGCGCACCGCCTCCGGCGAGCCCCTGCACGATCAGTACGGGCCGGACGATGCGCCGCACGTTGCCGATCGGAGAGATCCGGCGCAGAAACTCGGCGGTCTGCGGGTTCTGCGGATTGCCAAACCGCGCCGCGCGGAACTGACGTTGGGATTTGGGACCGTGGGCGACGTAGTCGGCGAGGTTGGCGATGCCGTCGATGTCGATCGCCCCGAGCAGATGCCCATCAAACAAAGCCAGCGCGTTCACCGCCAGCCAACCGCCGTACCCGCGGCCCATCACCGCTATCCGGCGCACGTCGAACCCCGGCTGCAGACCGATCCAGACCATCAGCGCGCCGATGTCGCGGAGCGCATCCGTGCGATGGGTTCCGTCGGCGAGCGCGCGGAAGGCCCGCCCGTAACCTGAAGAGCCGCGCACGTTCGGCGCGATCACCGCGTAGCCGAGATCGTTGGTCACGAATTGCAGGAACGGCCGCCACCGGGGCCGGAACTGACCGGCGGCGCCGGCGTGCAGCACGATCAGCACGGGTGCGGGCCCGGGCCCGGGCGGCAGATAGACGTACGCGGACAGCATCCGCCAATGCCCGTCGACCCGGTCCCAGGTCGGATAGTGGATGAGCCGGCCCGCGACCGGCGCCGCGGTTGCCCGTGAGCCCGGGGTCCCGCGCGTCCAGCGCCGAATCAAACCGCGCCGGACGTCATAGACGTACGCTTCGGGCGGCTGCCAGCCGGACTCGAAGGTAAAGCCCAGGCGGTGCCCGGAATCGAACTGCAGGTTATCGATGACCCCATCGTGCTGCCGCCACGGAACCGCGACATCGAGCTGCAGCCGCCGATTGACCACGTGCAGGATGCTGTGTCCGTCGTCATCCAGCGTGTAGGCGATGTAGTGGCCATTGGGACTGGCCGCGAACGGCCCGACGCTCCAGGAGGCCCGGGCCGAGAGCGCCCGCACACGTCCCGAAGCGTCGTCCAACTGCAGCAACCGCTCGTACCGCCCGTCCTGGTTCGAAACGAAATCGATCGCGGCTCCGCCGGGGGCGAAACGGGCGGAGCGGATGCGGGCCGCGGGGATGGGCAGCCGCCGCAGCTGGCCGTCGGCGATGCGCCCGAGATAGAGCGACTCGTCGTCGGGCCCCACATCGTTCTTCAAGAGCACGTGCCGCCCGCCGCGCGACCAGTCGAGCAGCCGCCAGCGGCCGGCCAGCCCGCCGACCACCAGTCGCGCAAGCCCGGCCGGCACGGCATCCGTGACATAGACCGCCTCCCGATCGCCATCCGGGGTGGCGCCGAGAAACGCAATGCGCCGACCGTGCGTCGACCAGACGGGCAGACCGATCACCGGCTGGCCGGACACGAGCGTATGAGCGGCCGCATGCGGACCGATCACATACCACTCGGTACCGCGCGTCGATCGCTGCGCGTACAGCAATCGCGTACCCACGCGCGGGGCGATCGCCCACGGGATCCGGCCGGGCGGAGCGGCGAGCGTGGCCGGCATGGACCCCGGGGACGTGATCCGCCCCAGCATATGCCGGCCCCGGTCGTGCACGTCGATCAGCATTCCGCCGCCCGGCAGCCAGCCGAGGAAGCGCGAGCCGCGCCAGCGCTGCGCACGAGCCAGACGGCGCGTGATTTGCGGCTCGGGCGCCGGCATATCGCTGAAGTGCAGCGTGCCACCCTGGCGGTCGAGGACGACGGTGGAGCGCGCCGCCGCGCACGACATGAGACAAATTGCGAGCAGCGCCGTGGCGGCGAGCGCCCGGCCAGCCATCGTCGGGAAAGACATGTGCCTATGCTAACTCAACCCGCTACCATCGCCGCATGAACGATGAAGCGACCGCGCTGCCGACCCCAAGGCTGTGGCGCCATCCCGACGGCATCACGGCGATCGATGCTGAATATCTATATCCTGGTCACGCCGCCGCGCACGTCGTGCAGCAGGGCTCTCGGGCAGCGTTCGTCGACGTCGGCACCAACGATTCGGTGCCGTATCTGCTGGCGGGGCTGCGCGCGCTCGGCGTGGCGCCCGAGGCGGTCGAGTTCGTCCTGCTCACCCACGTCCACCTGGATCACGCCGGAGGCGCCGGCCGGCTCATGCGCGCGCTGCCGAATGCGGTGTGCGTCGTGCATCCACGCGGCGCGCCGCACATGATCGATCCGGCCAAGCTCATCGCCGGCGCCCGGGCCGTCTACGGTGCGGAACGCTTCGAGCGGTTGTACGGGCACATCGAGCCCATCGCCGCCGAGCGGGTCCGGATCACGCAGGACGACGAGCGCCTGAGCCTGGCGGGCCGGGCCTTCGAGATCCTGCACACCCCCGGCCATGCGCTGCACCACCAAGCCTTCGTCGACCCGGCGCATCGCTGCGCGTTCACGGGCGACACATTCGGCATCTCGTACCGGGAGCTCGACAGCGCTGCCGGCGCTTTCATCCTGCCCACCACCACCCCGACACAGTTCGATCCCGACCAGCTGTGCGCCTCCATCGACCGGCTGCTCGAGCGCAAGCCCGAGACCATGTACTTGATGCATTACAGCCGGGTCGTCGGCGTGCCGCGGCTCGGCGCATCTTTGCAGCATCAGATCCGGGAGCTCGAGCGCATCGCGCGCGAGGCCGCCATGGCCGCGGATCGCGCCGCCGCCATCGGGGAAGCCATGTGGAAGCTCTGGCACGGACTGGCCGTGAATCATGGCTGTCCAGTTGGGGCGGCGCGCCTGCGCGAACTGCTCCGGGGAGATCTCGAACTGAACACTCGGGGCCTCGTCCACTGGCTGGACACCCGCGCAAGATGAGCGGATAAAGACCCCGGTGAGTTCCGACGGGCCCGGCGCGGCCTTAAGGATCACTTAAGATTGCCCGCTTATGCTCTGATGGTGGCGTATGGTGTTTCCAGACAACCGGTTTTGCAGAGGCTGATATGACCATGAGGAAAGTGTTTCGTAATCCGCTGATCGCCGTGGCGCTCGGCGTGCTGATCGGCGCCGCTCCGCTCGCCGCGATGTACAGCGTGCGCTCGGCCAACGCGGCGAACACTCCGCCGGAGGCGCTGACCTCCTCCATGCCGGGTAATGGCGTGGCGGTGCAGTTACCGGACTTCTCCACGCTCGTCAAGAAATACTCCCGGGCGGTCGTGAGCATCAAGGTCGTGGAGAAAGCGCCGAATCCCGGGCCGCAGCAGGGCGAGGGCACTCCGTTCGGACCCAACAGCCCGTTTGCGCCGTTCTTCCGCAACCTCCCGTACGAGCACCCGCAACCGGTCGAAGGACTGGGCTCCGGGTTCATCATCCGCCCCGACGGCCTCATTCTCACCAATGCCCACGTGGTCGCCGGCGCCAGCAAGATAACCGTCGAGTTGCACAATCGGCGCGAGTACCCGGGCAAGGTCGTCGGCATGGACAAGATCTCGGACATCGCGGTCGTCAAGATTCCGGTCAACAACCTGCCGACGGTCAAGCTGGGCAACTCCAACAGCTTGCGGGTCGGCCAGTGGGTGCTGGCCATCGGCATGCCGTTCGGATTCGACTACACCGCCACCGCCGGCATCGTCAGCGCCAAGGGCCGCGTCCTGCCGAACTCCAACAAGTTCGACTACGTGCCGTTCATCCAGACCGACGTGCCGATCAATCCCGGCAACTCGGGCGGCCCGTTGTTCAACATGCAGGGCCAGGTGGTCGGCATCAACTCGGAGATCTACAGCCGCTCGGGCGGATACATGGGCCTGTCGTTCTCGATTCCGATCAACGTGGCGATGCACGTCGCCGATCAGCTGATCGCCACCGGGCACGTCAGCCGCGGCGAGCTCGGCATCCTCATCCAGCCGGTCAATCAAGTCACCGCCAATGCGTTCGGACTGCCGGCGCCCGAAGGCGCGCTGGTGACGCACGTCAATCCCGGCAGCCCGGCGCAGGCCGCCGGCCTCAAGAGCGGAGATGTGATCCTTGCGCTGAACGGCCACAAGATCGAGCGCATGACCGACCTGCCGGTTCGCGTGGCCAGCCTGACGCCCGGCACCGTGGTGCACCTGACCGTCTGGCGCAATCACGCCGAGCATCAGATCGCCGCCAAGCTCGGCGCGATGGGCAGGAACGGCACGCTGACGGCGAAGAATTCCTCGGGGCAGCCCGGCGGACGCCTGGGTCTGGTGGTTCGGCCGCTGACTCGCAATGAGCAGCAGCAGAACGACGTGCGCGGCGGACTCGAAGTCGAAGGAGTCAGCGGCCCGGCGCTCGACGCCGGCATCCAACCCGGCGACATCGTCCTGTCCGCCAACGGTCAGCGCGTCTCGACGCCCGACCAGCTGAACGCGATCGTGAACCATGCCAAGGACGGCGACGTCGCATTGCTGGTCAAGAACGGCGACGTCACGACGTTCGTGCCGGTTCAAGCGCAGTAACCCCGCCGGGGTCCGGCCGAGGGGCTCGTCGCTGTCGCGCGACGAGCCCCTTTGTTTTCCGGGGGCGCGCGACCCCCCGCTCACCCGCAAATTATTTCTTGACCGTCCACTTGAACAGGGGGCGCGGAACGGTATGCAGCCCGGGCCGCAGCCGGCTGAAGTAGGCGGCAACGATGCGGATGTCGGTCGCGCTCAGCGAGGCGGCCATCGCATTCATGATCGGGTTCTTGCGATAGCCGCTCTGGTACTCGCGCAGAGCCCGGATCAGGTAGCTTTCGTGTTGGCCCGCAAGCGTCGGGTACATCGGCGCGACCCCGATGCCGTTGCTGCCGTGACAGGAGGCGCAGACCGCCGCCTGCGCGGGCATTCGGGAAGCCGGCACCGGCCCGGCCGTCACCGGCTTGCCGGCGAGGTACGCGGCCACGTCGCGCATCTGCTGAGGATCGAGCGAGAGCGCTTGCAGGTGCATCGTCGGATACGCGCGTGCGCCGCTGCGATATTCCTTCAGCGCGTCGTACAGATATTGGGGCGACTGCCCGCGCAACCGCGGCACATTGTAATCGGGATAGGCGTTGCGGTATCCCTTGATCCCGTGACAGCCCAGACAGGTGTAGCCGATAATCTTGCCTTCTCGCGCGTTACCGAGCGGCGGCTGTTGAGCCGAGGCCGACGCGGCGAGAGTTCCGCAAGAGAGCGCGACGATCGCCGTAGCGAGACGCACGCCCGAACGCACAGGTAGACGCAGCCAAAGTTTCGACATCGCGACCTCCGGCCAAGTGCGCAAACTAGCTTCTAATCTTATCGGACCGCCGGGCTCGGACGCCAGCCGAGCGCCGTTGCGCCCGGGCCGCGCCGCGCCATGATCGGACTCATTCAGCGTGTGACGCGCGCCGAAGTGAGCGCCGGAGGACGTCCGCTGGGGGCGATCGGGCCGGGCATGCTGGCCTTGATCGGGGTAAAGCGGGGAGACGAGCCCCGGGACGCGGACCGGCTTCTCGAGCGGCTGCTGAGCTATCGCATCTTCGCCGATGAGAACGACCGGATGAACCGCTCGCTGGCCGAGACGGCGGGCGGGCTGCTGCTGGTGCCACAGTTCACGCTGGCCGCCGATACCGCCCGCGGCAGCCGGGCGGGATTCAGCATGGCGGCGCCACCGGCGCAGGCGAGAATGCTGTTCGCGTATCTGCTGGAGCGGGCCCGAGCCCGCCACGCGCCCGTGGCGGCCGGCGAGTTCGGTGCGCACATGCAGGTAACGCTGGTCAATGACGGTCCGGTCACGTTCTGGCTTGGCACCTGAGCCGGCGGAAACATCCGGACTTTCCCCTACCCCGCGGGGCCAAACTTTCTCGGCCCTCCGGGCCCAATTGGCCTATCATCCGCATCTGGTGTTCTTTCATGTTCGCGTAAGCGGAGTCCAGAGCTTATGGATTTCGATTTCAAGACCCTGCTGGTCATCCTGGTCGTTGTCCTCATCATCTTCGGTGGCAAGAAATTGCGCAGCATCGGCGATGACTTGGGACACGCCGTGCGGGGCTTCAAAAGAGCGATGAACGAAGGCGAAAGGGACGAGACCGATGCCTCAGCCGGATCCCGGCAGATTCGCTCTGAAGGTACCGACGCCGAGTTTTCCGAGACGAAGACGAGCAACCAGGCCTCCAAGACCGGTCGCGACGCCTGAGGATCAGGGCGGGAGCGCCGGACCGCGCAGCCGCGGCGGCTGTGAGGGGCGGCGTATGGGTCCCCGCCCGCCATCTGCCCTGAAGCGCCATGTTCGACTTCAGCTTTTCCGAAGTCCTGATCATCTTCGTCCTGGCCCTGATCGTTCTGGGCCCGGAGAAACTTCCCACCGTCGTGCGCCGAGTAGGTCGCTGGGTCGGCCGGGCGCGCGCCATGGCGCGCCAGTTCCAGGAGCAGCTCGAAGAGGAAATCGATCTCGAGGGCCGGCACCGCAGCGCTTCGCCGGCACAGCCCACCCCGGCCGAAGCGGCCGCAAGGGATCCCACCGAGACGGCCGAACCGTCCGAGCCGGGAACGGACGCGCCGCCGAACGGCGAGCGCCCGGCCGGCGCACCGGTTTCGGCGGCCCAGTCCGCCGAAGCGCCCGAGAGCCCCGCCGCCCCGCATGAGCCCCGAGTCTGAAACGCTGGCCGAAAGCTCGCTGATTTCGCATCTGCTCGAGCTGCGCGAACGGCTGATCCGCGCGCTCATGGCGATCGGATTGCTCTTCATACCCTGTGCGATCTACGCCAATCGGCTCTTCACGCTGGTCGCGCAACCGCTGCTGAAGATGCTGCCGAAGGGCGGCGGACTAATCGCCACCGGCGTGGCGGCGCCGTTCACGACACCCTTCAAGCTCGCCTTTTTCGTTGCGCTGTTCGCGGCCATGCCCTACGTGCTGTATCAGGTCTGGGCGTTCATCGCGCCTGGACTGTACCGGCACGAGAAACGCTTTGCGCTGCCGCTGCTGATCTCCTCGGTCGTCCTGTTCTACCTCGGGATGACCTTCGCGTATTTCGCGGTGTTTCCAGCGATCTTCCACTTTTTCGCCGCCACCACGCCCAAGGGCGTGGCGATGATGACCGACATCACGCAGTACCTGGATTTCGTATTGGTGATGTTCTTCGCTTTCGGCATCGCGTTCGAGCTGCCGGTCGCGGTGGTGCTGCTGGTGGCGATGAACGTCGTGACGGTGGAGAAGCTGCGCTCGATGCGCGGATACGTGCTGCTCGGGGTATTCATCGTGGCGGCCTTCGTCACCCCGCCCGACGCCATCTCGCAGTCGATCATGGCGCTGCCGATGTACTTGCTGTTCGAGGCCGGTGTGCTCATGGCGCGCATCCTGGTACGACCGAAGAGCGAGCCGGCCGAGGACGAATCGGGCACGGCGCCCTGACCCGGCCGGCGAGCCGGCACAAGAAGACCAAAGCGGGGGAGCGATGCATCCGACCGACGCCGATCGAGCCGTGGGCGCGCCGCGCGCAACCGAGCGAACCCTGTTCGGCCACCCCCGGGGCCTCGCGACCCTGTTCTTCACCGAGATGTGGGAGCGGTTCACCTACTACGGCATCCAGTCGATCCTGATTCTGTTCATGGTGGCCTCGAGCGGGCGCGGCGGGCTCGCCTTCGGGGACCGCAGCGCCAACGCGATCGCGGGACTGTACTTCGGCGGCACTTTCCTGCTGTCGCTCATCGGCGGTTGGGTGGCGGACCGACTGATCGGTGGCCGGCGGGCCGTGCTCGCCGGCGGCGTGCTGATCATCCTGGGCAATGCGCTGCTCGCCTCGGGCGGCACCCGGCTGTTCTTCCTCGGCCTGATCTTCAACGTCCTCGGCGTGGGGCTGCTCAAGCCGAACGTCAGCGCCACGGTCGGGGAGCTCTATCCGGAAAGCGGCTCGCGGCGGGACGCGGGTTTTTCACTCTTCTACGTCGGCATCAACATCGGCTCACTGTTCGGCCCGATGTTCGTGCCGGTGGTGGCCCACGCGTATGGCTGGCACGCGGGCTTCGTGCTGCCGGCCCTCGGCATGCTGTTCGGTGTGGTGCAGTTCCTGGCCACGCGGCGCTATCTAGGCCGCGCCGGCGCGGCCCCGGCGGTCACCCGGCGCCGCTCCTGGCTCGCGCTGTGGATTCTGACCGTCAGCATCGCCGCCATCACGGCGGTGATGCTGACGGGCCGCATCGCCGTCAATGCCGTAGCACTGTCCGAAGCGATCTCGTGGATCGTTGGCGTCCTGATGGCCGGCTATCTGCTGTACATGGCATGGTTCGGCGGCCTGGATCGCGAGGAGCGCGGCCGGGTGTTCGCAATGCTCGCGCTGTTCACCGCCTCCACGGTGTTCTGGATGGCGTACATGCAGATGTTCGGGTCCTTCACCCTGTTCGCGCAGCGCTACACCGACCGCAACGTCTTCGGCTGGCACATGCCGGCGGGCGACATGCTGGCCGTCGACCCGATCTTCATCATCGCGCTGGCGCCGGTGTTCGCGGCGTTGTGGGTGCGGCTCGGACGCAGTGGCCGCGATCTGTCCTCGCCGGCGAAGTTCGCGTGGGGGCTGCTGCTGATGGGCGCCGGCATGCTGGTGATGTATGCGGCGGCGCTGCGCGTGACGCGGGGCGAGAGGGTTTCGCCGCTGTGGCTCACGGCCACCTACTTCCTCAACGCCTGCGGCGAGCTGTGTCTCTCGCCCGTCGGGCTGTCATCCACCACCAAGCTGGCGCCCAAGCGCTTCGCCGGACAGACCATGGGGCTGTGGTTTCTCACGATTTCGCTCGGCAGCATCCTGGCCGGGCTGTTCTCCGGCGATTATGACGCGCACGACCTCGCGACATTGCCGGCGCTGTATCTGCGGCTCTTCTGGTGGAGCGTCATCGGCGGCGCGCTCATGCTGCTGATCACACCGCCGGTGAAACGGCTGATGGCGGGCGCCGAGTGAGCGGCGCGCGGCGCCGCGGAACCCGAGCCGCGTCGCGGCTCACGCCAGCGCCTGCTCCAGCGCCCGGGTCAGCGGCTTGAGAAAGAACGCGTCGGCGGGCACCAGAGACGGCTCGACCCCGTGCCGGCGCAGAGTCGCGGCGACCCGCGGCCCCACCGCCGCGACCAGGGTGCACCGCAACGCCGCCCGCGCGGCCTCTTCGGAGGCCACGGCGATCAATCGCTCGACTTGCGCGGAACTGGTGAATGCGATGGCATCGATGCCGCCGGCACCGAGCTGCGCCAACAGTGTGCGGACGGCCTGGTCGTCAGCGGCATCCGCATACACGTACGGTGCCACGATCGCGACCTCGGCGCCCGCGGTGCCGAGGAAATCGATCAACGGACGATTCGGTTCGGTGCCGTAGAGTTGTACGGCCACACACCGTCCGCGCAGATCGAGCGAGCGCAAGACCGCGATGACTCCCTCCGTCGTAGGCACCTCGGCGGCGATGTCGGATTTCGTCCCGAGCTCGCGCAAAGCCTTGCCGGACTTCGGGCCGCGGGTGATGGCCCGTACGTTGCCGAGCGCTGCGCGAAATGGGGCGCGCAGCGTCGGCTCGTGCCGCTCGATGCACGAGAGAATGCGCTGTAGTCCCTCCCCGGTGAGCAGAATCAGGTCGTCGAATTCGCCGGCCACGAAGCGGCGGCACCACGCAAGCACCGGCGCGGGATCAGGCGCATCGCGAATCGCCACCAGCGGACAGCGGATCACTCGCGCGCCGCGCCGCTCGAGCAGCGCGGCGAACACTTCGAGCTCACGGCTCTCGGGCACCGCGATCGTTCGGCCGCTGAGGGCCTGGTTAGTCATGGCCGCCGATATTACCGGCAGCCGGTGCAGCGTGCCGTCGCGCGGATTTTTTCCGCCCTCAGCGACCCGGGCCTCGACGGGCCGTGGACGCGGTGCGCGTTGGGCCGTTGAGGGAGTCGGATTCCCGCAAACGCGGTGGAATGGGCGAGCCGCGGGGTAAACGCCGGCGATCGCGCCGACGCTTGACGCGCAGGGCTATTATCGATCGAATGCCGGGTTGATCGCGCTCGGCCCGGGACATTCCGTCGAACGGTTTGCGCCGCGGATTTGCGTGGCCGCAATGAACCGTGCGGGCACAGCGGGCTCTAATAATCTGAATCTGATGGACTATACTCGATGCCATGGTACCGAGCGGCCAAATCAAGCACGTTGCGCATCAGATGACGGTTGTCCTCGCGCGCGTGCCGCTTACCCGGGATTCATCGTCTGGACCGGGCTTCCAGCCGCACTAGTGTGATGATCGGTTCCGCAACTATCGGCAAACCCGCGAGCGTCGGCGCGTAGCGACATGAGACTCTGCGAACGCGCAATGAAAATCTTTGCTGCGACCCGCTGGGTCGGCATGCTGAGCGCGCTGGCGGCGCTGGCGCTTTCGGCCTGTGCACACCCGTCCTCGAATCAGACGGCCATCCGGGCAAAGCTGCTGGCGGCCCAGGTGAGCCAACTGGGCGCGCAGGCGAGGCAACTGGCCGACCGGGCGACACGATCGGCCATCCGCGCGACAGAGCCGACGGTGCTGGCGACGACGCCGCAGCGCCCCGGTCTGCGCAACACGTCTTCCGGGAACGCCTGCCCGTCCGCATCGTCGCTGGTGCCGCCGTCGAACCCGATTGCGCCCCTTCCCCGGGGTTGCGTGCGCAGTCTCGCGCGCCGCCCGCGCCGCATGTTTCGCGACATCGAGCGGCGCACGTTCGACTACTTCTGGGACACGGCCAATCCGTTCACCGGGTTGAGCCCCGATCGCTGGCCGTCCCGCGGACCCTCGAGTATTTCGGCCGTCGGTTTCGCGTTGACGGCCGACGTGATTGGAGCCTACCGCGGGTACGTCAGCCGGCGAGCCGCCGCCGCGCGGGTCCTGAAGGTTCTCTCTTTCCTGTGGAGTCTTCCGCAAGGATCCGGACACCGGCGGGACGCCGGCTATCATGGCTTCTTCTACCACTTCCTCAACATGCGCACGGGCCTGAGGTATCGCAACAGCGAGCTCTCGACCATGGATACCACCCTGCTCATGGCCGGTGTTCTGACGGCCGGGGAGTACTTCGATCGCGACACTCCGACGGAACGGCGGATTCGGCAGCTGGCCAATCGGCTGTACCGGCGGGTCAATTGGCGTTGGGCCGCGCCCGGCACCAGCGGACTGGTCAGCATGGCCTGGTATCCGAGCCACGGCTTTTCCAAGTGGCTGTGGCACGGCTATAACGAGGCGTCCATCCTCTACATTCTCGGTCTGGGCTCGCCCACGCACCCGTTGCGCAAGAATGCCTGGAAGGCGTGGAGCGCCACCGACAAGCGCCATCTGCGCAGCCTCGGCGGCCTGACCCTGCTGTCCTTCGGTCCGCAGTTCGGCTATCAGTACACGGCGACGTGGGTCGATCTGCGTGGGATCGCCGACTCGTTCATGCGCTCGGAGGGAGAAACCTACTTTTTGAACGCCACGATCGCGACGCTGGTGCAGCGCAGATACGCCATCATCGACCCGAAGGGATGGGCCGGCTACGGCCGCAACATCTGGGGGTTCACGGCCTGTGATGGGCCGGGATACGTCCGAGCCCCCTATCACGGCAGAATGCGCCAGTTCTACGGCTATGCCGCGCGCGGAATCACCAAGAACAATGTCGACGACGGCACGATCGCGCCGACCGCGGCGATCGGCTCCCTGCTGTTCGCCCCAAGGTACGTGACCGAGGCGACGCAGGCGCTTCTGCGCCGATACGGCGACATGATCTACACCCGTTACGGGTTCCTCGATTCATTCAACCCCAGCTTCACCGATGCCAAGCTGGCTCACACCGGCCACGTCGTGCCCGGCCGCGGCTGGGTCGACGGCGCCTTCATTGGCATCGACCAGGGTCCAATCATCGCGATGATCGAGAACGAGCGCAGCCACCTGATCTGGCGGATCATGCGCCGCAACCCCTACATTCGCGCCGGCCTGCTGCGCGCGGGCTTCACCGGCGGTTGGCTCAGCCGCGTGCAAACGCGCGCCGCGCGCCGGGATGAGCGGCGAATACGCTCAAGACACCACGCCGCGCGACACGCCGTCGCACCCTCACGCCGCACGCCGGTCTTCAGACGGAACTGGTCCGACCGCGGATGAGATCGGCGGCCTTCTCCGCGATCATGATCGTCGGCGCATTCGTGTTGCCGCTGACCAGGGTCGGCATGATCGATGCGTCCACGACTCGCAGTCCTTCGATGCCCCGGACCCTCAGCTCGGCATCCACCACCGCCAGCGCATCGGCGCCCATCCTGCACGTCCCCACCGGGTGGTACTCGGTCTCCGCGGCTGCGCGCACGTAGTCCGCCAGCGCCTTGCGGTCACGGCATCCGGCGCCGGGAAACACCTCGGCACCCAGATAGGGACGAAATGGCGTCTGTGCGTAGATGTCGCGGGCCCGCCGAATGCCCTCGACGAGCGGCGCGAGATCCCCGGGCTCGCAGAGGTAGCCCGGATCGATACGCGGTGCGGCGGCGGGATCGGCGCCGGCGAGACGGATCGTCCCGCGGCTTGCGGGACGCAGGTAGCAGACATGCAGAGTCATGCCGGCACCGGGCATTCGGCGCCGGCCATGATCGACGACGTAGGCCGGAATGAAATGTAACTGCACATCCGGGGCGGACACATCGGTGCCACTGGACAAGAACGCGCCGGCCTCCGCAATGTTGCTCACGCCCGGCCCGTTCTTGAGCAAGGCATAGCGCGCAGCGGTGAGCGCCGCGCCAAACCCGCGCGCCGCGTGATCGAGCGTCACGGGTTGCGCGCAGGCATGAATGACATGCACGTCCAGGTGATCCTGCAGGTTGCGTCCGACACCCGGCAAGTCGTGGTGGACCCGGATGCCGTGCGCCCGGATCTCATCGGCCGGCCCGATGCCTGACAGGAGCAGCAGTTGCGGTGAATTGATCGCGCCGCCGGCGAGCAGCACCTCGCGCGCCGCGTGCGCCTCGGCCGTCCGACCGGCGAACGCATAGCTGACACCGACCGCGCGCGGCCCGTTCAACAGAATGCGCAGAACGTGCGCCCCCGTCATGACTGTCAGGTTGGGCCGGCGGGCGACGGGATGCAGATAGGCGCTCGCCGCGCTGCAGCGCATCCCGGCCTTCTGCGTCACCTGGTAGAGTCCCGCTCCGGCCTGCTGGCGGCCGTTGAAATCCGGATTGCGGGCAATTCCGGCGGCCACGGCGGCCGCGACGAACACGTGGCTCAGCGGATTGGTGTAGCGGCGCTCACAGACGGTCAGCGGCCCCGCACAGCCATGCAGTTCGTCACAGATCGCTTCGTTGTTCTCGCTGCGGCGGAAGTAAGCCAGGACGTCCTGGTAGCCCCAACCGGCGTTGCCGAGATCCCGCCAGTGGTCGTAATCTCCGGGCTGCCCACGGATGTAGACCATCGCGTTGATCGAACTCGATCCGCCGAGCGTCTTGCCCCGCGGCCAGAACAAGCGCCGGCCGCTCAGGTGCGCCTGCGGTTCCGTCTCGTAGAGCCAATTCACATCCGGAGTCGCCAGGCGGCCGATGCCCGCGGGCATGTGGATCAAGAACGAATCGTCCCGACCGCCTGCCTCCAGCACCAGCACGCGCGCCGTCGGATCGGCGCTCAGCCTGTTGGCGAGGACACAGCCCGCCGAGCCGGCGCCGACGATGATGTAATCGTATGTCGCGACCATCTCCCCTCCCCGACGGCGGCATGATACGCCCGCCGCGATCAGCCGAACTCTGCCGCGTCGGGTCGAGCGCGGCGAATACGCATTCACCACATTGTCGCGGCGGCGCCTGCCACGACCCGCGGCGCCGCGCGATTCCGGCGCGGACCCGCGCGTCACGCTTACATTGCGCCGGGGTGCGTTGAAGTCCGGGCCTGCTTCATCACCGAGCGTCCGCGAGACGTCCCGCGAAGACCGTCCCGAAGCCGCTTACTGCCCGGCCGGCGCCCGCCGCCGCTTCAGGAAGGGCAGCGCCACCGGGATCAGCGAGACCACGATGATGAGGATCGTGACGAGCCCGAAGTTGTGCCGGACGAGCGGCACGTTGCCGAAAAAATACCCGCCCCAGAGCAGCAGCAACACCCACGTGAAGCCGCCCAGGACGCTGTAGAGCTGAAAGCGCGCGTAGGGCATGCGCCCGACGCCGGCGACGAAGGGCATACAGGTGCGGATGACGGGGATGAAGCAGGAGACGACGACGGCCTTGCCGCCGTGACGCTGGAAGAACGCCTCGGTCCGGCGCAGGTATTCGACCTTCAGCAGCCGGTAGCGGCCGCTGAACGCGGGCGGCCCGATCCGCCTTCCGACGCCGTAGTTGACCGCGTAGCCGAGCACGGCCGCCAGACCCAACACCAGCGAGGCCAACGGCGCGCTCAGCCTGCCCGTCGTGTCCACGGCGGCGAGTGTTCCAACGCCGAACAGCAGCGAGTCCCCGGGCAGAAACACCGCCACCACGAGCCCGGTCTGCGCAAAGATGATGCTGAACAGGATCGGATAGGTCCAAATGCCGACCGCGGCCAGCAGCGCCGCCAGATGCCGGTTCAGGTGCAGAACGAGGTCGATGAGCCACGCGATCATGGTGCGAGTTTACCGGGCATGGTGCTCGAGCCACAGTCGCGGATCGACCGGCTGGGTGCCGTGGCGGATGCCGAAGTACAGCTCCGGTCGGCTCGCGCCTCCGGTGTCGCCCGCCGCCGCGACGACCTGTCCGGCCGCCACCTGCTGCCCGACCTGCGCATCGAGATGATCATTGTGGCCGTAGAGGCTCATATATCCGCCGCCGTTATCGATGATGATCAGCAGGCCCAGGCCGGCCAGCCAGTGGGCATAGACCACCCTCCCGGCGGCCACGGCGTGGACCGGCGCGTCGAGCTGTGTGGCGATGAGATCCCCGTCCCAGCGCAAGCTGCCGGCCCGCGGCTGACCGAAGCGTGCGATGAGCCGTCCGGCAACGGGCCAGGGCAAGTGTCCCTGCAGCCGGGCAAAGCGCTGATGCGGCCGCTCGGCGGGCATGCGGGCCTCGGCCCGCCGCAACGCCGCGAGCAGCGACATCAGGCCCCGTCGCTGAGCGCGCAAGCGAAGCAGGCGCTGCGCGCGCGTGCGCGTACGCCCGGCGATGTCCGCCAGCACCTGGCGGCGCTGCGCGCTGGCGCGCTCGAGGGCGCTGAGCTGTTTTTGCCGCTGGCGCTCGAGCCCGGCGAGCTGAGCATCGGCGGCGCTCAATTGCCGGTCCAGCTGAGCAATATGCCGCAGGTCCGCCTCGATGGCGTGGATGGCCTCGGCCCGCTGGCGGCCGAAATAGCTGTAGTAGGCGAACATCCGCTGCATGCGTCCCGGATTGCCGTGATTCAGCAGCAGCGTGAGCGCGCCTTGTCCTCCGATCAGGTAGGCCGAACGGAATTCCGCCGCCAAGGCGCGGCGCGTGCGGGCCAGCTGTACCTGGCGCGAACGCCGGCGCGCCGCCAGCCGTGCGCGCCGCGCGGCGTCGACGTCCCGCTCGCGGCGGATTGCGGCAAGCGCCGCCCGGGCTGCCCCCGCGGACTGCTCGGTGGCGCGCAGCTGGCGGGTGAGGCGGCTCTGCTCGATGCGCGACTGATCGACCTGGCGGACGATGCGCGCGATCTGAGCCTGGACGGCCTGCAACTGCGCCTGAGCCCGGCGTGCCGCCAGCTGGGGTACGACGCGGCCCCTGGCGGGCACAGTCGCGAGCAGCGCGAGCGCGAGCGTAAGGACCCACGACCTGGGGATCGGGGCACGGAGCCGAAGAGACATGCCGGATTGCATTGGGGCGCTATAATGCGCGACCTTTTGGCGCCCGATATCATCTTCTTCTCTATTTATTTCCACTGGCATTGCTGTGTTTACCGACAATCTCGCCCACTATAGCGATCTGCATCCTCTGTTGGTTTGGGGAACCGCCGCGGTGGCGGTCGTCGCGATCGTGGTCGAGATCCGGGCTCGATCCGAAAGTTTCGCCTCCGTATCGCCGCAAGAGGCCATCCAGCTGATGAATCGCGGCGCGCTGGCCATCGATCTGCGGTCGGCGGGCGAATTCGCGGACGGACACGTGCCGGGCGCGCGCCGCATGGACGGGGAGCAGGTTCTCAAGGCCGCGGAGCTGCTGAAGAAGCACCAGGGTAAATCGCTGATCGTGTGCTGCAATACCGGCTCGCTGGCCGCGGCCGCGGTGCGCCAGCTGCGCGAGCAGGGTTTCGCGCAGGCGGTGACCCTGCGCGGCGGGCTGTCCGCGTGGCGCGCCGAGCACCTGCCGGTGGAGAAACAGGCGGGCGGCGGCACATGAGCGGGCCTCCGGTGCTCCTGTACGCCACGAGCTGGTGCCCATACTGTGAGCGCGCACGGCGCCTGCTGCGGGAAAAAGGCGCTACCGTGCGGGAAATCGACGTAGATGCGTCGCCGGAGGCGCGCGCCGAGATGATCGCGCGCAGCAGGCGGCATACCGTACCGCAGATTTTCGTCGGCGAGCGGCATATCGGCGGTTGTGACGATCTCTATGCGCTCGATGCCCGTGGCGGCCTCGAGACACTTTTGAACAGCGGAGTTTGAACCATGGCGAATGAAGCCGCCGGCATCGCGCCGGCACCCGAAGCGACCACCGGCCCGATCCTTCACCTGCAGCACGTGTACCTCAAGGACTGCTCGTACGAGGCCCCGGATGGACCGCGCGGCGAAGGCAACTGGAACCCGCAGATCAATCTGGACCTGCAGACCGGCGTGACGGAACTTTCGCCGGAGATTCAGGAAGTGGTGCTGACCGTGACCGTATCCGCCAAGCAGGGAGAGAAGACGGCCTTCCTGGTCGAGGTCAAACAGGCTGGGGTGTTTTTGCTGCGCAACCTGTCGGAAGAGGACACCAAGCGCGCGTTCGGCGCAATCTGCCCGAGCGTGCTGTTCCCGTATGCCCGGGCTCAGGTCTCTCACCTGATCACTCAGGGGGGCTTCCCGCAGCTGCTGCTGCCGCCGGTGAACTTCGACGCACTGTTCGCCGCGAACACGAATCAGAATTCGCAGGACGCACCGGCCAGCCCTCAGCCGAATTGACGGACACCGCGGCTGCGCCGACCGTGAGCGCCCCTTCCGCGAGCGGCCCGCCGGTTGCCGTGCTCGGAGCGGGCTCGTGGGGAACGGCGCTCGCGATTCAGTTCGCGCGCTGTGCCCGGCCGACCCGCCTTTGGGGCCGCGATCGGGCGCAGCTTGCGGACATGGCCCGGCAGCGGCGCAACGAGCGTTACCTGCCCTCGGCCACCTTCCCCGAGGCATTGCAGATCGAGCCTGATCTTGCCGCGGCGGTGGCCGGCGCCCGTGATCTGCTGATCGCCGTACCGAGCCACGCCTTCCGTGATCTCTTGACCCAGGTGCTGCCGCTGCTCGGGCGAGATACGAAACTGGCCTGGGCCACCAAGGGGTTCGAGCTCCCCTCGGGCCTGCTGCCGCATCAAGTCGCACGCGAAGTACTCGAGCCCGGCCGCTCCGTGGCAATTCTGTCGGGACCGACGTTCGCGCGCGAGGTCGGCGGCGGCCTGCCGACCGCGATGACCATCGCCTCCGCGGACCGCGCCTTCGCCGCCTCGCTGGCGAAAGACCTGTCGTCGGAAAACTTCCGGGCCTACACCTCGAGCGACATTGTGGGCGTCGAGGTCGGCGGCGCCGTCAAGAATGTGCTGGCAATCGGCGCAGGACTCTCGGACGGACTGGGCCTGGGCGCCAACACGCGGGTCGCCCTGATCACGCGGGGGTTGGCTGAAATGATGCGGCTCGGCGTCGCGCTCGGCGCGCGCCGCGAGACGTTCATGGGCTTGGCCGGACTCGGTGACCTGGTGCTCACCTGCACCGACGATCAGTCGCGCAACCGACAGCTGGGACTGCAGATTGCGGCCGGTCGCACACCGCGGGAGGTGCTCGCGGCCATCGGTCAGGTGGTGGAAGGCTACCCGGCGGCGCGGGCGCTGCACGACGTCGCCGCCCGGCACGGCGTGGAGATGCCGCTCAGCGAGAGCGTGTATCGCGTGCTCTACGAGGGCGTCACGCCTCGCGAGGCCGTCCGGGAGCTGATGACCCGCCCCATCAAGTCCGAGCTGGAGTAGACGGCCGACGCCGGACTCAGCCGTGATGCCACAGGGCACGCGCCGCCCCGAACACGGCGCCGAGCACCAGCAGCAGGGTGGGGCCACCGGACAGCGCAAAGCCGAGGCTGCGGGTCTTCGGATCCTTCACGTAGGCAAAGAAGTACACCAGCCGGCCGATCAAGTAGAGAATGCCGAGGCCCGCCGCGACCGCCGGGCTCAGATCGCGGGCGAAGATCCACATCGCCGGCACCCACATGACCAGAAGCTCGAGCGTGTTCATCTGAACCCGGTAGTAACGCTCGAACATTTCGTGGCCGCTCGTCGCCGGCGCGGCGACACCGAAGCGGCCGCGCGCCCGGCCGACGGCGGCACCGAAGGCGAAGAACTCCAGCAGTGCCAAAGCCATCACCAGGTATACCAGCGCCATGCGGGCCTCCGAATTCGCCAGGATCAATACGGGGCATCGGTCCGCTCGTGAGCGGAGCGCTATTGTGCCGGTTTCCGGTCTTCCGTGCGTCCCTTCGAGCACGGGTCTGGATCTGCACGCAAGGAGCGTCGATGGCACAATGGCGGCCATGGAAAAGACTCGGGGATATGCTCATCGGCTCGATCTGCGCACCGGTGTGACCCCCGTCTGGACGGCGCTCACCGAACAGCGGCTGCTCACCCAGTGGTGCTCGCCGGATGCCGCCATCAGCGCCCGACCCGGCGGCCTGTTCCGCGCATGCATCGACCGGATGACCGAGCTGGAGGCCTGCATCGACGTGTTCGAGCCGGGCAAGCGGCTGCGGCTGATCTACCTGCCGTCGGCCGCTCTGCCGCCGGCCGATAGCGCGCTGGTCGACGATTTCATTCTCGAGCCGGCCCGTTCGGGAACGATCCTGCGGCTGCTCGGCTCGGGCGTGCCGGGCGAATCGGCATGGGACCTCCCCTATCTGCGGCACCGCAACGGCTGGCAGGCCGCACTGGTGCGACTCAGAGCGCTGCTCGATTCAGCGAGCGATCTGGAGGAACCTTGACGGCATTCGTACTGCGCGCCCTGGTCAGTGCGCTCGGTCTGTGGGCGGCCACGCGCTGGGTTCCGGGCATCCGCATCGACAATGCGGGAACACTGATACTGGCCGGCCTTCTGCTCGGCATCGTCAACGCGATCGTCCGACCCGTCGTCATTTTGCTGACACTGCCGTTGACGGTACTGACGCTGGGTATATTCCTGCTGGTGATCAATACCGCCATGCTGGCGCTGGTGGCCTGGATACTTCCCGGTTTTCACCTCACCGGCGGGTTTTGGACGGCCTTCCAGGCGGCGCTCATCGTCTGGGTGGCTGGCTGGCTCGCCTCCTGGCTGATCGGGCCGAAGGGCCGGATCGAGATTCACATCCATCGACCCTGAGACCGTGGCCCCGCGCGAGCGGTGCGATAATGCCGAGTCCACCCAGCCTTGGGCTTGATCCACGAAGACGCAATGATCCCCGAATCGACCGCGCCCCCCGAATCGCTCCGCCTGAAGTTCTGCGGCCTGCACTTTGCCTCGCCCATCGTCCTGCTTTCCGGCTGCGTCGGGTTCGGCGAGGAGTACACGCGTATCGAGGGCTTCTCCAACCGCGATGCCGGCGCGGTGGTGCTCAAGGGCACGACTCTGGCGCCGCGGCTCGGCAACCCGGCACACCGCGTGTATGAGACGCCGGCTGGCCTGCTCAACGCGATCGGTCTGCAGAACCCCGGCACGGAGCAGGTGATCGCGCGCATTCTTCCGGAGCTGGACTTCGGCGAGACACGCTTCATTGCCAACGTGTCCGGCTCGACGGTCGAGGAATACGCCGAGATCACCCGGTTGTTCGATCAGTCCCCGATCGACGCGATCGAGATCAACATCTCCTGTCCCAACGTCAAGGAAGGCG
This sequence comes from Pseudomonadota bacterium, assembly GCA_021790795.1. Classification (GTDB taxonomy): domain Bacteria; phylum Pseudomonadota; class Gammaproteobacteria; order Steroidobacterales; family Steroidobacteraceae; genus 13-2-20CM-66-19. The sequence continues at coordinate 38,160 of JAJYFU010000005.1, forward strand.
GCGTCGCCTTCGGCAATTATCCCGACATGTCGGCGCAGGTGGTGGAAGCGTGCCGGCGTGTCACCGGCAAGCCGCTCATCACCAAGCTTTCGCCGAACCAGACTGACATCCGCGAGAATGCCCGCCGCTGCATCGAAGCGGGCACGGATGCGCTGGCGGTGATCAACACCGTGATGGGCATGGCCATCGATGCGCACAGCCGCCGCCCGGTGATCGGCAACATCCAGGGGGGGCTCTCGGGACCGGCGATCAAGCCGATCGCGCTGCTGAAGGTGCACCAGGTCTACGACGTGGCGCACAAGCACGGCATTCCCATCATCGGACAGGGCGGCATCACGACGGCCACCGATGCGATCGAGTTCCTGGTCGCGGGCGCGAGCGCCGTCGGGGTCGGCACCGCGCTCTTTTACGACCCGATGGTCTGCAAGCGCATCAATGCCGGCATCGCCGAGTATCTCGGCGAGCACGGCTTTGCCGGCGTCGCGGAGCTCACCGGCACGCTGCGCGTGTGACGCCGGCTCTCCGCGCCGTGAATCGCGGCCGCTGCGGACTCAGGACTCGTCCGCGTCCGAAGTGCCGCCCTTGTCGCCCGGAATCTCCAGCGACAGTTCCTTCAGCTTGCGTGTCAGGGTGTTGCGGCCCCAGCCGAGAAGCTTCGCGGCTTCCTGGCGGTGCCCCTGCGTCTGCTTCAGGGCGGCGCGGATCAGGGTGCGCTCGAATTCCGGCAGCGCCAGATCGAGCAGCGCGCCCTCGCTGCTTACAGCCGCCCGTTCGGCCCAGGCGGCCAGGCTACGCTGCCATTCGCTCTGCGGGATCGCCGCGCCGGCGGCGATGTCCTGCGGCAGGTCTTCCGCCCGGATCTCGCTGCCGGGCGCAAGCACCGAGAGGCGGCGGCAGAGATTGACGAGCTCGCGCACATTGCCCGGCCAGCCGTAGGCCGCAAGCGCGCGCTCCGCCTGCGGCGCGAGCGCCTTCACTTCGACATCCAGCTCGCGCGCCGCGGCCCGCAGATAGTGGCGCAGCAGCAGCGGAATATCCTCGGCCCGCTCGCGCAGCGACGGCAGCGGCAGACGGATGACGTTCAGGCGGTGATACAGATCCTCCCGGAACAGGCCCTGAGCGACCCGCGCCTGCAGGTCCTGGTGGGTGGCGGCGATGACGCGCACGTCGACCTGGATCGGTGTCTGACCGCCGACCCGGTAGAACTCGCCCTCGGCGAGCACCCGCAGCAGACGGGTTTGCAGCGGCGTCGACATGTCGCCGATCTCGTCGAGGAACAGCGTGCCACCGTCGGCCTGCTCAAACCGCCCGTGGCGCCGGGCGTCCGCGCCGGTGAATGCGCCACGCTCATGACCGAACAGCTCAGACTCCAGCAGCTCGCCGGGGATCGCCGCGGTATTGAGGGCGACAAAGGGCTTGCCGGCCCGAGGGCTGTGCTCGTGCAGTGCCCGCGCGACCAGTTCCTTGCCCGTGCCGGACTCCCCGGTGATCAGCACGGTCACGCTCGAGCGCGACAGCCGGCCGATGCCGCGGAACACCTGTTGCATGGCCGGTGCGGTCCCGAGCAACTCGGGAATGGGTGCGTCCGCGACGCCGGGGGCCGCCACCGGCGGATGGACGCGGGCCGCGCGACGGACCAGCGCCACGGCCTGATCGATGTCGAAAGGCTTCGGCAGATACTCGAACGCGCCACCCTCGTAGGCGGACACGGCGCTGCCGAGGTCCGAATGCGCCGTCATGACGATCACGGGCAGCTGCGGGCGCGTGTCATGCACCCGCCGCAGCAGATCGAGCCCGGAGCGGCCAGGCATGCGGATATCGGTCATCAGCACATCGGGAACATCACGGCGCAGCGCATCGAGCGCCGGCTCGGCGGAGTCGAAGGCCCGCGGCGCAAGGCCGCCGTTGCGCAACGCGCGCTCGAGGACCCAACGGATCGACGCATCGTCGTCGATGATCCACACCCGCAGCGACTCGTTCATGGATCTTCTCCGAGGGGGAGCAACAACGTGAATACGGTTCGGCCGGGCTCGCTGTCGAATTCAATCAGACCGCCGTTGCGGCTGACCAACTCCTGGGCGACCGCGAGACCCAGACCGGTGCCGTCCGCCCGGCCGGTGACCAGGGGATAGAAGAGACTGGTTCGCAGCGCAGGCGGCACGCCCGGGCCGTCGTCCTGCACCTGTACGCTGGCGACGAGCCGGTGGCGGACGGCGCCGATGATGACATTCGAGCAGGCCCGCGTGCGCAAGACGATCCGGCCACGGCCGGCCAGAGCCTGCAACGCATTGCGTCCCACATTGAGCAGCGCCTGGATCATCTGGTTGCGGTCGAGCATCGCCGCGGGCAGGCTGGGATCGTAGTCGCGCTCGAGGAGCACTTCGGCGGACGCCTCGGCGCGCAACAGCCTGAAGACGTGCTCGCAGATTTCGTGGACGTTGAGTGTCGATTTGTCGGGCGCCCGAGCGGGCCCCGCGATCGAATCAACCAGTGCCGCCAAGCGGTCGGCCTCGCCGATGATGACGCGCGTGTATTCCTTCAGCTCCAGGCCCGGCAACTCGCGCTCGAGCAGCTGGGCGGCGCCGCGCAGGCCGCCGAGGGGATTCTTGATCTCATGGGCCAGCTGACGAATCATCAGGCGGCTGCCGTCGAGGCGCGCGATCAGGTCGTTCTCGCGTGTGATGCGTTGACGTTGGGTGGCATCGGCCAGCTCGAGCAGCAGGTGATCACCGGTGATCTGGCCTTCGATCGGCGTGACGGTGACATCGATGGTGCGCGTCTCGCGCGGCATTGCGGCCGGTCGGATATTGAGCTCGCGGTCGGCGATCCCTTCGCCGCTGTCGCGGGCGCGGCAGAGCAGGGCTCGCAGTCCGTTGGCCTCGTGCAGGACGTCGGTGAACGGCCGGCCGCGCACCTGGTTCAGGCTGAAGGCCAGCAGATCCTGGGCGGCCACGTTCGCGTAGATGGCGCAGAGCTGCGCATCGAGCACGATGATGCCGGTCGAAAGCGAATCGAAAAGTCCGGCCGGCTCGAAGTGTCCCAGCGCAGAGGGCGAGCCGGCCTCATGGAACACGGCGCGCTCCTGGCCGCCCGGGCCGCGAGCCCGGCGCGCCGCCGCTCAGTGCGGGTGGACGGGATTGTGCGGGTTCTGAATCGACGGCTGATGCACGTAGAACGTGACCGTCGAGGTCTCGCACGCGATCTGGCCGAAGCCGTTCAACACCACCGCCGAGACGGTGTGCTGGCCCCGGTTGACCGCGAAAGAGAAGGACGGCCCGTTGCCCGGCATGCGGCGACCGTCGAAATACAGCTCCATCTTGTTGCCCGGGAACAGTGCGGGGTCGGTTCGCACCACGACGGTGGTGCGGTAGACGTTCATCAGCATCTGCCGCTCGCGCGGGTATGCGATCGCGCAGCTTCGGTACCGATGCGCCCGCGTCGCGTTGGCAGGAGGTGCGGGCCGCCGGCTCAGATCGGTGGGCAGGGGCGGAGGCGGAGCATACGTCTGGGCCCCTTCGATCGTCAGCTTGATGGCGTTCGGGTGCGGGTGATCGCTGTAGTGAATGACGCCGTGAGGCCCCACCCACTTGTAAACCGTTGAGTTGCCGTCGTTGCCGGCCCAGGCCACCGCGAGTCCGAAACTCAGCGCAACAGCCACGACTGCCCGAGGGATCACGCGGAATGCGCTCATGGATTCGGAGGATATCGCCTCGAGCGGCCGCGCACAAAGGATTGGCTTCATTTCGTGCGGCGGCGCACAGCCGCCGCCTGCGAGCGCCCGGGCACCCCCCGAGGACCGGGGAGGCCTGGGCGCCGGATGCGCAGAGGTCAATCACGCGTCGATCAGCAACTGTAGTAAAGCTCCAGCTCTACCGGGTGCGTGGCCATGCGGTAGCGGGTCACTTCCTGCATCTTCAGGCCGATGTACGCGTCGATCACGTCATTGGTGAAGACGCCGCCGCGGGTCAGGAACTCCCGGTCCTTGTCGAGATGCTCGAGCGCCATGTCGAGCGAATGGCAGACCGTGGGAATGTGCTTCGCCTCCTCGGGCTCCAGATCGTAAAGGTCCTTGTCGGCCGGATCGCCGGGGTGGATCTTGTTCTGGATGCCGTCGAGGCCGGCCAGCATCATGGCCGTGAAGGCGAAGTACGGGTTGGCGCTGGAGTCCGGGAAGCGCACTTCGATGCGGCGGGCCTTCGGATTCGACACCCACGGAATGCGAATCGAGGCCGACCGGTTGCGCGCCGAATAGGCCAGCATCACCGGCGCCTCGAAGCCGGGCACCAGGCGCTTGTAGCTGTTGGTCCCGGCATTGGTGAAGGCGTTCAGCGCCCGGGCATGTTTGATGATGCCGCCGATGTAGTACAACGCCAGCTCCGACAAGCCGCCGTATTTGTCGCCCGCGAACAGCGCCTTGCCGTCTTTCTGCAGGGACTGGTGCACGTGCATGCCGCTGCCGTTGTCGCCGACCAGGGGTTTGGGCATGAAGGTCGCCGTCTTCCCGTAGCGCTGCGCGACATTGAGCACCGCGTACTTCAGCAGCTGCACCTGGTCGGCTTTGCGCACCAGCGAGCCGGCGCCGATACCGATCTCGGCCTGTCCGCCGGTGGCGACTTCGTGGTGATGAACCTCGACCTGCAAGCCGAGCTCTTCACAGGCCAGACACATGGCCGAGCGGATGTCCTGGAAGGCATCCACCGGAGGCACCGGGAAGTAGCCGCCTTTGATGCCCGGGCGGTGTCCCGTGTTGCCCTCGGCGAACTCGGTGCCCGAGCTCCAGGCGCCCTGAACCGAATCGATCGAATAGAAGCAGCCCCGCATCTCGTTGCCGAAACGCACGCTGTCGAAGATGAAAAACTCGTTCTCGGGACCGAACGTGGCGTTGTCGGCGATGCCGGTCGACTTCAAATACGCTTCTGCCCGCTGGGCGAGCGAGCGCGGATCGCGCTCGTAGCCCTGCATGGTCGCCGGCTCGATCACATCGCAACGGACGTCGACCGTGGTTTCCTCGAAGAACGGGTCGATCACCGCGGTGCTCGCGTCCGGCATGAGCACCATGTCCGATTCGTTGATGCCCTTCCAACCGGCGATCGATGAGCCGTCGAACATCTTCCCGTCGCGGAACAGGTCCTCATCGGCGAGCCGAGCCGGAATCGTCACATGCTGCTCTTTGCCGCGGGTATCGGTGAATCGCAGATCCAGGAACTTGACCTCTTTTTCCTTGATCAGCTTCAGTACATCGCTCGGTGTCATATCGCCTCCGGAGGAATTTGGGGTTGCGCCCGCCACATCGGGACAGCCCGAGCTGCTTCGATCCGCTCGTCAACCGCCTGGCGCAGCACTTGGAGAGTGCAGGCAGCGTGCCAAGTGCTTCCTCCCAATAAATCAATGACTTGGTGTTTGCCCGCGACGCTCATTGCACCATGAGAGCGCGTTCCATATCAAGTCTGCACCGCAATAGTGCGCTCACGTTGCGCGGGCGGTTCTCCGATCTTCAAGGATACCCTGCCCGCGCTCTGTTTTGGTGCGACACCCTCCGCCGGAATGGCTTCGATATACTCCAGGGCTCTTTTGCGCAACCTACGACTCAGGCATGAAGACTTCGGCCGCGCCCCGCTCCTTCCAGGACCTGATTTTCGCTCTGCAGCACTACTGGTCGCAGCGCGGCTGCGTCGTATTGCAGCCGTACGACATGGAGGTCGGCGCCGGCACGTTCCATCCCGCGACCTTCCTGCGCTCGATTGGACCCGAACCGTGGAGCGCCGCCTACGCCCAGCCCTCACGCCGCCCGACCGACGGCCGCTACGGCGAGAACCCGTTCCGGCTGCAGCACTACTACCAGTTCCAGGTGGTCATCAAGCCCTCGCCGGAGGACCTCATCGATCAATACCTGGGGAGCCTGCGCGCCCTGGGGCTCGATCTGCTGGTGCACGACATCCGCTTCGTCGAGGACGACTGGGAATCGCCCAGCCTGGGGGCCTGGGGACTCGGCTGGGAGGTCTGGCTGAACGGCATGGAGATCACGCAGTTCACCTATTTCCAACAGGTCGGCGGCCTCGATTGCCGGCCGGTCACGGGCGAGATCACCTACGGGCTGGAGCGGCTGGCGATGTATCTGCAGGGCGTGCCGAGCCTGTATGAGATCCTGTGGACGGACGGACCGCTGGGGCCCGTGACCTACGGCGACGTGTTTCACCAGAACGAGGTCGAGCAGTCGCGCTACAACTTCGAGTACGCGGACGTGCCGACGCTGCGGCAGCATTTCGAGGACCACGAGCGCGACTGCCACGCACTACTCACGGCCGGCCTGGCGCTGCCGGCGTACGAGCAAGTTCTCAAGGCCTCCCACACGTTCAATCTCCTCGATGCGCGCCGTGCGGTATCCGTCACCGAGCGGCAGCGTTACATCCTGCGGGTGCGCGCGCTGGCCGGCGCCGTGGCGCGCGCCTATCTGGAGAGCCGTCAGTCGCTGGGCTTTCCGATGCTGCAACGCGCCGCACATACGCCGGAAGCGCGTGTGACGGCCGGCGGCATGGGGTTGGCGGAGGCGGGCCAATGACCGCCGAAGCACGCGACTTCCTCGTCGAAATCGGCACCGAGGAGCTGCCGCCGAAGGCGCTGCGTTCGCTCGAGCAGGCGTTCGCAACCGGCATCGGCGCGGGCTTGTCGAAAGCCGCATTGAAGCATGGCCCACTGCAATCCTTCGCGACGCCGCGGCGGTTGGCCGTCCACGCGCGGCGGCTCGCCGCGCGTCAGAGCGAACAGCGGATCGAGCGCCGCGGTCCGCCTGTGACCACCGCGTTTGACGCGGCGGGCCAACCGACGCGGGCTGCGCACGCATTTGCGGCCAGCTGCGGCGTGGACGTACAGAGTCTCGAACGGCGCAGCGCAGACCGGGGCGAGTTTCTGTATTACGCCGGCGTCAAGCCCGGCGCCGCCGCGGTCGAACTGTTGCCCGCAATCGTGCAGGATGCGCTCGACGCGCTGCCCATCCCGCGCCGGATGCGCTGGGGCGCGGGCGAGGCACAGTTCGTGCGGCCGGTGCACTGGGTCGTCATGTTGTATGGCCGCGAGGTGGTCGCGGCGAAAGTGCTGGAGAGGACCGCCGGAAACCTGTCCTGGGGACATCGCTTCCATAGTGCGAAACCGCTGCGAATCGCCAGCCCCGGGACCTATGAGCGTACGCTCGCGACCCGCGGTTGCGTGGTCGCCGACTTCGAGGAGCGGCGCACGCGAGTGCGCGAGCAGGTCACCGCGGCCGCGGGCCCACTCGGCGGCCGGGCTGTGATCGGGTCGGCGCTGCTCGAGGAAGTGACCGCGCTGGTCGAGTGGCCGGTGGCGCTCGCCGGCCGTTTCGAGGAGCGCTTCCTGCAGCTGCCGCGCGAGGTGTTGATCTCGACGCTCGAGGATCACCAGAGGTACTTTCCCGTGGAAGGTGCCGACGGAGCATTGCTGCCGTGCTTCGTCGCGGTGGCCAACATCGAGAGTCGCGAGCCGCAGCGGGTCGTTGAAGGTAACGAGCGCGTGATCCGCCCGCGCCTGGCCGATGCCGCGTTCTTCTGGGATCAAGACCGCAAGATGCCGCTCGGCGCCCGGATCGAGGCGCTCGATGCGGTGACTTTCGAGGCCCGCCTCGGCTCGCTCGGGGATCGCGCCCGGCGCATCCGCGCACTCGCGGTACGCATCGCCACCTCGCTCGGGCGCCCGCCGGAGCGGCTCGAGCGCGCCGCGCTGCTGTGCAAGTGCGATCTGCTGACGGCCATGGTCGGGGAATTCCCGGAGCTGCAAGGCGTGATGGGAAGCTATTACGCCGCGGCCGACGGTGAAGACCGCGAAGTGGCGACGGCGCTGCGCGAGCACTACCTGCCGCGCGCCTCCGGCGATGCGCTACCGCTCACCGGCGTCGGCACCTTGCTGGCGGTGGCCGACAAGGTGGATACGTTGGCGAGCATATTCACCATCGGTGCGAAGCCCACCGGCACGAAGGATCCGTTCGGATTGCGCCGTGCGGCCATCGGTCTGACGCGCATCCTGCTCGAGCAGCGTCTGGAGTTCGATATGACCGCCCTGATGGAACAGGCGGTCCGACTGGCGCGCGCGGATGTCGAGCGCATCGCCATGAACTCCGGCAAGCCGGTACCGGTCATGCCGAATGCGTCCACCGAGGTGTACGACTACGTATTCGAGCGACTGCGTGCACAGTACCTCGAGGGGGAGCTCAGCGCCTCCCAAGGCGATGTGCCGCCGATCACCACGGAGATGTTCGATGCGGTGCTGGCAACGCGGCCGGCGTCGCCGCTCGACTTCGATGCCCGGCTGGGTGCGCTCGTCCGCTTTCTGGCTCTGCCCGAGGCGGTCAGCCTCACGGCCGCGAACAAACGCGTGGCGAACATTCTGAAGAAGTCGGGTGAAGCGGCCAACGCCACGATCGATGCGGCGCTGCTGAGGCTACCGGCCGAACGGCATCTTTACGAGACGCTGCGCTCGCTGCGGGCGACCGTGACGGCTGCGCTCGCCCAGCGTGACTATGCCGGTGCGCTCGCCGAGTTGGCCGGGCTGCGGCCGCCGGTCGATGCCTTCTTCGATCAAGTCATGGTGATGGACGAGGATCCGGCGCTGCGCGCCAACCGGCTGGCGCTGCTGCGGGAGATGCGCGAACTGTTTGCCGGGGTCGCGGACTTGTCGCGGCTGCCGGGTTAGACGACTCGATTCCGGGATGAACGATTCAACGACAGCGCCGTCGGAGCGCGACCCCGAGCCGAACCCGGCGGGCCGCCGCGACGAGCGCGGAACACGGACCGGCCGCGGGAGTGGGGCGCCCGGCCCCCGCTGTGGCCGCGTGAGTCGGTAGGGGGTATCCGTGCGGCTGCTCGGCTCGCTGTTCTTCACCGTCTTCCTGTTTCTCTGGACGTTCTTCTACTCGATTTTCTTCGTGATCGCCTGCGCGCTGCTACCGTTCGAGCGCCGCTTCGCGCTGGTGCGGGTCTGGGCCCGCGTACTGCTGACGGTGCTGAAATGGACCTGTGGACTCGGCTACCGGATCGAAGGACTGGAGAACCTGCCGCCCGGCAATCACATCGCGCTGTGGAAACACTCGTCCTCTTGGGAGACGATCGCCATGGCGCTGGTGTTTCCTCGCCAGGTCTGGGTCCTGAAGCGCGAGCTGATCTGGGTTCCCGTGGTCGGGTGGGGCATCCGTCAGGTTCATGCGATCGCCATCGACCGCAAATCCGGCCACTCCGCCGTAAGCCAGGTCATCGCGCAGGGCAAGGAACGGCTCGCCGAAGGAGACTGGATCATCATCTTTCCCGAGGGTACGCGTATGCCGCCCGGCCAGACTCGCCGCTACGGCGTCAGCGGCGCCTTGCTCGCGGGCGGGACCGGCAGGCTCCTGGTACCGGTGGCCCACGATGCCGGACGCTTCTGGCCCCGGCGAGGGCTGCTCAAGAAGCCCGGCACCATCCGTGTCGTGATCGGCCCGCCCGTCAGCGCGACCGGCCGCGATCCGCGGGAAGTCAATCAGGAAGTGCAGGCCTGGATCGAAGCCACTGTGGCGCGGCTGGAAACACCCGCGAAGACGGCTTGAGCGCGGGCCGACGACGACCCCCCCGGAGGGTGCGATGAGGAGCCCGATCTTCCAGCTCGACGCCTTCGCCACGGAGCGCTTCCGGGGCAATCCCGCCGCGGTGATGCCGCTTGCGGTGTTTCCGCCCGATACGGTGCTGCAAGCCATCGCCGCCGAGAACAACCTGTCGGAGACGGCGTTTCTGGTCGGTGGCGACGGCGAGTATCGGCTGCGCTGGTTCACACCGACAGTGGAAGTGCCGCTGTGCGGACATGCAACGCTCGCAAGCGCGGCCGTCGTCCTCGAGAAGCTCGAGCCGAACCGCCGGTCGGTCACGTTTCAGACCCTCAGCGGGCCCCTGACCGTCAAGCGGAGTGGCGCCGGCTACGCGATGGATTTCCCGGCGCGCCCGACGGCCCCCGCGCTCACTCCCGCGGCGCTCGTGCAGGCCCTGGGGACCGAGCCGCGCGAGGTCCGCGCCGACCCCGTCAATTACCTCGTCGTTCTCGAGAGCGAGGCGGCCGTCAGAGCGCTCGCCCCCGAAATCGCGGGGATTGCCCGGCTGGACCGCCTGGGCGTGATCGTCACCGCGCAAGGCGCGAGCGCATACGACTGCGTCAGCCGCTACTTCACGCCGGCGCGCGGCGTTCCCGAAGATCCGGTCACCGGCAGCGCCCATTGCGCGCTTGCGCCCTTCTGGTCGGAGCGGCTGGGCAAACCCGTCCTGCGCGCCTACCAGGCGTCACGCCGGGGCGGGGAATTGACGTGCCGGGTGCGCGGCGAGCGCGTCGAGCTCGAAGGCTCATGCGTGTTCTACCTGGAAGGACAGGCGGATATCTGACCCGCCCCGGCGCTCAGAGGTCCGGGATGGGCGCGATCCGCGCACCCACGGGGCTGCCGAGGCCAGTGCAGGCATCCCAGCCGGCCGATGCCTTGTACGCGCCGTTGTTGCCTCGCGTGATGTCCCGGAATGCGCTCTCGCGCGCGTACAGCGCGGGTTGCACAAGGCCGGCTCTGCGGCCCGTCAGCGCGTTGATCCGCGCGATCAGGCCTGCCCACAGCGGCGCTACCGCACTCGTGCCGCCGAACACGGTCCGGACACCATCTACGACAACTTCATAGCCGGTCTGGGGATCGGCATCGGCGGCGACGTCAGGTACGCCCCGCGCGCCCAGGGGCTGGACGATCCCTTGCACGGTGGTCGTGTCCAGTCCTTGCTGCCACGGCGGCAGGCCGAAGAACGCGCTGACACCACCGCCCGTGGCGCCGGACGCGTCGTGCCATGCGACTTCGCCCAAGATCGTCGTGACCGTGGCCTTCAGGCGCGTCCCGCCACAGCCGAGCGCGTGCGGACTCGACGCCGGAAAATCCACATGATTGGCCCCCCCAGCGACGCCATCACTGGATCCGCTGTCCCCGGACGCCACGCAGACCGTGACACCAAGCATCGCCGCTGCCTGCAGCGCTTGATCCAGGGCGGTCATCGCCTGCGGGGTCCACGAGGATTCCGGGCCGCCCCAGCTGATCGAAAGTACCGCAGGTTGATTGACCGGGTCGTGAACGGCCGTCGTCACGGCGTTCAGGAAGCCCGCATCGGTGTTGGGCGCGAAATACACGGCAATCTTCGCGGCCGGCGCGACAGCGCCCGCCACTTCGATGTCGAGCATCACCTCGCCGTCCGCGCTGTTGGGATCGCCGATCGGCGCGTTGACGGCGTGATCGACCGAGACCGCGGTCACGTCCGGTAGCGGCAATCCGAGAGCGCCGAAGTAGGTTTGCAGGTCCTGCGGCCGGTAGCCCCCACCGAGCTCCAGGAGTGCGACACATTCACCCTGGCCAGAACCGGCGGGAAACTGATAGAGCGAAGCGATCTGCACCGCGGTGAACGACCGGGCGGGCGGCGTCGCGGCGCGCGATCGGCGCGGCTTCGGACCGGCGCATCGTCGAAAGTGCGGCCGTGCCTGCGGACGCGTGTCCAGTCCCAGCACCGCAACGATGATATCGTGCAGCTCCTGCGGCAGCTGCACGGCGCCGAGCAGCCCGCGGTAGGTTCCACCCGGGTACTCGAAGCGCAGCAGCTCGACACCGAAGGCGGCGTTCATTTGGGCAACGGCGCCGGACAACACGACCGTGCGACGCGCCGGGTGCCGCTGAACGACAACCAGCCCGTACGTGGCCGCGAACGCCGCCACGGCTCGCAGATCCGCGTCGGTTGCACCGTGGAGCTGCGCAAATTGCTCCGCGGTCAGATGCGCAGTCTGGTCCGCTCGGCTCAGACGGGCCATCCGCTCCCGCCAAAGCTCGGGAGAGCCCGGGCGCAGGATGAGTGTGACTTCGAGCCGCTCGTCCGCTGCCGCAGGTCCCAGTGCAAGTGCATTGGGCAGGGCGTCTCGCTCACTGCCCTTGAGCGTGATGTTGGCCATGGCGCCTCCTTCGGTGAGCCTGCTCGGCGACGAATGACACCTTATCGCGCAGCCAAGCGCACTGGCCAGTTATGACGGTATCCGGCGACACCGGGCGCAGCGAACAACGGCACAGGCAGCGCGCCGTCGGTCCGCCTCAGGCTGTCGATCCCAGCCCCATCCCGCAATGACTACGCCGCGCAGCGCGCCGCGATCCAGCGGCGGTGCACGTCCGCGTAGACCTCCTGATAGATCGCGTCGAGCCGTGCGCGGGGGGGGAATCCCGCGACGAACTCCGGCGCCGTCTCGCCGGCGGCCAGCTCGGCCGCCCGGCGCAGATGCTCGAGCAGGTAACGCGGATCCTCGTCCCCCACCGAGATGCGCAGAGTGCTCGGCGTGATGCCGGCAGCCTGGAGCGCCGCCTCGGACAGCTCGGAGTGGCTGGTGAGCCCCGGGCAGAGCACCACCGTGTTGGTCTGACCCAATGAAACCTGCAACCCGAAAGCAGGCTCCAGACTGTCGAGCAGACGCTGCAGGCGCCACTTTTCCAGGCGCAGCGGATGGGCCGCGCTACCCTGGAAATCAATCGTGAACAGCGGCGCGGGCAGGCCGAGCGTCATCAGCCGCTCGCGCAGGGGCCCGTTGGGGTGACCCGCCACCGCCGAGCAGTGCACGTTGATCATCGGATTCAGCGCGAGGCTGCGCGCCAGCACGATGGTGTTGATGCATTTCTGCAGCACGCGCAATTCCAAGGTGCGCATGCCGCTCAGCACCTCGAAAGCCTTGTCGGAGTCGAGGAAGGCGCCCTTGACGTAGTAGACGTTCCAGAACATTGTCTCGTCCCAGCGGTATTCCCGTTCGTGGCCGTCGTGGCCGGCGGCGCGCACCGTCTGGCCCTTGGGCAGGAACATCCGCTCGTTGCGGCCGATCACCACGCCGGCCGTGGTGTTCCCGGAGCCGCACAGGTCCTTGGTGTAGGAATGAATGACGAAGTCCGGGCGCTCCCTGCGGTCGGCCCGGCGCAGTGTCCGCTGCAGTATCGGCGTGGCGATGGTGGCGTCGCAGATCACGGTGAGGCCGTGCTCGTGGGCGACGCGGCAGATGGCCGGAACGTCGAGCACGTTGCCGTGCGGATTGCATGGGGATTCGACATACACGTAGATCTGCCGACCCTGGGCGAGGCGTTCGGCGTATTGTCGTTCGATTCCGGCCAACCGCTCGGTGAAGGCCGCACCGGTCTCACCGTCGAACCACTCGAGCGAAACGCTCAGATTGCTGCGCTTGCCGTACCAGTCGTGCAGCAGCTGGTAGGTGCCGCCGTAGACATTGCGGCTGGCGAGCACGATGTCCTCGTAGCCGAGCAGGTTGGCGAGCGTTGCGTCGATGGCGGCCATGCCGGAGTTGAAATTCCAGGCGAAGTAATCGGCCGCCTCGGGGCCCGCCTCGAGGTCGACGATGTGATTGGCGAGGCAGATCGAGGTGGGATTGAGCAGCCGCGAGTAGATCTCGTGCAGCAGCTCCTTGCCCTGGAAGGCGTCCTCCACCCATTCGGTGCAGGCATAGACATATGTTGCGGTGCGCGTGATGACCGGCGTGGCGCTGAACAGCGCCGTGACGTTGTCGAACAGCGGGTAGGGCCCCTTGGCGACCGTGGTTGCCGGATCGTCCATGAGGGACTGGTACGTGGCGCGCAGCGGGTTCTGCAGCGTGTCGAGCACTTTGGCGAGCTGGAAACATGCGAAGCGCTTGGCATTGAACCAGGCGATGCGATCGCGCCGGTCGAGGCCGGAAAGGGTCTCGTTCGTGAGTCGCCACGCCTCGTGTGCCGCGCCATTGGCTTCGATGAGCGCGCGCGCCAGGCGCGCCAGCGTCTGGCCATGGGGGGATCCGGGTGCGATGCCGAAGTGCTGGAGCTGCTCGCGGACCAGATCCTCCAGCGAATGGGCCGCGGTGGAATGCCGGCGCGGACTCAATTGCAGCGCGGATTGCGGAAGGCTCTCGGTGGACATGGAGTCTCTCCCTTGCGGGATGTCGGCCTGTGAGGCGGCGATTCTGCCACTACGGCGTCACGGTGGTGCGGCGGCGAGACGGGACGCTATACTGCGACTGGCGGTCCATTACGACGCTCCGCCACTTCCTTCATATGTGACAAGGGGTTGACGGTGCTGACGCGCAGTTTGGGAAAGCAGGGTCCGCGAGTGTCCGCACTCGGGCTGGGTTGCATGGGAATGAGCGACTTTTACGGCCCGCACGACGATGCGCAATCGATCTCGACCATCCGCCTGGCGCTCGACCAGGGCGTGAGCCTGCTCGACACGGCCGATATGTACGGTCCATTCACCAATGAGTTGCTGGTGGGTCGCGCGATCGAGGGTCGCCGCGGCGAGGTGTTTCTCGCCACCAAGTTCGGCATCATGCGCGATCCGGCCGATCCGGCGAAGCGGGGGGTGAACGGCCGGCCGGAGTACGTCCGCGCATGCTGCGATGCGAGTCTGAAGCGCCTCGGCGTATCGTACATCGACTTGTATTACCAACACCGCGTCGACCCGGCGGTGCCGATCGAGGAGACGGTTGGCGCCATGGCGGAGCTCGTCCAGGCCGGCAAAGTGCGCTTCCTGGGACTCTCGGAAGCCTCGGCGCAGACGCTGGAACGCGCGGCTCGCGTGCATCGGATTTCGGCCCTGCAGAGCGAGTTCTCGCTCTGGTCGCGGGACGTGGAGGCGGACGGGGTGCTGGCGGCGTGCCGGCGGCTCGGCATCACGTTGGTGGCGTATTCCCCGCTCGGCCGTGGATTCCTGACGGGCGTGATCAAGCGGCCGGAGGATCTCGCGGAGGACGACTTCCGCCGCCACAATCCGCGCTTTCAGGGCGGGAACTTCTCCCTCAACCTGCAGCTCGTCGAGCGGGTGCGGGCGCTGGCGACGGCCAAGCGCTGCACGCCGGCACAGCTGGCGCTCGCCTGGGTCCTGGCCCAGGGTGACGACATCGTGGCCATTCCCGGCACTCGGCATCCGGCCCGGTTGACGGAGAATCTCGCCGCGCTCGAGGTGGACTTGAGCGCCGCCGATCTGCAGGAGCTTGAGCGGGCGTTTCCGCTCGGCGCGGCCGCCGGGACCCGCTACCCGCCGGCGGGCATGGCGGCGGTCAACCGCTGACGGGCGGAGATCAAATATCCAGGTTGGTGACGGCGAGCGCGTTCTTCTCGATGAACTCTCGCCGCGGCTCGACCTGATCGCCCATCAGGGTCGTGAAGATATCGTCCGCGGCGACCGCGTCCTCGATTTTCACCTGCATCAATCGGCGCGTCTCGGGGTTGATGGTCGTTTCCCACAGCTGCTCGGGATTCATCTCGCCCAGTCCCTTGTAGCGCTGGATGGTCTGGCCTTTGCGCGCCTGGTCGAACAGCCACTTCATCGTTTCCTTGAACGACCCGATTTCCTGCCGGGCCTCGCCACGCGTCACGTAGGCGCCGGCGCCGATCAGTCCGGCAAGCGTTCGGGCGAGTTCGGCGATGCGGCGATATTCGGCCGATTCGAAGAATTCCCGGGTGAGGTAGCGCGTACTCGCGGTGCCGTGCTTCGTCTTGCGGATCATGACCCGCGCGCCATGGTCCTGCGCGGCATCGCGGACCTCGACGGCGTAGGCGCGAGTCACGTCGTTCAGGGCATTGAGCCGCGCGCTCAGCTCTGCGGACCACTGCCGCAGCCATTCGCTGCGATCGAAGTCCTGCGGCGTAACGACGGGCAGATAGATCAACTGTTCCAACAGCCGGTCGTCGTAGCGGCTCGACCAGCGCTTGATGATGCCCAGCACCTCGGTGTACTGGCGGGCGAGCGCCTCGAGTCCCGGCCCGCGCAGGGGCGGCGCCGAGACATTGACGTGGAGCGCGGCGCTCTCCAGCGCGCTGTTGAGGAGCACGGCATCGAGCTCCGGCTCGTCCCGGACGTACATCTCCTGCTTGCCGCGTTTGACCTTGAACAGCGGCGGTTGGGCGATGTACACATGCCCGTGCTCGATGAGTTCCGCCATTTGTCGATAAAAGAACGTCAGGAGAAGCGTCCGGATGTGGCTACCGTCGACGTCCGCATCCGTCATGATGATCACGCGGTGATAACGCAGCTTCGCGATATCGAAATCGTCCTTGCCGATGCCGCAGCCGAGTGCCGTGATGAGGGTACCGACTTCCGCGGACGCGAGCATCTTGTCGAAGCGTGATTTCTCGACGTTGAGAATCTTGCCTTTGAGCGGCAGGATCGCCTGGGTGCGCCGGTCACGGCCCTGCTTCGCGGAACCGCCGGCGGAATCTCCCTCGACGATGAAGATCTCCGACAATGCCGGGTCCTTCTCCTGGCAGTCGGCGAGCTTTCCCGGCAGACCCGCGACGTCCAATGCGCCCTTGCGCCGGGTCATCTCCCGCGCTTTGCGCGCGGCCTCGCGCGCGCGCGCCGCCTCGATGATCTTGGCCACGATGGCCTTGGCGTCCTGCGGATGCTCGAGCAGGAAATCCTGGAGTTTCGCGCCGACTGCGGCCTCCACGATCCCCTTGACCTCCGAGGAAACCAACTTGTCCTTGGTCTGCGAGGAGAATTTCGGGTCGGGCAGCTTCACGGAAAGGATGGCGGTCAGCCCTTCGCGCGCATCATCGCCGGTGGTCGCCAGCTTGTCCTTCTTGGCCGACGTTTCCTTTTCAATGTAGTCATTCAGCGTCCGCGTGAGAGCGCTGCGGAAGCCTGCCAAGTGCGTCCCGCCGTCCTTCTGCGGAATGTTGTTCGTGTAGCAGAACATGCTCTCCTGGTAGGAGTCGTTCCACTGCAGCGAGACTTCGATGGTGACGGGGCCATCCTGGGTCTTGAACCACATGATCGAGTCATGGATGGGCGTACGCGAACGGTTGAGGTACTTCACGAACGCCTGCAGGCCGCCTTCGTGCTGAAAGACGTCCGTCTTATTCTCGCGCTCGTCCACCAGCTCGATGCGCACGCCGGAATTGAGGAACGAAAGCTCACGCAGCCGCTTCGCGAGAATCTCGTAGGTGAACTGGATGTGGGTGAAGATTTGCGCACTGGGCTTGAAGCGGATCGTGGTCCCTCGCTGCGCCGAGGCGCCGGTGACGGCTAGAGGGGCAAGCGGGGTGCCGAGGTGATATTCCTGCCGGTGAATCTTTCCGTCGCGATATATCGTCAGCTGGAGCTGATCGGAAAGCGCATTGACCACGGAAATGCCGACACCGTGCAATCCGCCGGAGACTTTGTAGGAGCTGGCGTCAAATTTTCCTCCGGCATGCAGCACAGTCATGATGACTTCCGCGGCCGAACGCCCCTCTTCGGGGTGCAGATCGACGGGGATTCCCCTTCCGTTGTCCGAGACGGTCACGGATTCGTCCGCGTGGATCGTCACGACGATACGATCGCAATATCCGGCGAGTGCTTCGTCGATCGAGTTGTCGACAGCCTCGAACACCATATGGTGAAGGCCCGTACCGTCATCGGTGTCGCCGATGTACATGCCGGGACGCTTTCGAACCGCGTCCAATCCCTTTAAGACCTTGATTTTACTGGAGTCGTAGACGTCTTCGGCTGACATGAAGAGACCTATGGTGCAATGCGCCATTATACGGGTCGGACACGGCCCTGTTCCACGTGAAACACTCGATCAGGCACCGGAAACCCTTGGATTTTGGGTTGGAGGGCCGTTGCCAGAAGCTGGCATCCCAAGGTCGAGATCTGCTCGACGAACGCGGCCAAATGGGTGGCATCGAGCTCGGCCGCAGGGTCGTCCAATAGCAATGTCGGAACTAACGCGCCGGATTCTTTGAGTAAATGGAGCTGAGCCAGCGATAGCGCGACGGCCACCAATTTTTGTTGCCCCCGCGAAAGAACGTCGCGGGCAGGCTTCCCGTCAATGCTAAGGCGGATATCGGCTCGGTGCGGTCCCACGGTCGTGGTCTGGCGCATCTCGTCGCGTGCACGGGCGCGGTCGAGCGCACCGGCCAGCGTCGTGCCTTCCGGCCACCCGGGAATGTAATCCAGATCAGCGCGCGGGCAATCCAGCGCCACCATGACGTCGCGCCAGTGCCGTTCCAGTTCGTGGAGGACCGCGCGGCGTGCGCGAGCGATGTGCTCACCGGCCATTACGAGGTCCGGTTCCCAGGGCCGAGCGTCGGCGGCCCGGGTCTTCAAGGCCGCGTTGCGCTGGCGCAGGGTACGGCTATAGCGATACCAGTGCTCGCCAAAATCATGTTCCACGTGGAACACCGCCCAATCGAGCCAGCGCCTCCGGCGGGGGCTGCCCTCTTCGATGAGTTTGTGAATTCCAGGATCAATGACCTGGACCGGAACCGCCAACGTCAAATCGGCGAGTGATTTGATGGGCAGTCCGTCGATGCGGGCTTCCACGCCGGTATCGCGGTCGAACGCAAAGCCTACACCCCGGCCGATCGGTCCCGCCATCCGGCCGAATACGGTCAGGCATTGCGCAGAACGGCGGATTAATTGCTCGGAATGCCGGGTGCGAAACGATCGCCCACGACCCAGGAGAAAGATAGCCTCCAGGAGAGAAGTCTTACCTGCGCCGTTATCACCCCAAATGAGATTGAAACCGGGGTGAAGCGCAAGGTCTGCTGCTTCGATACAGCGCACCTGCTGGACATGAAGGTCCGAAAGGCTCATGGCGGTGGATTGGAAATTCCATCGGGTTTCCTCTGCGTTCCGAAGCAACGCAGGCTCAAAGCCGCATAGGCATGACGACGTAGCGCGCTTGGCTGAGGCCCGGTGCCCGAATGAGGCAGCTGCTATTGGCGTCGGTGAATCCCAGCTCCACACGATCCGTCTCGACCGCACTGAGCGCGTCGAGCAAATAATTGACGTTGAAGCCGATTTCCACTTCCGTGCCCTGATATTCGACCTCGATCTGATCCTCCGCTTCCTCGTGCTCCGGATTATGCGCTTGAAGGGTCAGCGCATCGGGCTTGATCCCCACGCGAATACCCCGGTATTTCTCGTTGGACAAAATGGCCGTCCGCTGCAGCGCTTGCCGCAGCAGCTC
>JAJYFU010000151.1 GCA_021790795.1 Pseudomonadota bacterium
TCGATTCGGACGTGGGCTACGGAAACGGAACCAATAATTATACCGGCGGCCTGGTGCTGAATCAGAGCGGCAGCGTGCTGCCGTACTGGAGCGCCTACGGACCGAACACGGTCGCGTCGGGATCGAGTGTGGTCGCCTCGCCGAACTACAATGGCCTGAATCCCTTCATCATCGGCTCGCACGTGTTCCCGCTGCAGACGCAGCAGAGTACCGACCAGATCAACGAGGCGACGATCCGGGCCACATGGAATCCGGGCAACAGCACCAAGGTGACCTTCGGCGCGCAGTTCCTAGACGACACCTGGAACACCAAGGAGAAAGATACCTTCACCAACAACTACTGGGAGCTGTGGTCGGGATACGGTCCGGCGTCGAACAACTCGGTGGGCGTTGCACTGCCCTCCTCGCTGTTCCATCCCGTGAGTATCGGCAAAAACTGGCTGCCGGGCTACAGCGGCGCCGGCAATCTGCCGGGCAGTGTGCTGATGTTCAACCCGTACTCGGTGCTCAACTATTTGAGCACGCAGCCGATCGACACCGGGTTCGCCCAGACGCCGGGCTATCCGCCCTATACCGGCGGCATCCCGGCCGAGGCGCTGAACGTGGGCTCGGTGCAGCACGTCTCGCGCATGAACTATTCGCCGTTCGTGCAGGCGAGCCACAACTTCCGGGTCGACGGCATGAAGCTGATGACCCGCGTGGGATTGCGCTATCAGCGAACGGACGAGGTGATCGCGGGTCTGTCCGCCCCGCTGGCGAGCGTGGCATGGGAAGGGGCCGGCGATGCGACCGCCTATGCTTTCGGGACGGGAAAGCAGACGTGGACGTCCACCACGCGGTCGTACGGGTACTTCCTGCCGGCGTTGGACCTGGCCCTGTGGCCGACGCATGACCTGGAGACGGCGTTCGACTTCTCGCGCACGGAGTCCGCGCCGCCGGACTACCAGTTGATTCCGAATACGACGTACGGCGGTCGCGTGAACGCCCTGACGGCGACCGGCAACAACCCGGGGCTGCTGCCGTATCTATCGAACAACTACGACTTCCGCGTGACGTGGTTCTACAAGCACGGCGACTACGCCGAGATCCATCCGTTCTACAAGCAGGTGTCGAACTTCCCGACCTCCAGCGTGCAGGACGTCACCGTGCCGATCAACGATCCGGCGCCGTGCTCGTACAGCACGGGAGGTCACCTGGTGTTCACGGATTCGAACTGCGGCAAGCCGATGGTGTTCGCGGAGACGACCTATACGAACAAGCTGTCGGCGGACGTGACCGGCGTGGCGGCGACCTGGCAGCAGATGCTGCCGTACGGGTTCGGCGTCCTGATCAACGGTACGTGGATGCACAGCAACGCGAATTTCAATGACTACAGCACGGTCAGTAATCAATTCGCGCTGACGGGCGTCGGGAGCTCGGCGAACGGCACCCTGTTCTATCAGCGGGGCAAGTGGCAGGCGCGCGTCACGGTCAATTGGCAGGCGAAGCAACTGCTCCTGATGGGTCAGGAGCAGGGCGGCGGAGCCTTCGGCAACGAGCCGGTGTATCAGGCGCCGTATACGCAGCTGGACTACTCGATGAACTACCAGGTCGACAAGTACCTGAACGTGTATTTCACGGCCAACAACCTGATGAACTCGATCTATCACACGTACGGACGGTTCCCGAATCAGACCTTGAACCTGATCGACTACGGCACGTCGCTCTCGCTCGGCGTGCGAGCCAAGTTCTGATGTCGTGAAGCCCGCCGAGGCGGTGGTCATCGTCGGCGGAGGAACCGCCGGATGGCTCACCGCAGGCACCATCGCCGCCCGCCATCACGCTCGGATGAAGGCGGGCGGCCTTTCGGTCACGCGGATCGAGTCCGCGGATCTCCGGGCGGTCGGGCTGTTCCGGCGCGGCTATCGGGCAGTGATCCACGTGATGATCGCCTCGCTCTAGCAGGTGCGCATGATGGTGCGGACGAAGAACGCGCGCCTCCTCGAGAAACACCCAGAGGCTGGTGGCTGCACTGGGCGGCGCGACGGAACGGCGCTCCCCCCGCGGCCGAGGAAATTTTCCCCGTCGATTCAATCGTGCACCGCGCCCCCGGGGCTCCGCTGCGGCACCCGCTGGGGCCCGATACCAGGATACGGTCGCCAAAGAATCGCCGGTCGTGGTCCCCCCTCAGGCCGCGCTTGGGAAAGATGCCTAAAGTAAGGATGACAGCGCTGTCATTTTGGTCCATAATCGGCCTCGAAGCGGAGGAGGCGGGCCTGGCTGGGGGCTCGATCGAAGGTTGTGGGCACTTGCCTTGAGGGCGGAGCGCAACGGTGTGGTGGCCGACCAACGACCGGGTCCGATGGTACCGCCGCGGTGGTATCGTGCCGTTTCGGGGTCTGGCTTCAGGATCTGATCACGCAACCAGGGTTCGGGGAAGGGTCCCTTGGAGGGACGCCGGGGTTGCCGGGATGAGAGACCGTGTTTCGTCCGCGGTACAGGCCGGAAAAGCGGGAAATGCTGCGACCGGGTATAAGTCATGGTGGAGCTGTTGACATGGAACCGACACCGGGACCATACTCGCGCCGTGCTCCGGTAGCGGTACCAGAACCGAAGGGGGTCGAGTCCAGTGACCGTACGACGATGAATAAGCCGCCGGAAACGGGCTTCCCGCGCCGGCCGCGATCCATGTTGCTGATTCACAACGTCAGGCACAGTGATAGAGGGGGCATTTAAATGAGTCGGAAGACATTGCGTAACGCATCGAAGAACGCGTTCAAGAAGAACGTCAATCTCGGTGCGCTGGGCCGTACGGCCTACGCCAAGATTGGAATCTCGGGTTTGGCGCTGGGCTCAATCACATTAGGCGTCGGTGGCGTGGCTCACGCCCAGAACGCCCCGACCCGCAAGAACTCGGATCAGCCGGCGGTACCGGCCAAGGCGGCGAAGGTCAAGCGTCGCGGCTTCAAGGCGACGCCGATGGCCTCGCAGGGCATGCTCTCGCGCAATGGCGCGGGACTCTATGCCCAGAATACGGCGCAGCCGTCGCCGGTCATCGCGACGGCGAGCACGAAGGGCGAGTCTTCGGCCACCGCGCTGGCGCCGATCATCGTCACCGGCATGCGGGGATCTCTGATGCGATCGCTCGCCATCAAGCGCGAGTCGATCGGCGTGGTCGATGCCATCTCGGCCGAGAGCATCGGACAGTTCCCGGATTCCTCGGTGGGCGGCGCGCTCGCGCACCTGCCGGGCGTCACGATCAATCGCGGATCTCTTTCTTATGCCAGCGCCGAAGGCGCGCCGACGGCCACGGGTTTGGCGCAGGGCGTCAACGTCAACGGCTTCGGCGGCTCGTTCGACACCGTGCTGGTGGACGGCCGGCAGATAGCCTCCGGCAACGGACAGACCTTCAATTTCTCCAGCCTCGGCGCCATGTACGTCGGGCAGATCGACGTGCTGAAGACGCCCGACATGGCCCTCTCGTCGGGCAACATCGGCTCGGTCATCAACGTCAAGATGCTGACGCCATTCGATAACCCTGGTCTGCACGCCGGCGTGAACGTCGGAGAGACCGACTACACCATGGACGGGGGCATGCGGCCTGCGGTCGGCGCAATCTTCAGCGATACCTTCGACCACAACAAGTTCGGCATCCTGATCGACGGCGACTATACGGACTACCACACCCTGACGCACCATCAGGACATCGTCGGATGGAAAGGCATCGCGCCGGGCGGCTTCGCCTGCTCGGATCTCGCCGCGAACTTCACCACGAACTTCGGCAGCACCGGCTGCGCGTCCGTCGGGCCCGGGGCGACCGGTAATGCCAACATTCCGGTCTGGTATCCCCAGGACATGGCCATGTATCTCGAGCGCATCGACACGCGCAGCAAGGACGGGCGCATCGCGCTGCAGTGGCACCCGACGAAATCGGTGATGGTGACCCTCGATGACAATTACTCGTCGTGGGACCAGCATATCAACCGCTGGCAGCGCAGCACCTGGTTCGGGGCCTTCCCGAACGCGACGCTGGACGGCAACGGCACGATCACCAATTTCAACTACACGGGACCGACGGACTTCAACGCGTTCGTCGCGGACCAGTACATCGTCACCAACACGGTCGGCCTGAATGTCCTGTGGAACGTGAATGCCGACTGGACCCTGGAGGTCGACGCCGACCAGTCGAAGTCGCAGTTCAACCCGAACGGCACCTACAGCGACGTCGATTCGGACGTGGGCTACGGAAACGGAACCAATAATTATACCGGCGGCCTGGTGCTGAATCAGAGCGGCAGCGTGCTGCCGTACTGGAGCGCCTACGGACCGAACACGGTCGCGTCGGGATCGAGCGCGGTGGCCTCGCCGAACTACAATGGCCTGAATCCCTTCATCATCGGCTCGCACGTGCTCCCGCTGCAGACGCAGCAGAACAGCGATCAGATCAACGAGGCGACGATCCGGGCCACGTGGAATCCGGGCGACAGCACCAAGGTGACCTTCGGCGCGCAGTTCCTCGACGA
>JAJYFU010000152.1 GCA_021790795.1 Pseudomonadota bacterium
GAGCGGATGGCGGCGATCGAGAAGGGCATCGAGCTGCCGCCTCTGCCGCCCGAGTTGTTCCACGATCCGTACTACGGCCATTCCGGCCGGCGGTTCCGGGACCGCTCCCGTTATCGCTACCGGGGGGGTCATGCTGATCCTGGTGGGGATCGCCGTCACCGTGGCGCTCTGGCAGACCGGCGGGGACAACAGCTTCTGGTGGGGTCTGGTCATTGTCGCCTGGGGCCTGGGAAACCTGGTGATCGGATTTCTCGAGCGCGACAACCCGACCGGTTCGCCGGGCGCCCCGCCGCAGAGCGGTGGCGTCGGGAATCCCCCCAACCCGGGGCGCGACTGAGCGACTTGGCGGCGCCGGCCGTGGGGTCGGCGCCGCGGCATGCCCGGCGGCGCTACGACTCCGCGTGCGGCGAGTATCGGCCGGTAAGGCTTCTGCCGATGATCAGCAGAATGATGATGACGCACAGCCCGATCAGCTCCTCGGCCGAGAATCGATTGCCGTACAGCTTCACCAGCATCTCGCGCAGCGCGAACACGATGGTCACGTCGAGCAGTTGTGTCATGCGTACGTGGCGTGTCCTGACATAGCTGGTGAATGTCGCGAACAGCTCGATCAGGACGAACACGTCGAGCAGGTTGACGATCAAGTCGCGGAAATCATTCTGGCCGACCAAGTTCGCCTTCAAGCTCGGGATCAGCGCCCAGACGTCCCGCGCCACCTCGAAGAAGGCGAATGCCATGACGATGATCATCACCAGCACCAGGCCGATGATGATGACGTCGATGGTGCGATCGTAGAGGCGAAAAATCAGATCTCTCATCGGGGCGGCCCGTGCGCTGTGGATATCCGGCGGTCTGATCAGTCGGTCACGGAGCGTGAGGATAGCATCGGGGGTCCGCCGGCCGCAGCGCCAGGACACGCTCCAGGCGGAGCATGGGGCGCGATCAGCTGTATGTTTACACAGGCTTGCGCTGTGGCGTCCCCGGGCGCGGGCCGCACGGGCCGCGCTGGCGCTTTCGGTCGGAAATGCCGGCGGTTTCGAGCGGGTTTCTGCGCGCTCTGGGGGGTCCGGACGGTGCGCTTGCCCCCGGCGCCGGGGAGCCCGATGCTCGCCGCGGTTGACACTCTTGCCCCCCCTCCATAGAATCGCCGGCCTTTCTCGGGTCGGTCCGATTGCATCCCGATCCCTGAAATAGCGACACCCAGACACCGGGCCAATCCCTCGCGAGCGCGCTGGATCCAGTGCGTGGTGCGCAGGCGGCCCGGTTTTCGTCCGGCCGCTTACCGCACGGGCGCACCCTCCGACGACTCTCAGGGGCGCGGTCCGCGCTCGAACGCAGGATCTTGGAGACAGTATGGCGACCACGGGTCAACTCATCCGACAACCGCGCCGGACGAGAACAGAAAAAACCAAGGTGCCCGCCTTGGGGGCTTCGCCCCAGAAGCGCGGCGTCTGCACGCGCGTGTACACGACCACGCCGAAGAAGCCGAATTCCGCGCTCCGCAAGGTTTGCCGCGTGCGGCTCACCAACGGGTACGAGGTCACTAGCTACATCGGTGGCGAAGGCCATAACCTGCAGGAGCACTCCGTGGTGCTCATCCGCGGGGGCCGCGTCAAGGATCTGCCGGGCGTGCGTTATCACACCGTCCGCGGCACCCTCGATTGTGCGGGGGTGGGCGAACGCAAGCAGGGGCGCTCGAAGTACGGCGCCAAGCGGCCTAAGAAGTAGGAGGATCGGGTATGTCCCGCCGAGCTCAAGCTCCGGTCCGCGCGATCCTGCCGGACCCCAAGTTCCACAGCGAAATGCTGGCCAAGTTCATGAATGTCGTCATGAAGGACGGCAAGAAATCTGCGGCCGAGCGCATCCTGTACGGTGCCATCGACCGTATTGCCGAGAAGACCGGCAAGCAGGGTCAAGAAGCCATCGAAGTGCTCACGACTGCGCTTGACAACGTCAAGCCCGTGGTCGAGGTCAAATCTCGCCGCGTCGGCGGTGCGACGTATCAGGTGCCGGTCGAAGTGCGCGCCACGCGTCGCCAGACGCTGGCCATGCGCTGGGTCATCGAGGCGGCCCGCGCGCGCAGCGAGAAGTCCATGGCGCACCGCTTGGCCCATGAGCTCTTGGATGCCGCCGAGAATCGTGGCGCCGCCGTGCGCAAGCGCGAGGATACCCACCGCATGGCGGAGGCCAACAAGGCATTCGCCCACTACCGCTGGTAAGCGGCTCGGTCACGGCGGCTAGGAACCCATAGGATCTCGCATCGTGGCACGCGCGACGCCCATAGAGCGCTATCGGAACATCGGCATCTCTGCCCACATCGACGCGGGCAAGACGACGACGACCGAGCGCATCCTGTTCTACACGGGCGTGTCGCACAAGATTGGTGAGGTCCACGACGGCGCGGCGGTGATGGATTACATGGAGCAGGAGCAGGAGCGGGGTATCACGATCACCTCGGCCGCCACCACCTGCTTCTGGAAGGGCATGGACGGGAGCTTCCCCGAGCACCGCATCAACATCATCGACACTCCGGGCCACGTCGATTTCACCATCGAGGTGGAACGAAGCCTGCGCGTGCTCGATTCGGCGGTGGCGCTGTTCGACTCGGTCGCGGGCGTGCAGCCGCAGTCCGAGACGGTCTGGCGCCAGATGAACAAGTACGGCGTGCCGCGCATCGCGTTCGTCAACAAGATGGATCGCGCGGGCGCAAATTTCCTGCGGGTCGTGGAGATGATCCGCGCGCGTCTGCGCGCCAATCCGGTGCCCATCCAGCTGCCGATCGGGGCGGAGGACCATTTCGAGGGCATCATCGATCTGATCCGCATGAAGGCCATTTACTGGGACATGGAGACCCAGGGCATGCGCTTCGAGTACCGCGACATCCCGCAGCAACTCCAGGCTCAGGCCGAGGAATATCGGGGCAAGATGATCGAGGCGGCCGCCGAGGCCAACGACGCGCTGATGCAGAAGTATCTCGAGAGTGAGACGCTCACCAACGAGGAGCTCTGCGCGGGCCTGCGTGAGCGCTCGATCCGCAACGATCTGGTGCTGTGCATGTGCGGCTCGGCGTTCAAGAACAAGGGAGTGCAGGCGCTGCTCGATGCGGTCATCGAGTTCATGCCCTCGCCCGTCGAGACGCCGGAAGTCAAAGGCCTGGATGCCGACGGCGAACCGGCCACGCGAAAGTCCGCCGACGATGAGCCCTTCGCCGCGCTCGCCTTCAAGATCCTGAACGATCCGTTCGTCGGCAATCTGACGTTCTTCCGCGTCTATTCGGGTGTCCTCAACTCCGGTGACACCGTGTTTGTGCCCACCAAGAGCCGCAAGGAGCGCATCGGCCGTCTGCTGCAGATGCACGCCAGCGACCGTACCGAGATCAAGGAAGTCCACGCGGGCGACATCGCGGCCGCGGTGGGTCTGAAGGACGTCATCACCGGTGACACGCTGTGCGACCTGGAGAAGGTCATCACCCTGGAGAAGATGGAATTTCCGGACCCGGTCATCTCGGTGGCGGTGGAACCGAAGACCAAAGCCGACCAGGAAAAGATGGGATTGGCTCTGCAGCGCCTCGCCAAGGAGGACCCGTCCTTCCGGGTCAGCACCGACCAGGAGTCGGGACAGACCATCATTGCGGGCATGGGCGAGCTGCACCTGGAGATCATCGTCGACCGCATGAAGCGCGAGTTCAAGGTCGAGGCGAACGTCGGCAAGCCGCAGGTCGCCTATCGCGAGACCATCCGCGCCCGTGTCGAGCAGGAAGGCAAGTTCGTGCGCCAGTCCGGCGGGCGCGGTCAATACGGTCACGTGTGGCTGAAGATCGAGCCGAACGAGACCGGCAAGGGCTATGAATTCGTCAACGGCATCGTCGGCGGCGCCATTCCCCGCGAGTACATCCCGGCGGTCGACAAGGGCATCCATGAGGCCTGTCAGACCGGGGTCATCGCGGGCTATCCGGTGGTCGACGTCAAGGTCACGTTGTTCGACGGCTCGTATCACGACGTCGATTCGAGCGAGATGGCGTTCAAGATCGCCGGCTCCATTGGCTTCAAGGAAGGCTTCAAGCGCGCCAAGCCGGTGCTGCTCGAGCCCATCATGAAGGTGGAAGTGGTGACCCCCGAGGAATACTCGGGCGACGTGATCGGCGATCTGAACCGTCGGCGCGGACAGATCCTGGGTATGGACGAGACCCCGGCAGGCAAGGCCATCACGGCCGAGGTGCCGCTCTCGGAGATGTTTGGTTACGCGACCAACGTGCGATCGATGAGCCAGGGCCGCGCAACATTCACAATGGAATTCGCGAAGTATCTCGAAGTGCCGCCGAACATCACCGACGGCATCATCAAGAAATAAGTTTCATCAGGTAAGCACTCATGTCCAAAGAGAAATTCGAGCGCAACAAGCCCCATGTGAACGTGGGGACGATTGGGCACGTGGATCACGGTAAGACGACGCTGACGGCGGCGCTGACGAAGGTGATGGCCGAGACGTACGGCGGG
>JAJYFU010000153.1 GCA_021790795.1 Pseudomonadota bacterium
CCGGTTCAAGGGGCTGAGCGCGGATTATCCCGACTACTACCGCAAGGCGGCGCCGGAACGCGCTCGAGCCGCGTCTGTCAACTGAGCGATTGGCCGGTGTTCATGCCGCCACCGCGACCGCGTCTGAGCCTGTCTCGCATCGACCGTGAGGTCTGGCTCGACGGATGCGATCGCGCTGAGGGCTCGTTCCCGCTGACGGAGACTCTTTCACCAGAACCTGGGTAGTCCCGGACCTTTCACCACAGCGCATCTTGATGTTCCCGTCAACGACGC
This sequence comes from Pseudomonadota bacterium, assembly GCA_021790795.1. Classification (GTDB taxonomy): domain Bacteria; phylum Pseudomonadota; class Gammaproteobacteria; order Steroidobacterales; family Steroidobacteraceae; genus 13-2-20CM-66-19. Next base: position 274 of record JAJYFU010000153.1, read on the forward strand.
CGCTCACTCGCGCCCAGTGATTCTGTGCGACGGACGGTCCGAGCCCGACGGTGCCTCGGCCGGGACGACGCGCTCTTCACCGGTGCCCGAATGAACGCCATCGTGCGAGGGATGGACACGCTGGCCCCAACGGCAGCCTCGAATGGGGACCGAGCCGGAGTGCTACCCGACCGCCCGGACGAGCCCCGCATCGTCACAGGCCAGGGAATTGATTCGCGGACTCACCGCATGACTGCGCAGGAGCGGCTCGGGCGCGGTCCGCAGCAGCGCGCGCGCTTGCGCGGGCGTGCCTCGAAGCCAGGTTTCACAGTCCTCGCCGTTGAGGATCGCCGGCATCTCTCGGGTCGCGGTCTGAATCGAATTGAGCGGCGCACTGGCCGGGACCGTAAGGATCGCGCAGCCCTCGATCACATCGCCCTCATCAGTCTCCGTCCGATCCCAGATTCCTGCCACGGCGAAGACCGATCGGTCGTTGACGTGCACGAAGTAAGGCTGCCGATATCCGGCAGGCGTCAAACACCACGTGTAGAAGCCTGCGAACGGGAGGATGCAGCGCTGGCCGTTGAGCCAGGGTCCGCGGAACAGCGGGCCGTCTTCGAGCGTCGCACTCGAGAGCCGCAGCCAATGTCCCGCGGATTCGTCGCCATTCGCCCACGCCGGAATGAGACCCCAGCGCATCATCACGGCTTCGGACTGGCCCTGGTGCAAGCGCACCGCGGGAACGTAGCGCGTCGGTGCCACGTTGAAGCTCGCCGAGAAACGCCACCATTTGGATTCCGGCGCCAGCTCTCGCTCGGCGAGGCACTGATCCGGGAGGACATATCGCTCGCACATCCGCTAAGAATAGTCCACGCATGTACCGCTCGCCTGTGACACAGTGCGCCAGATCGGCGACGAATGGGCGAAAAAGCGGCCTTTCGTCCGCGTGATCCCGTGGCGCAGAGGTCGAGCACCCCGGCTGCGCAACTTTTCCAGGATTCCGGTGTTCTAGGGGGCATGCTTCGCCTCGGATATCCCGGCGTTCGCCGCACCCATCCGCCGCCGGCTCGGCCCCGTAGCACCCGCCTTGTGGCCGGTTTGGCTGTCCGGCCGGCCTGCGGCATCCACACCCATGCCGTGCCTTTGACGCTTTCATCGAGGGAGTCCCCCATGTCCCGACCGATCCTCACCGTGATGGTACTCATCGCCGCGATCCTCGCCGCGCCCGTCGCGCTCGCCGCGCACAGGACCTACGCCAAGCAGTTCAGCGCCCCAAACGGGGGGCGACTGACCCTCCACACTCAGGTCGGCTCGGTGCACGTCATCGGCGCTCAGACCCGCAATGTCACCATTCGCGCGCAACTGACCGGCACGAAGTCCTTCCTGAACAGCATTCACATTCATGCCGAGCAGACTCCCACCGGTGTAACGATTTCGGCTCATATTGATCACCGCGAAATGCACCACTGGTTCCATTTCATCTTCTTCGCGAGAAACCACGTCCGATTTACCATCGAGGTGCCGCGTGATTACCCTGTTGATCTTCGGACTTCGGGTGGCGATATCGGTGTCCGCGATCTGAACGCCTCCGTGCATGCGGCGAGCTCCGGCGGTGACATTAGCATCGCCGGCGTCGCGGGAAAGATCGGACTGCACACCGCGGGCGGCGATATCCAGGTGAAGAACGACAACGGGGCGGCCAACATGAGTTCCGCGGGCGGGGACATTGACATCGCCGATTCGACAGGCGCTCTCGATCTGCGCACCGGCGGTGGAGACATCCGCTTGCGCAACGACACCGGGAAAATCCAGGGCTTTACCGCTGGCGGCGGCGTGTGGGCGCGGTTGCGCGCCAACGATGGCGTGAGCTTCAGCAGCGGTGGCGGCGATATCGATGTCTTGCTCCCGCGCAACGTCGGCGCCGCGCTCGACGCGAGGTCAAATGGCGGCAGCTTGACGTCCGAATTCCCGCTCAGCACGACCCGGATCAAATCCGACACTCGACTGTCCGGGACGATTGGAGGCGGTGGCGCGCTCATCTCCCTGCAGGCATCCGGAGGGGACATCCGCATCGCTCCCGCCCGGTGAATCATCCGGTTCCCGGCGCGCAGCCCCAACCGACACGCCCTGCCCGGGGCCGGATCACCCGGAGCCCTACATCGTGAAGTTCGGATCGATCTGGTCGCCCCAGGCAAGCAGACCGCCTTCCAGATGTCCCGGTGAGCCGATCCCGGCCCGAAGCGCCAGCGCGCAGGCGACGAGGCTCCGTTGACCGGAGCGGCAAATGAATACTGGATTGCCCTCCCCCGCCCATTCGGCCAGCCGGCCCTCCAGCTCTCCCAGCGGGATGTTGCGTGCCTGCTCGAGATGGCGTGCGTGAAACTCCCACGGCTCGCGCACGTCGATCAGCACGAATGCCGGCGCATCGGTCCGGCTCGTATTCATCAGATCGCGCAAGTCGCGTGGCGAGAGCCGCTGAGCGGTCCGGGTCGCCGCAGCCTCGAGAATCCCGGGCATCTCCTGCGGCGCGGTGATGCGGGGATGCTCGCCGCACACCGGGCAATCGACGCGGCGGCTCACCGGAAGCTCCGTGAAGCGTAAATCAAGCGCGTCGTAGGTCAGCAGGCGTCCGCTCAGCGGCGTGCCGACACCGGTCGCGAGCTTCACCGCCTCGCTCGCCTGGAGTGCGCCGAGCACCCCGGGCAGGACCCCGAGCACTCCGGCCTCCGCGCAGCTCTCAACCTCGCCTTCGGGGCCTTGCGGGAACAGACACCGGTAACACGGGCCTTGGCTGGGTACGCACGTCATGGCCTGGCCCTCGAAACGGTGGATTGCCGCCGTCACCAGCGGCTTGCCCAACAGTACACAGGCATCGCCGACCAGATACCGGGTCCCCAGGCGGTCGCTGCCGTCGAGCACGATGTCGTAGTCTTTCAGGACCTCGCGGACATTGTGCGCCCGCAGTGCCACCGCGTGCGCGAGCACGCTGACTTCAGGATTGAGTGCGAGCAGACGCTCGCGCGCCGCCTCGACCTTCAGGCGGCCGACATCGTCGCTCGTGAATAACACCTGCCGCTGGAGGTTCGACAGTTCGACCCGGTCGAAGTCGACGAGGCCAATGGTCCCGACGCCGGCCGCCGCAAGATAGAGCGCCGCGGGACACCCCAGTCCGCCGGTTCCCACGATCAGGATGCGGGCCGCCTTCAGCCGTTCCTGCCCCGCCAAGCCGAATTCCGGGAGATTCAGCTGGCGGTGATAACGGGTCCGCTCGTCCGTGGAAAGCGCCATGGCTCACCCTCCGCTCAGGGCGCAGATCACATGTATCGTGTCTCCGGCGCCCACGGGCATCGAGAGCGCATTCGCTTCCTGACCGTTGACGTACAGGCGGATATGCGGGCGGATGCGATCCTGCTCGTCGATCATGCGGAACCGCATGCCGGCGAATCGAATCTCGAGACTCGCGAGCACTTCCTCGAGCGTGCGCCCGCCCGCCTGCACCCTGGAAGCGCCGGCCGTGTAAGAGCGCAACGGGCTCGGAATGTGAACCGTGCAGCTCATGGCGCAAGTCGCGGCGCAACGCCTAGGCGGCGTGCGTCACCGAGTAGATTTCAGGCAGGTGGCGCGCGATGCATCGCCACGTCTCGCCGCCGTTGGCGCCCGCCCAGACTTCCCCTCCGGTCGTGCCGAAATACACCCCGATCCTGGGTAGACGCTCATCGGTACACAGGGCCTGCCGCAGCACCGTGAACCAGGCTTGTGCCCTGGGCAATCCGCGGTCACAACGCCGCCACCGTCGGCCGCCGTCGCGGGTGCAATACACGGCCGGTTTACCCCCGATAGACGTGCGGGGCCAGACCATCTGCCCGTCCATCGGCACGACCCAGGCCGTGTCCGGATCGGTCGGGTGCAGCACGATCGGGAAGCCGACGTCGCCGACAGTCTTGGGCATGGCCCGCCCGACCCGCACCCAGCGCCGCTCGGGTCGGGCCATACGATAGATGCCGCAGTGATTCTGCTGATACAGCCGGTCGGGCGCGAGCGGATGCAGCGCCACGCAATGCGGATCGTGCCCGAACGGCGCATTCGGATCCGGCAGGAAGTCCGCCGCGCATCCTTCATTGAGCGGCGCCCAGTCGGCGCCACCGTCGATCGACTCGAATACGCCGCCGACCGATATCGCCAGGTAGAGGTGTTGCGGATCGCGCGAGTCGATGAGGATCGA
>JAJYFU010000057.1 GCA_021790795.1 Pseudomonadota bacterium
GTCTGACCGCCCGGAACGATCCAGCGCCGCGCGCGCCTCAGGACACGCCCGGCTGGCCGAAAAACACCAGCGTCTCGTAGGGAAACGTGACCCGCCCTTCTCGCTCATGGCGCTCGAACGCCGCGCGCAGACCCGCGAGCAGCGGCTCATGCGCGGGGTCGCCCGGCTCGGGCACGTAGGAAGAGGACATTGCCCGGCCCTTCAAACCCTCGAAATCGAGCACCTGCCGGTTGGCGAACACCGCGCGCTCGGGCTCGCGGCCGAAGAATGTCCGTATGGCCGGCCCGTGCGCCCGCCGCTTGCGCACTGCGTCGTATTCCGGGGCATAGCGGTGCAGCAGCGCCTCGTAGTCCGCCAGAAACGGTGTCCGTGCAGAGGAGTGCTCGTTCCACACCAGCGCCGCCCACCCGCCCGGAACCAGGACACGCAGCGCCTCGGTGCGCGAGCGGGCCGGGTCGAACCAATGGAAGGCCTGGCTGGCCGTCACCAGCGACACCGAATGCGTCCCGAGCGTCGTGTCTTGCGCGCTGCCCGCCACACTCGTGAAGCCCGCACGTCCCCCGAGCTGCCGCTCGGCGGCCTCGCGCATCTCCTCGTTGGGCTCCACGGCCCACACCCGTGCTCCGGCATCGAGCAGTTGCGCCGTCATGATGCCGGTGCCCGCGCCCAGATCGGCCACCATGGCGCCGGGGCGCAGCCCACACCGCTCACGCAACAGTTGAATGACCTCGGCCGGATAACCCGGGCGGTACCTGCGGTAATGCACGGCGCGGCCGGCGAAGCGCCGTGTGGGATCGAGCGTCATGTAGCGAGTATACGCAGGGGTCCGCCGCGCACCGTCATCCCGCATGTGCCGCGTGGTTCACGCTCGGTTCAGCGCCACGATGTCACACTCTCTCCCGCACCGAGTGAGAACGGCTCCCGGACGGCGCAGAATCCCCCCCGTGCGCCACAGTTTAGGACTCGTCCAGGATTTGAGCCGGCCACTCGGTGCTTCTTTTTATCCTCTCGATGCAAAAACGGGGCTCGCCGGCGAGCCCCGTTTGCTGCAACGCGCCGACGGCCCCGCGGGGCCCGCCGCTCAAACGCCGGCGGGCTTCGGCTGGAAGCTCACCGTCGTGGTCCAGGTGGGCGTCTTCTTGGACTGGATGCTGATCACCAGTTTCGCCTTCGCGACCCGATAGCCCGATGACAGCGTGACGGCCGTCGGCGTATCGCATGAGGCGGAGACCGGGAAGGTGCTGAGAACATGAATGGACCGCGCCCACAGCAGATCCTGAGGCGTCTTGCCGACCGGCTCGATCTTCGCGCCGGTGATATTCGTGTTCGCGGCGGTCGAGAACTCGTAGTTCACCGAGCCCTGCCAACCGCCGTGCACCGGTGCCCCCGACGTATCAATGACGGCCGCCTTGGTCAGCGGCGGCTGGTCCAGCTTGATCTCCAGCGGTTGCGCCGGGAAGAGCCGCTGACGGGTGGAGACACCCTGCACCTGCCAGATGGCCAGATACTGCAGTGGGAAGCTGCTCTTGCAACGGACCGGCAGCATCGCCCGCCAAGCCGTGCCCGTCGCATCGGGGTGCAGCCGCACCTTGTGCCCGCCGCCGACTTCAAACAGATACAGCGGGCTGCTGACGAGCGCACCGCTCGTGATAGTCGCCGTGACCGGGTACATGCCGATGTTCGGGTCGGCCTGGAAATGAGTCGGAGTCGTGTTGTGCACCTGCACGCTACACCCCCCCAGAGCCAACGCCACCGCCACCGCACACGAAAGCCGAAATGCCTGCCGCATAACGCCCCCTAACGAGCCGCCGTTTTTGAACGAATTCCGACCATCGGAACCGGCGAATTTTGACAACTAATCGCGACCTTGACAAGGCCCGCGACGCTCACCGCCGCACCGCCCGCCCGGCCGACCCGAAATGCACAGAAAGAGGCCGGGCAGCACGCTGACGACGCGCCAAACCCGGCCTCGATACGCTGACTCGCGCTTATTTCTTCTTGCGCGCGCCGGCCCGCTTGGCGGCCCGGAAGGAGATGCCAGCGCGCATGGCCTTCTGTTGCACCGCCGCCGGAGTACGGCCGAGCTTCTTGGCGACCTCGGTGGTCGGCGTTCCCGCCTTCGCAAGCGCCTTCAAGGTCTTCAGCTCACTGGCGCTCCAGGATGCGCCGTCGTTCGGGGGACGTTTCGCCATTATAGACTCCCAAAAACACCCAACTACTGGGTTCGAGCCGTGATCATACACATATTTTAACGCCTGTCCAACTTCTTTCAGTGAGTGTTGTAGGAAGTCCGGAGGCGTACCCGGCGTATGTTACCGGTCAGGACCGTGGCGGCCGTCCGGTCGGGCGGCCGCCACGGGCTGTCAGTAGCGATAGTGGTCGGATTTGTAGGGTCCGGCGCGTTCGACACCGATGTAGCGCGCCTGCTCGTCGCTAAGCTCGGTCAGCTCGGCATTGAACTTCGTCAACTGCAGGCGGGCGACTTTCTCGTCGAGCCGCTTCGGCAGCACATACACGCCGACCGGATAGTTCTCCGGGTGGGCATACAGCTCGATCTGCGCGAGGGTCTGATTGGCGAAGCTCGCGCTCATCACGTAGCTCGGGTGCCCCGTCGCGCAGCCCAGATTCACCAGCCGCCCTTCGGCCAGCAGGATCAGACGCCGGCCATCGGGAAAGATGATGTGATCGACCTGCGGTTTGATGTTCTCCCAACGGTAGCGCTTCAGACCCGCCACGTCGATCTCGTTGTCAAAGTGACCGATATTGCACACGATGGCATTGTGTTTCATGCGCGCCATGTGATCGTGCGACACCACGTGCAGATTGCCGGTGGCCGTGACGAAGATATCCGCTTTGTCAGCCGCGTACTCCATGGTCACCACGCGGAAGCCTTCCATGGCCGCCTGCAGGGCGCAGATCGGGTCGATTTCGGTGACCCACACCTGCGCCGCGAGGGCCCGCAGCGCCTGTGCACAGCCTTTGCCGACATCGCCGTAGCCGCACACCACGGCGATCTTGCCCGCCACCATCACGTCGGTGGCGCGCTTGATGCCGTCGACCAGCGATTCGCGACAGCCGTACAGGTTGTCGAATTTGCTCTTGGTGACCGAGTCGTTGACGTTGATCGCCGGGAAGGCGAGCCGGCCCTCTTTGGCCATCTGGTACAGCCGATGGACGCCGGTGGTGGTTTCCTCGGTGACGCCGCGAATGTGGGCGATGCGCCTGGAGTACCACTTCGGATCCGCCGCGAGCCGGGCGCGGATGGCCGCGAACAGCGCGGTCTCCTCGGCGCTCGCGGGCTTGGCGAGCACGCTCGCGTCCGCTTCGGCGCGCACCCCGAGGTGCATCAACAGGGTCGCATCGCCGCCGTCGTCGAGGATCATATTGGTGAAGTGGCCGTCGGGCCACTCGAAGATCCGGTGCGTGTAATCCCAGTAGTCCTCCAGCGACTCGCCCTTCCAGGCGAACACCGGCGTGCCCTGGGCGGCGATCGCGGCCGCGGCATGGTCCTGCGTGGAGTAGATGTTGCAGGAGGCCCAGCGCACCTGCGCGCCGAGCGCCTGCAGCGTTTCGATCAGCACCGCCGTTTGAATGGTCATGTGCAGAGAGCCGCTGATGCGCGCGCCGGCGAGCGGTTGCGCGCCCGCGTACTCCTCGCGGATCGCCATCAAGCCCGGCATTTCGGTCTCGGCGATCAGGATTTCCTTGCGGCCCCAGTCGGCGAGCGTCAGATCGGCGATCACGTGGTCCGCGGGCCGGGTGGCCTGTTTCGGTTTGGCGTTCATGGATGAATGCTCCATTGGGTTCGTCGAGCGCCGTATTGACATGAGGGCGCGTCGTCCGAGCCTGGCAGGGAGGCGGCAATACACGGCGCCGCCGCCTGTCGCAACGCTCCTCGAACGACGCCGCTGCACCGCACGGTGCGGTGGCGAATCAAGGCCGGGGCGCGGCGCATGCGCCGCGCCCCGGCGCCGGTCAAGCCGCCTTGGAAGACTTGGCGTCCGCGGCCAGGGCCTCGGCCCGGTCGGTCCGCTCCCAGGTGAACTCGGGCTCGTTCCGCCCAAAGTGGCCGTAGGCGGCGGTTTTCTGATAGATCGGCCGGGCCAGATCGAGCATCTGACGCAGCCCGTAGGGCGTGAGATCGAAGTGCCGGCGCACGAGCGCAGTCAGCTGCTCGCCCGAGAGGCGGCTGGTCCCGAAGGACTCGACCATGATCGAGGTCGGCTCGGCGACACCGATGGCGTAGGACACCTGCACCTCGCAGCGCTTGGCCAATCCGGCGGCCACGATGTTCTTGGCGACATAGCGGGCGGCGTAAGCGGCCGAGCGATCGACCTTCGAAGGATCCTTGCCGGAGAACGCGCCCCCGCCGTGACGGGCATAACCGCCATACGTGTCGACGATGATCTTGCGTCCGGTGAGGCCGCAATCGCCGACCGGGCCTCCGACAACGAATCGCCCGGTGGGATTGATGTGGAACTTCGTGTCCGCGCCGATCCATTCGGACGGCAGCACCGGCTTCAGGATCTCCTCCATGACCGCCTCGCGCAGCCGCTCGATGGGGACCTCGGGGCCGTGCTGCGTCGAGAGCACCACCGCCGCTATGCCGGTCGGACGATCGTCCTCGTAGCGCAGCGTGACTTGGCTCTTGGCATCCGGACGCAGCCAGGGCAGCGCGCCGCTCTTGCGCACTTCGGACTGGCGCTTCACCAGACGATGCGACAGCGTGATCGGCGCCGGCATCAGCACGTCGGTCTCGTCGGTCGCGTAGCCGAACATCATGCCCTGATCGCCGGCGCCCTGGGCACGCTCGTCGTTACGGTCGACGCCCTGGGCGATGTCCGGCGACTGCTTGCCGATGACGTTCAGGACCCCGCAGCTGGCGCCATCGAAGCCCATCTCGGAGGAGTTGTAGCCGATTTCGAGTACCGTCTTGCGCACCAGCGCCTCGACGTCCACCCATGCCGTGGTGGTCACTTCGCCGGCCACGATCACCACGCCGGTCTTGACCAGCGTCTCGCATGCCACGCGCCCCCGCGGGTCCTCGGCCAGGATTGAATCGAGCACGGCGTCCGATATCTGATCGGACACCTTGTCGGGATGGCCTTCGGACACGGACTCGGAGGTAAATAGATAGCGATTGGTCATCAGTTGGTTCCCGTGGAAAGTTGTGTGGAAAGAGAGGCGGCGCCCGGCGTGCCGAAGGCGGCCCGCGCCGCGTCGCTGCCGAAGCTTTCGGCGAGCCGGGCGGCGATCTCGGCCCGCGTGGCGCGGTGGTTCTGTGTGCCGAGCGCCTCGATCTTGATGGCGCCCATCACGGCCGCTACGCGCCCGGTGGCGGCCCAATCCAGGCCGTACAGCAATCCGTGCAGCAGCCCCGCACGGTACGCATCGCCGCAACCGGTAGGATCGACCACGGCACGCGCCTTGGCGCAGGGGATCTCGAAACGGCCGTCGCGGGTGTGGATGACCGAGCCCTGCGCGCCCCGGGTGACAATGAGCGCCGCGACGCGCTCGCAGAGCTGCCGCTCGTCCCAGCCGGTCTTCTGCTGCACCACCTGCCACTCGTAATCGTTCAGCGCCACCCAGCGTGCCTGCTCGATGAATGCGCGCAATGTCTCGCCATCGAACATCGGCAGGCCCTGGCCGGGATCGAACAGGAAGGGAATGCCCGCCGCGGCGAACTGAGCGGCATGCTCGACCATGCCGTCGCGTCCGTCCGGAGCCACCACGCCGAGCGTCACGCCGCGCGCCGCATCCACCGAGTTGCGGTGCGCATGCTGCATCGCGCCGGGATGAAAGGCGGTGATCTGGTTGTCGTCCAGATCGGTGGTGATGAACGCCTGCGCGGTCAGCTCCTCGTCGAGCATGCGCACATGCTCGAGCGGAACGCCCGAGCGCTCGAGCCAGTCGCGGTACGGACCGAAGTCGCGTCCCACGGTGGCCATCGGCACGCCGATGTCGCCGAGCAGCCGCATGTTGTAGGCGATGTTGCCCGCGCACCCGCCGAACTCCCGGCGCAGCTGCGGCACCAGGAAGGAGACATTCAGGATATGGATCTGTTCGGGCAGGATGTGGTCGCGGAAGCGGCCCTCGAACCGCATGATGGCGTCGTACGCCACCGAGCCGCAAATCAACGCCTTGCGGGTGTCATCACCCGTGCGTGACACCCCGCCCGCCGGGAAATTCAGTGTCATGCCTAGTCTTTTCGCTTCAAACGATTTTGAATTCTAACTGAAATCGCCCTTGGAAACCAGGGCAAGGGGGCGCGGCTCACGCGCCGGACAAATCGGCCGCGGCCAGCGCCGGACCGCGCAGCGCGCCGGCGGCTCGAGCCCCCCCGCCGCCGTGCTCACGCAGGTGCGCGATGATCTGACGGCGCATGCGCGGCTCCCAAAAGCGGCGCAGGTGCTGGGCAACATCCTCGGCGGCGCGCTGCGGCGGCGATTCGGCCGCGAAGAACGTGCTGATGTCGTTCGCCATCACCGCCAATCGATCTATGTTCATAACGTCGGGTTATCGACGGACTCGCTGAGGAGACGCTCGGGGTGCGCGTACACGACGTGCTGTCGCTCCCGGGCGAACGCCACCAGCGTGACACCCGATTCGCGGGCCAGACGCACCGCAAGCGCGGTCGGCGCCGACAGCGCCGCGACGAACGTGACGCCGGTCGCGGCGCACTTCTGCACCATCTCGAAACTCGCCCGGCTGGTCAGCAGCACCCAGCCGGCCGCCAGATCCGCTCCCGCCCGCACGCGTGCGCCGATCAGCTTGTCGAGCGCGTTGTGTCGGCCCAGGTCCTCGCGCAGCGTTTCGATGCCGCCGTCGGCCGCCACCCAGGCCGCCGCGTGCACACTGCCGGTGAGCGCGTTGAGGCGCTGATGGTCCGCCAGAGCGCCGATGGCCCCGTGCAGCGCCGCGGCGCTCACTCGCGGCCCCCCGCTGCCGACCGACTTCAGGGGGCGCAGCACCGTCTCGGGAGACTCCACGCCGCACAGGCCGCAGCCCGTGCGGCCCGTGAGCCGCCGCCGGCGCTCGAGCAGCGCGGTGAACCGCGGCCACGCGACACTGACGCGGGCCTCGGCCGCCTCGGCGCTCCAACGCACCTCGACGCCGCGTATCTCCTCGGGCCGCTCGACCAACCCCTCGCTCAGCGTGAAGCCAACGGCGAAGTCCTCCAGGTCGGCCGGTGTGGCCAGCATCACTCCGTGCGGGACGTCGTCGTAGACGAGCGCCACCGGAAGCTCTTCGGCGACCTGGTCGCGCACTTGGCGCATCCCACCGCCCTGCCAGCGCTCGACCTCGAACTCGGCAATGGTACGCGCGGCGGGAACCACAGGCTCAGGCATGGGCGGTGTCTCCCGCCGGCGCGGGCGTGCCGGCACGTAAGCAAACGTCCCCTGCAGCGTGCCGCGCTTCGACCAAAGGCCCGGAGCGGTCTCTCAGCCGGGCCGGCATGTGGCGAACGGTCTCGCCGACGTCGGGCGCGGGACTTGGCATGGGCGCCGAGTATACGGTCCCCGGCGCTCGAGCATGATCCTCCCGGGCCGCGCCGCGTACGGCCGTGATCTCGGCCGGCAGCGCCAGCCGACCGCGCCTCAGGCGCCGTTGAGGATCCGCAGATGATGGCGCAGATGGTCTTCGATGACCCCGGCAATGAAGTAGTACCCGTGGTCATAGCCTTCGTGACGGCGCAGCCTGAGATTCAGACCGCTGCGCCGGCATGCCGCCTCCAGCAAATCCGGCCGGAGCTGCTCGGCGAGGTATGGATCGGCGAGCCCCTGGTCGACCAGGATGGGCGGGCGGCGCGCCGCATCGGGGACGCGCGCGGCGAGCTCCGCGGCGTCGTAGTCCGCCCACTGGCCCTGATCCTCGCCGAGATACCCGCCAAGCGCCTTGCGCCCCCAGGGGCAGTGCCGCGGTGCGCAGATCGGCGCAAAGGCCGAGATCGAGCGGTAGATGGCGGGATTGCGCAACCCCAACGTCAGCGCTCCGTGTCCGCCCATGGAATGTCCGAGGATGCCCGTGCGGCGCGGATCGGCGGGAAAGTTTGTATTGACCAGCGCACGCAGCTCCTGCGTGACGTAGGTGTACATGCGGTAGTGCGCCGACCAGGGCGCCTGGGTCGCGTCGAGGTAGAAGCCGGCTCCGGCTCCGAAATCCCAGGCGTCGCTCTCTCCCGGCAGCCGCAGACCGCGCGGGCTGGTGTCGGGCGCGACCAACATCAGACCGAGCTGCGCGGCCGCCCGCTGCGCGCCGGCCTTGACCATGAAGGTCTCCTCGGTGCAGGTCAGGCCGGCCAGACAGTACAGCACCGGCACCGGCCCGTGCGCGGCCGCGGGCGGCGTGAACACCGCGAAGCGCATGGCGCACGCGGTGCTGTCGGCGGCGTGGCGGAAAAAGCCCACCGTACCGCCGAAGCAGCGATGCGCGCTGATCGACTCCAGCGCTTGCGTCACGAACCGGTGCTTACGCGCCGCGGCGGGCGGACCGCGCGGGGCCGGTGGACGCCGCGAGGCTCGGGCTCTGCCAGCCGCCGCCGAGCGCCTGATACAGGCCCACCAAGTCGACGGACACGGCCGTCGTGGCGCTCGCCTGCGCCAGCTCCGACTGCTCCTCGGACCGCTCCGCCTCCAGCACATCGATGAAATTGGCGATACCGCTGGTGTACCGCTGGCGCGCCAGGGTCAGCGCGTTGCGGCTGGCGCGCACGGCCGACTCCAGCGCGACACGCTGCTGCTGATCCGCCCCGTAGGCCGCCAGCGCGTTCTCCACCTGGTTCAGCGCCGTGAGCACGGTGCGCGCATACACCACCGCGGCCTGCTTGGCCTGCAACCGCTTCAGCCGCACCATCGCGCGGATCCGGCCGCCCTCGAAGATCGGCAGGTTGATTTCCGGGCCGAACGTGGCGACGTGGCTCGCGGCCTGGAGCAGATCGCCGAGCCCCGTGGACTGGTAGCCGCCCTGAGCGGTGAGCGTGATGCTCGGGAAGAACTCGGATATCGCCACACCGATCTGCGCGGTTGCGGCGTGAAGGTCGGCCTCGGCGGCCAGGATGTCCGGACGGCGCCGCAGCAGCTGCGATGGCAACCCGATCGGCACCCGCGGCGGCACGGGCGGCACGGGTCGCGCGTGCACGAGCTTGGCGCGCAGCGCTTCCGGCGGCAGCGCCAGCAGGTCGCTCAGACGGTTGATGTCGACGGTGATCTGATCGTTGGCCAGCGGCAGCTGCGCGCGCGTCGTGGCCAGCTCGGCAGCGGCGTTCTGCACATCGAGGTCGGAAGTCAGCCCCGCCCGGTACCGGTCGCGGGTCAGCTGCAGCAGGCCGCGCTGCGTGGCGAGCGTGCGCAGCAAAATCGCCTTGCGCAACTGCGCCCCGCGCAGCTGGATGTAGGTCTGCGCCACGTCGCTGACCATCGTCAGCAGCACATCGCGCCCGTTGTAGAGCGCGGCCTCGGTCGCGGCCTTCGCCGCCTCGATCGCCCGCTGAGTCGTGCCGAACAGATCGAGCGTCCAGGACGCGCCGAGGCCCACCTGGCCCATGTTGTAGGGATTGGTGAGGATCCCGGGCGGAATCCCCGGGATGGTGCCCTTGGGCAGGGTGAACAACACGCCGTTCGGCGTGTTCGTGCTCACCCGCTGGCGTGCCCAGGAGGCGCTGGCCGAAAGATCCGGCCAAAGATTGCTGGTGAGCTCCGCGGTCTGTGCCTCGGCCTCCCGAACCCGCAGCGCCGCGTCGCGCACGGTGAGATTCTGCGCGGCCGCCTGGCGTACCAGCGAAGTCAGCAGCGGGTCATGGAAGCTGGACCACCATGCCACCGTGAGCGGCCCGCGCGCGGTGACGCGCGAAGCCCCCGCCGTACCGTTGCGCATGGCGGTCGGCGACCAGTGCGCCGGCACATTCGGCTTCGGCTTGACGAAATTCGGGCCGACGGTGCAGCCGCCGAGCACCAAAGCCATCGCGGCGATCAGCAGCGCGCGTGCCGGGCGGATCGAAGGGGTGGAGCGCATATCGGTTTCCCTGGTCATTCAGCGAAGGCTCGACGGTCATCGGCGGCGAAACATGCCTGCGACGTCGACGAGCGGCGCGGGACGTTCGAGCTCCCGGACCCTGCACCGCGCAGCCGCCGGGCGCCCACCTTCTCCAGGTCGGCCCGCTGAGCAATCGCGATAGCCTAACGCAGCGGCTCGGCCAGCGTGAAGGGCTGCGGCAAGTACTCATGCGCCCATCCGCCGGACAGGACAGCGGGCGATCCCTCGAACGGGATACGATCGATGCGGCTCATGCAACGCCCGGCGGCCGCCGCGCGTGACGTCAGGACGCGCATCGCGGTACGATTAACGAACCAGCCGAGCCGCCCACCGTGCCGCGTCCGAAGAATGCCGCCCAACCGACCGTTCCCAGCCGCGAGCGCGTCCCCGAGGCGGAGACACTGTACCGGGCGGGCGATCCGGATTTCATGACCTCGCTGGCGCGGGGGCTGCACGTGATCCGCGCCTTCGCCGGTGTCGACCGGCGTTTGACCATCGCCGACGTCAGCCGCGCCACCGGCCTGACCCGCGCCGTGGTGCGGCGCTGTCTCTACACGCTGCGCGAGCTCGGCTACGCCGCCAGCGACGGCCGCATGTTCCATTTGCAGCCGCGGATTCTGAGCCTCGGCTACGCCTACCTCTCGACGGCACCGCTCGCGATCGCGGCCCAGCCGGTTCTGCAGGAGTTGAGCGAGCGGATCGGCGAGGCCACCACGGTCGGAGTGCTCGATGAGGGCGCGGTCGTGTATGTCGCGCGCGCCTCGACCCAACGCATCATGTCGGTCACGCTGGGCGTCGGCAGCCGCCTGCAGGCCTACTGCACCGCGCTCGGACGAGTGCTGCTCGCGAGCCTGCCGAGCGCCCAGGCGGCAGCCGAGCTCGCGCGCGGCGAGCTCACCGCCCATACGCGCTTCACCGTCACCTCGCGGCCCCGGCTGCTGGAGATCCTCGCGCAGGTGCGCGCCGAGGGCTATGCGCTCAACGACCAGGAGCTCGAGATCGGATTGCGCGCGATCGCCGTGCCCGTGCGCAACGTGGTCGGCGAGACGGTCGCGGCGATGAATGTCAGCGCGCAGGCATCGCGTTTCTCGCGCCGCGAGCTGATCGAAGCGGCGCTGCCGGCGCTGCGGGCCGCCGCCGAGCGGCTCGGCGGCGAGCTGGCTCCATAGCGACGCGGGTATTTCGGACGGACCGCCCCGGCGGGTACACTGGGCGGATGTTGCGCATGCTCACACCGGCCGTGCTCGGCCTGATCGCGGCGAACTTCGTGATCTTCCTGCTCGAGCGGATCGCCTTCGATCCGATCGTGTTGCACTTCGCGCTCTGGCCGCCCGGGCCCTACTTCCAGCCCTGGCAGCTGGTGACCTACGCGTTTCTGCACGCCGGCTGGCTGGACATCTTATTCAACATGTTCGGACTGTTCATATTCGCCCCGGCGCTCGAGCGGTACTGGGGCGCGCGGCGCTTTCTCATTTACTATTTCGTGTGCGTGATCGCCGCCGGCATCACCGAGATCGCCGTGCAGCATGCCACCGGCAACCCCGAGCCGACCATCGGCGCCTCGGGGGGCGTATTCGGCGTGCTGCTGGCCTTCGCCTGGCTGTTTCCGCGCGCGCAACTGCTGCTGCTGCTGCCGCCGATTCCCATGCCCGCGTGGCTGTTCGTCACCATCTACGGCCTGTTGGAGCTGTTCTTCGGCGTCACCGGCATCGAGCCCGACATCGCGCACTTCGCGCATCTCGGCGGCCTGCTCGGCGGGGCGATCATGATGCTTCTGTGGCGCGTGCGTCCCGATCCGGGGAGGTGGCGGTCGCGCTAGGGGGAACTTTCGCGGCGGTCGGCACTCTATGGCTGCCTAGGTGGAGGGGTCAGATGATCAAGACCGAGCATTTGTGCAAACGCTACCCATCACTGACGGCCGTTGAGGACGTCAGCTTCGAAGTGCGCCCCGGAGAAGTGCTCGGGTTCCTCGGGCCGAACGGCGCCGGCAAAACCACCACCATGCGCATGCTGGCCGGATTCGTCACGCCGACCTCCGGCCATGCGAGCATCTGCGGGCACGACATCGAATCCGAGGCGCTCGCGGCGCGCCAGAGCCTCGGCTACCTGCCCGAGGGCGCGCCGAGCTACGGGGAGATGCGCGTCGGCGGCATTCTCGATTTCATCGCCGAGGTGCGCGGTCTGGACCGGGCGCGCAAGCGCGCGCGGCTCGATTACGTGATCGAGCGGCTGCAGCTCTCGAGCGTGCTCGATCAGACGATAGAGACGCTCTCCAAGGGCTTTCGCCGCCGCGTCGGCCTGGCCCAGGCGATCATGCACGATCCGCCGGTGCTGATTCTCGACGAGCCCACCGACGGACTCGACCCGAACCAGAAACACGAGGTGCGCGCGCTCATCAATGAGATGGCGCGCGAGAAAATCATCGTGATCTCCACGCACATCCTGGAGGAGGTCGACGCGGTGTGCACCCGGGCGATCATCATTGCGCGGGGACGCATCGTGGCCGACGACACGCCGATGCAGCTCGCGACGCGCTCGCGCTACCACAACGCCGTGACGCTGCAGCTGGAAAGCCGCGAGAAGCTCGAGGCGGCGCGCGCCGCCGTCGCCGCACTGCCGCAGGTGGCCGCGGTGGAAATGAGCGAGCGCGAGGCGCGCCTGACGGCGCTGCCGCGCGCCGGCGCGCTGATCCTCCAGGATGTCTCCGAGCTCACCCGCCGCCAGGGGCTACAGCTGAAGGAGCTGCACCTGGAGTCCGGCCGGCTCGACGAAGTCTTCCGCACCATCACCGCCTGAGAGCACCCCGGGGGTTTCATGCGCAATGTGGCATTGATTCTGCGCCGCGAGTTCGCGAGCTATTTCGCGACGCCGCTCGCTTACGTTTTCATTCTCATCTTTCTCGTGCTGGCCAACGCCTTCACCTTCTATGTCGGCGACTTCTACCAGCGCGGCCAGGCGGACCTGCGGCCGTTTTTCATGTTCCACCCGTGGCTGTATCTGTTCCTGATCCCGGCGCTGACCATGAAGCTGTGGGCCGAGGAGCGTAAATCCGGCAGCATCGAGTTGCTGATGACGCTGCCGGTGAACGTCTGGGAGGCCGTGGTCGGCAAGTTCCTGGCCGCATGGCTGTTCACCGCGATCGCCCTCGCGCTCACCTTCCCCATCTGGATCACGGTCAACTATCTGGGCCACCCCGACAACGGCGTGATCTTCGCCTCCTACCTCGGCAGCCTGCTGCTCGCCGGCGGCTTCCTCGCCATCGGCTCGTGCATGTCGGCGCTGACGCGCAATCAGGTCGTGGCGTTCATCCTCGGGGTGGTTGCCTGCTTCGTGCTGCTGCTCGCCGGCTATCCCCTGGTCCTCGATGCCTTCCAGGGTTGGGCCCCCGAGACGCTGATCAACGCGATCGCCTCGCTGTCGCTCCTCACGCACTTCCAGTCGATCACCCGCGGCGTGCTCGAAGCGCGCGATGTGCTGTACTTCGCGATGTTGATCGGCTTTTTTCTGTTCACCACCGCGGTCGCCATCGACCTGCGCAAAGCGGACTAGGAGCGCGGCATGACGAAACGCTCGACTCTAGGTTGGGGCACGGTCGGCGCGCTCGGGCTGCTGCTGATCGGCCTGATCGTCATCTGCAACTATGCGCTCGCCGGCTGGCAGCTCGACCTGACGGAAAATCATCTGTACACGCTCTCCAGCGGTACCGACCGTATTCTCAAGAGCATCCCCGAGCCGATCGACCTCTACTTCTTCTATTCCCGCAGAGCGGCCGAGAACATTCCGCAGCTTCGCGCCTACGGCGATCACGTCGAGAACTTCCTCCGGGAACTCGCCGCGCGCGCCGACGGCAAGATTCACCTGCACATCATCGATCCGCGGCCGTACTCGGTCCAGGAGGATCGCGCCGCGGAGCTCGGGGTGAGCAGCGCGCCGCTCAACGCCGCCGGCAGCAAGTTCTACTTCGGCCTCGCCGGCACGAACTCCACCAATGGCCATCAGGCCATACCGTTCTTCGACCCGAGCAAACAGCGCTTCCTGGAATACGACGTCGACAAGCTCATCTACCGGCTCGTGCATCCGCAAAAGCCGGTGGTCGCGTGGTACTCCTCGCTGCCGATGACCGGTGGGTTCAACCCGCAGACCGAGCAGATGCGCCAGCCCTGGCTGGTCTACAGCCAAGCCCGGCAGCTTTACGACCTGCACACGCTCGCGCCCGGCGCCACGCGGATTCCCGCCGATACGCGCGTGCTGGTGCTGGTCGATCCGCATGGACTGCCGGCCGCCACCCGCTTCGCGATCGACCAGTACGCGCTCGCCGGCGGGCACATCGTGGTCTTCGCCGACCCGCTCGCCGAGTCCGCCGGCGGCGGTCCCGGCGCTGCGCCGCAAGGCACTGGCCCGAAGTTCGCGCGCCTGCTCGCCAGCTGGGGCGTGCACTTCAACCCCAATCAAGTCGTCGCCGACCGGTCGCTCGCGCTCACCGTCAGCGGCCCGAGCGGCGCGCCGAGTGTCGATCCTCTGGTCATCGGCCTGCGCCGCAAGCAGATGTCGCAGCAGGACGTGGTCACGGCGGGCCTGTCGAATATCAATCTCGACACCGCCGGCGCGCTGAGCCCCATCAAGGGGGCCGGCACGACATTCAAGCCGCTGCTCTGGAGCAGCAAGGACGCCGAGGTGGTGAGCCGGCGCTCCGTGGCGGGCACGTTCGATCCCTCCGGCCTGCTGACCGGCTTCAAGCCGACCGGCAAGCACTATGTCTTCGCCGCTAGCGTCACCGGCAAGGTGAAGACCGCCTTCCCGGACGGGCCGCCGAAGGGTGTCAAGCTGCCGCCCGGAACGAACGTGTTGAAGGCATCGGTCAAGCCGTTGCACCTGATCGTGTTCGCCGACTCGGACATGCTCGCCGACTTCCTGTGGGTCCACCACCTCAACCTGTTCGGCCAGCCGCTTGAGCAAGCATGGGCAAGCAACGGCGACGTGGTGCTGAACGCGCTCGACAACATGGCCGGGAGCGACGACCTGATCAGCGTGCGCGCCAAGGCGGGCTTCAGCCGGCCGTTTACGCGGGTCCAGGCGCTGCGACGCGCCGCGCAGACGCGCTATCACGCTGAGCAGGTGAAGCTGCAGAACGAGCTGCGCCAGACGGAGCGGCAGCTGACGCTGCTGCAGAGCAGGCGCAACGCCAAAACCACGCTGATCCTCACACCGGCGCAGCAACGCGAGATCCAGCACTTCGAGCACGAGCGGCTGACCATCCGCAAGCGCCTGCGCGCGGTGCAGGCCGGCTTGGTGCGCAGCATCGACAGGCTGGGGACGGAGCTGAAGGTCATCAATATCATCGTCGTGCCCGGCGTGTTCGCGCTCGCGGCGCTGCTGGGCGCCGCCCTGCGCCGGCGGCATCGCCGGGCGGCGCGCCAATCGGCGCGGGAGCACTCATGACACAACGCCGATTGATTCTGCTGTTCGTAGTGAGCCTGGTCGTGCTCGGGCTGGCCGTATGGGTGACGAACCGCGAACAAAACAGCGGCGCGTCGCTCGCCGGGGCGCGGGTTCTGCCCGGGCTGCGCGCCCGGCTCAACGCGGTCACCCGGGTGCGCATCAGCGGCCCGAACGGCAAGCATGTCGTGATCGAGAAGGGCGCCAGGCGCTGGATGGTCAGCGAGCGCGACTACCCCGCCAACACCGGCCAGCTGCGCAAGCTGCTGATCGATCTGGGCAACCTGAAGGTCGTGCAGACCAAGACGCGGCTCGCGAAGAACTATCCGGTGCTCGGCGTGCAGTCCTTGTCCGCCAAGGGCGCCACCGGCGTACGCATCGACGTGATCAGTCCACGGCGCACCTGGTCGCTGATCGTCGGACACACCGCCCTGCAGGGAACGGCCAGCTACGTGCGCCGCGTGGGCCACAAGCGCAGTCTGCTCGCGACGCCGCTGATCATGACCAATGCCAAGGCCGCACAATGGCTCGAGCCGGTCATCCTCGACATTGCGGCCAAGCGAGTGCGCAGCATCGAGGAGCGCCTCGCCGGGCAGCGCCCCTACAGCATCGAGCGGGCCAAACCCACGGATGCCCATTTCACCGTGCTCGGCATTCCTGCGGGACGCAGGATCTCGAGCCCGGGTGCCGCCGACGATGACGCGAGCGCCCTGGCCAACCTCACGCTGACGAACGTGCACAA
>JAJYFU010000058.1 GCA_021790795.1 Pseudomonadota bacterium
CGCGCGCCGAGTGGAGCGCGCTTGCGCGCGAGCTCGGCGTGCGTACCATCCACGTCGCCGAGCGCGACACGCAGGCCGCCGACACGCCGAAGCAGCCGGGGGAGTTCGTCAATACCTGGTCCATCGACGGGTTCGTGAGCGAAGGCTCGCAGCCGAGCGAGATCGGCTGGGGTACCCACGAGCGCAACTTCCCGCGCGACGGCAAGCGGCACGAATCGGGCTCGCAGGCCGCGATTTATTTGTTACAGCCGGGGGCCGGCACTCGCGTGCGCACCTGGACGCCGCTTGCCGGATCCTTCCACGGGTTCTGCATCACTCACGGCGAGGCGATTTCGATCGCGGACTACCTCACGGTGCGCGAGGGCTCGCAGGTCGTCTACCGCCCGACCGTCCACTATGCGTATCACCCCTGCGATGCGGCAGTGATGTCCATTCACGAGCTGGCGGGCCGCAACTATCTGCAGCAGGAGCGGCAGCGCCTGCTGCGCGACGAGATCACCACCGGCATCGACGAGCTCGGCGTACTGCTGGCCGGGCACAGGAAGAACGCGTATTGGTATGGCTCGCAGCTGTCGATCCAGGAGGCGCGCCGGCTGGCGCCGTGGAACAACGCCACCAGCCTGCAGGTCACCGCGGCGGTGCTCTCGGGCGTGGTGTGGGCGATCGAAAACCCGAACCGTGGCATCGTCGAGCCGGACGAGATGGATTTCCGGCGCAACCTGGAGATCTGTCGGCCCTATTTGGGTCCGGTGGTCGGCCGCTACAGCGACTGGACGCCCCTGCATGAGCGCGGCCGTCTCTTCTCCGAGGACATCGACGCGGCCGATCCGTGGCAGTTCAAGAACGTGCGGGTCACCTGGTAGCGCCACGATGCGCGCAACGCGCTCCTGAGCGCCCGGCAGGCCGCAGGCACGCGCCGCCGCGCCGCGTCCGGCGAGCCGGGGTAGGCCGCGATCGCCGGGTTCGGGCTTCGGAGCGTCGGGCGAGAATCGCGCCGCGACCGCGTTGCCTCAACGAGGCGGGGCAGTGGCGTATTCGATCTCGACGATAACGAAGCGGCGCAGGCCGCCCGGCAGCTGCACGCTCACCTGCTCGTCGAGCCGCCGTCCGAGCAGCGCGCGCCCGAGCGGGGAATCCATGCTGATGTAGCCGGGCTCCCGGTCGATTTCGTCGGGCCCGACGATGCGGTAGCGCGTGTCGCGACCATCCTCCTCGACCTCGAGCGTGACCCAGGCGCCGAAGTAGACCCGCTCTGGGTCGGCCGGCGGCTGGCTGACCACCACGAGGACCTCCAGGCGCTTGCGCAAATGGCGGACCCGGCGGTCGATCTCGCGCAAGCGGCGCTTGCCGTATGTGTATTCCGCATTCTCCGAGCGATCGCCCTGAGCGGCGGCCTCGGCAACCGCCCGGGTCACCTGCGGGCGCTCGACGCGCCAGAGCGCGTCCAGCTCCTCGCGCAGCCGGTCGGCGCCCTCGGGCGTGATGTAGCGGGACGAAGGCGGCTGCGGCGGGCGGTATCGGCTCATGCGTTGCGACGGATGACGGGGGCGGCTGGACGTGCGCCCAGGTGACATAGTGCCAGAGGGCGGACATTCTGCGTACCGCTTCACGGTCGGGGCTGTCGCCATCGACCTACACTAATTACGTGGCGGCCAAGTACTACACGCACTTCTTGACCGGCGGCGCGGGCGCCGAGCAGGCCGCCGCGCATGAATGGAGCGGGGTAGTCGAGCTGCGCGAGCCGCTGCGCGACCGGCGCGAGCTCGGCGAATTGCGCTCTCTGCTGGCGGTCAATTTCGATCTGGATTCGGAGGACATACGGATCCTTCATTGGGCGCGCCTTCACTGAGTCCCCCTGGGCGGACTGCCCTCCTTGACGAACGTCCGCCTCATCGCCCCGGTCCGTGCAGGATCGGGGCATTTTTATGCCCGCGGCGACCCTGTATCCCGACGACCTGTCATAATGCGATTCATGAGATGTGCCAACACCCGAGTCATCTTCGCGGCCTGCCTGTCCGTCGCCGGGCCCGCCTGTCCGTGGCTCTGCCCGCCGCAGGCGGCCGCCGCGCCCGCCGCTTTGCCGGTGCCCGTCCAGACCGAGCGGTTCGTGCTCGAGCCGGGACAGGAGATGATCGGCCGCGTGCAGATGGTGCGGATCCAACCGCACCAGGTACTTGCCGACATCGCCCGCCTGTTCGATGTCGGGTACGACTCGATCAAGCACGCCAATCCCAAGGTCAACCCGTGGCTCGCTCCGGTAGGCACTCGCGTGATCGTGCCGACGGAGTTCATCCTGCCGGATGCGCCGCACGTGGGTATCGTGGTCAATATCGCCGCGATGCGGCTGTTTTACTTCCCGCCCCACAAGCCGGGGCAGCCGCAAGTCGTCATCACGCATCCGGTCGGGATCGGCAGGCTGGGCCACCCCACGCCCACGATGGTGACGCGCGTTACCTGGCATCAGGCGCATCCCGAATGGATCGTACCGCGTTCGATCCTGGCCTCGCATGCCCGCCGAGGCACGCCGCTGCCGCGGGTGGTGGCGGCCGGCCCCGACAATCCGCTTGGTAGCTACGCACTGCACCTCAGCTATCCCGAGATCCTCATCCACGGCACCGATAGGCCCGCCGGAGTCGGACGGCGCGTCAGTCACGGCTGTATCCACCTGTACCCGGAGGACATCAGGCAGCTCTTCAAGATGGTGCCGAACGGCACGCCCGTGCGTGTCGTCAATCAACCGTACCTGTTCGCCTGGCAGAACGGGCGGTTGTACATGCAGGCCTACGGTGCGCTGCAGGATGACAAGCGTCCGTGGAAGACGGACTCCGCGCTGCTGGCGCGCATGCTGCCCCGCCGGTGGGTCAGCGACCTGACGCGCTCGGGCGAGAAGATCGATTGGACGCGGGTGCGGCATCTGGTGGGCGATCCCAGGGTGGTGCCGCTGCCGGTTTCGGGCCGGGGCCCGGTGCACGGGGGATTGGTGGCGACCCTGGTGCAAAATCGTCTGCCCGTGGGCTCGGCATGGAATGGGCAGACGCATCTGCCGCTCACGACTGCCCAGTTCGACAAGGTTTTGACGCAGATCCATTCGACGGCGATGCCGAAGTACCCGGTGGCCGCCGACCCTCGCGGAGCCGCGCTTACCGGCAAGGCGTCCGCGCATCGCCGCGGCGGCCGGAGGCTGGAGTCGCACCGGGCGCTGTGAGGTCCGGCGGGGCGGCTCTTGTGCTACAGTCTCGGGGTATCGAAAAGAACAACGTTGGGGCGACACAGTGGTGGCTGAGGGTGGTCCGAGCTTCTCCCTCGAGTACGACGAGACCGAGACGGCGGCCACGCCTCGCCCTCCGGTGACAGCCTTTGTCGGCCGCACCCTCAAGGGGCCGCTGAGCCGAGCCGTGCCGGTGGCGAGCTTCACGGAATTCCAGCAGATCTTCGGTGGCCTGTGGCAGCCCTCGAGCCTGTCGTACGCCGTCGAGCAGTTCTTCGCCAGCGGCGGCGGCCAGGCTCTGGTGGTGCGCGTCGCCAACGGCGGGCACGCGCCGACCGTGACCCTACCGTCCGGCTCCGAGGCGTTGCGCTTGGCGGGTCTACAGCCGGGCTCGCGCGAGTATCTGCGGGCGTCGGTCGATTACGACGGGATTGCTGAGAGCGAAGGGCTCTTCAACCTTGTGCTGCAGCGGGTGCGTGCGGCGGGCTCCGAGCGGGTGGAGGACCAAGAGATATTCCGGCGGGTTTCGCTGCAGACGGATTCCGAGCGATTCATCGTCGATGTGCTGCAGCGTTCGCAGCTGGCGCGAGTGGTTGCCCCGTTGCCTCAACGCCGTCCAGACCGCACGGGACCGGGGGCGGGTGGGTTCACGGTCGGATACGTCGCGTCGAATTCCGATGGCGATGACGGCGGACCCATCACGGACTATGACGTGATCGGATCGGCAGCCGATGGCACGGGAATGTTCGCGCTGCGCGGCGAAGCTTTCGATTTCCTCTGTGTTCCGCCGCTCTCGCGCGAGCACGACGTCGGTCTCGGCACCCTGCTGGTCGCGGCGCGTCTGTGCCGCGAGTGTCATGCGTTGCTGATCGTCGATCCGCCGAGCGATTGGGCAGGCCCGCAGGAAGCGCTCGAGGCAATGCGCAACTGGCCATTCCGGAGCGATCACGCCGTCCTGTACTACCCCAGGTTGCGCGCGTTCGACCGGCTGCGCGGCCGGCTCGAGACCTTCGCCTCCTGCGGCGCAGCCGCGGGCTTGCTCGCGCGCGCCGAAGCGCACCGGCCGCTCGGTGGCTCGGATGAAGAGGCGGTCCTGCGGGCAGGCCTGCTGCCTGCGGTCGAAGTCTCGCCTGCGCAGCGTGTGCGGCTCGCACAGGTGGGTATCAATACGCTGGTGGCGGTCCGCTCGCTCGACACCCCGCCGGTCAGCGCGCGTACGCTGGCAACGGGAGGCAGCGGCTCGCCGGACTGGAGGTTCCTTTCCGCCCGGCGTCTGGCGCTGCGCATTGCGGCCAGTGTCGAGCGCGGGACCCGCTGGATGGTGTTCGAGCAGAACGCGCCCGTCACCTGGGCGCGCGGCCGCTCGCTCGTGGCCGCCTATCTGGCGCGATTCGCGGCCGGGGGAGCGTTTGCCGGCGCCTCGGCCGAGGAGCGCTACTTCGTCGTATGCGACGAGCGCGTCAACCAGCCGGATTCGGTGGCCTCGGGGCGTGTCAACCTCCTGTTCGGCATCGCCGCCCGGCGGGCCGGAGAGTTCGATACCTGGCTGGTCAGCCACCAGCCGGCGGCCAGCCGGGCCCGACCGGTCTCGGTCAACCGCCTAGCGACTCGGCTGTCGAGCGAGTTGCCCGCCGAGGCGGTGATGCGCCACTAGGCGCCTGCCGGGGGCTATGGCTTAGACCGCGATTTGCCGGCATCATGGTGCGATGAGTGATGCGGTCTCTTCGGTCGAGGAGCACAGCGGCGCGTCGCAGCGGCACGTCGTTTTCTCGCATGGTCAGGAAAGCGGGCCGTGGGGGCGCAAGATCACCGCGCTCGCCGAAGTGGTTCGCGGTGAAGGATACGAGGCCCATTCGGTCGATTACCGCGGGCTCGATGCGCCCCGCGAGCGCATCGCGCGGCTGGCCGATTACTGCAAGGAATTGAGCGGCGACCTGGTGCTGGTCGGCTCGAGTCTCGGCGGCTACGTGACCGTGGCCAGCGCCTCGGTCCTGCATGCACGCGGCATTTTTCTGATGGCTCCGGCGCTGTATTTTCCAGATCTGCCGCCGCTGCGCTCCGGCATCGTCGATTGTCCCACGGCGGTGGTGCACGGCTGGCGCGACGAGGTCGTGCCTTACGAGCACAGCGTGCGGTTCGCGCAGGGCTCGCGCGCCGCGCTGCACCTGCTCGACAGCGACCACAACCTGCACGATCAGATCCGCGACATTCAGAATCTATTTGAGTACTTCCTCATTGCGCTCGATCTGCCCGCGCCGAACTGCGAATAAGACCTGCGGCGCAGGGATCGGGGCAAGCAGCGCCGGGGTCTTGGCGTTGAGAATCGCATGAGCTGGCTATTGCATCGTGTGCTGGCGCTTTGGGTGCGCTGCAAGATCTTTCCGGAGGACGGGGAGGCTCGACTGCGCGAGCGGCGGCGCCCGGTCTGCTACGTGCTCGAGCGGAGCAGCGCGGTCGATCTGGCGGTGCTGCAGAACGTCTGCGAGCGTCTGAATCTGCCCAGGCCGCGCAGGCGGCGGTTGCGCCGCCGGGGCGAGCGGCCCTCATATCTGTACCTCAGCCGCGTGCGCGGCTTCTGGAATGAGCGCGTCGATCGCCGTCCGCCGCCGCAGATCGCGCAGCTGCTGCGTCTGCTCGAGGTCGATTCCAACGCGGACATCGATCTGGTGCCGGTGTCGGTCTATTGGGGCCGCGCGCCGCAGCGCGAGAAGTCCTGGCTGCGCCTGCTGTTGGTGGAGAATTGGGCGCTCTCCAGCCGCGTGCGCAAATTTCTGCAGGTGCTGATCAACGGCCGCGACACGCTGGTCGAATTCAATGAGCCGGTCTCGTTGCGTAGTCTTATCGGCACGGAGAGCGGGCTCGCGGTGAGAGGCCGGCGCATCACCCGCCCGCTGCGCGCGCAGTTCGTGCAGCGGCGCACCGCGCGCATCGGCCCGGATCTCTCCCACCGGCGCACGGTGGTCACCCGGGTATTGCGCACCAGCGCCGTGCGTGCCGCCGTCGTTCAGTTGATGCGCGAGAAAAAGATCACGCGGCGCGCCGCCCTGCGCGAGGCCGCCGGTTACGCCAACGAGATCGCCGCGAACTACTCGTACGCATTCGTGCGCTTCCTCGAGCGGGTCCTCACCTGGCTCTGGAACCGGCTTTACGACGGTGTGACCGTGGGGCATCTCGAGACGCTCGAACAGGTCGCGCAGGGCAACGAGATCGTCTACGTGCCCTGCCACCGCAGTCACATGGATTATCTGCTGCTGTCGTACGTCATCTACGTCAACGGCTATGCGCTGCCGCACGTCGCGGCCGGCGTGAATCTGAATCTGCCGGTGGTCGGGCGGTTCCTGCGCATGGGCGGGGCCTTCTTCATCCGCCGGCGTTTCCGCGGCAATGCCCTGTACACCGTCGTGTTCATGAAGTATCTGGCGGCCATCATGGCGCGCGGGCATTCGATCGAATATTTCATCGAGGGCGGACGCAGCCGCACCGGCCGGCTGCTGCAGCCGAAGACCGGCATGCTGTCGATGACGGTGCGCAGCTACCTGCGCGACCCGCTGCGCCCGGTGGTGTTCGTGCCGGTTTATTTCGGCTACGAGCGCATCATCGAGGGGAGCGCCTACGTCGGCGAGCTCTCCGGCAAGCCCAAGGAAAAAGAAAGCGTCCTCGGACTGGTGCGCTCGCTCGGCAAGCTGCGCGAGCGCTTCGGGCGCGTGCACGTCAATCTGGGCGAGCCGATCGCGCTCGAAGAGATTCTGGCGCAATCCGGGCCGTGGCCGCAACGGAGCTCCGAAGAGGATGTGCGCACTGCCCGTGTCGGGGCGGCCGTGGACGAGCTCGCCGCCCGGATCATGCGTAACATAAACTCGGCCGCGGCGGTGACACCGGTCAATTTGCTGGCGATGGTCCTGCTGGCGATGCCCCGACAAGCGCTGCCGGAGAGCGATCTGGCCCGCCAGATCGATTTATACCGGGCGCTGCTCTCCGGCGTGCCTTACAGCGAGCGGATCACCGTGACCGATATGTCCGGTCGCGAGATCATCGCCTGCGGCGAGGCGATGAAGATGCTGCAGCGGCAGGTTCATCCCTCGGGTGACGTGCTGCGCATGAGTGATGAGAGCGCGGTGCTGGCCGCGTACTTCCGCAACAACGTGCTGCATCTGTTCGCAATGCCGTCGTTGCTGGCGTGCGTGTTCTTGAGCAACGCCGAAGTGACCCACGAGGACATGCAGCGCCTCGGGGGGCGCATCTATCCGTATATCGCCGAGGAACTGTTCCTGCGCTGGAACGAGGCGGAGCTGCCGGACGTGGTGGCGAGCATCCTTGCCGAGCTGGCCCGCCACGGCTTGATCGAGCAGCACGCCGCACGCGGCGTCTGGCGGCGTCCGCCGTCCTCGAGCGCGCAGGCGATGCAGCTATCCATGCTGGCACAGGCGACCCTGCAGACCATTGAGCGGTACTATCTTGCGATCGCGCTGCTGCTGCAGGCGGGCTCGGGGACCATCACCCAGGCGACGCTCGAGGAGCGCTGCCAGCTGGCTGCGCAGCGCATCGCTCTGCTGTATGGCCTGAACTCCCCGGAATTCTTCGATCGATCCCTGTTCGCCAATTTCATCGATCTGCTGCGCCGGCGCGGCGTGATCCGCGGCAACGGCACCGGAACACTCGAGTTCGACACGGTGTTGCTGCGGGTCGCCGAGGATGCGCAATTCGTGCTCAGCGAGCAGATCCGCCACAGCATTCTGCAGGTCACTCACGCGTGAGGTCTCCATGCATTTCTCCCGACCGCTCTACGAGGGATTGCCGTGGCTGTACATCGCGCTCGGTGCGGGCGGGATCGCCGTCAGTTACTTCGTGGCCGAGCCCCGCGCGCTGGCGGCGTTCACCGGTATTGCGGGCTTCGCCGCCGTGCTGGCCGGCGCGGTGATCTTGTTGCGGAGGCGTGATTTCCGCGAACTCGGCAGACGGTACGCCGGGCGAGATGCGGCCGCGCCGGATCGCCAGGAGCACCCCGGGTCCGGCGCGGGTCAGGATTGAGTGCGAGGCGAGATCGTCGGAATCTCCAGCGGCAGGTCCTCGCCGGCGAGGGTCGCCTCGTCGTGACTCAGTGCCGCAATGCCGGGCAGCGTGTCGTTCGCATTCCCGTGTCCGCGCGGCGCCCGCTCATCGACGTACAGCAGCTCGTGCTTGCCGATCAGCACCACATCGCCGTCGCGCAGATAGTGCCGATGCACGCGCAGTGAACGCACGTACAGGCCGTTGGTGCTGTTCAGATCCTCGATGATGCTGGCCTGGCTGGTAGTGGTGATCTGACAGTGATGGCGGCTGATGAAGCGGCTCTCGATCTGCAGGTCGTTGTCCGGCGTGCGTCCGACGATGATCCGCCCGGGCAGCAGCGGCAGCTCCTGCAGCGTACAGCCGTTCTCGGCGACCAGCAGCCGCGCAAGCGGCGGCAGCGCCGGCTCACGTCCGCCACGCATGCGGGCCGCCCCGGGCGCGCCCTGCCGGTGTGGGCGCGCGGCATACTCGACCCACTGGAGCTCGGCTACCGCATTGGCCACGTCCGCGGCGCTCACCTGATCCCGGTCGGCTGTGAACGCCGATATCAAGGCGGTGTCGCACAGGGTATTGATCAGGCGCGGGACGCCGCCCGTATAACGGTAGATTTCCTCGAAGGTGTCCGGCTCGAAGATCTCCCGCGTGCCGGCGCCGGCCACTTCCAGGCGGTGCCGGATGTACTCGGCGGTCTCCTCCGATGAGAGCGCGGACAGATGAAAGCGCAGCCGCACGCGCTGATTGAGCTGCACGAGCTCCGGGGCATCGAGCTTGGCGTTGAGCTCGGGCTGTCCGGCAAGGATGATGCGCAGCACCTTCTCCTTGGTGGTCTCGACGCCCGAGAGCAGCCGGACTTCTTCCAGCACCCGCTGTGAGAGGTTTTGCGCCTCGTCGACCACCAGCAGCACGCGCCGGCCGGCTGCGTACTGCTCGATCAGAAAGTTGTTAAGTGTGGTCAGCAGCTCGCTTTTCTTCATCTTGAACGGCGAGAAGCCGAATTGCGCCAGGAGCGATTGCAGGAAGTCGACCGCCGAGACCTGGGTCTGATTGATTTGCGCGACCACCACGTCCTGGGGAATTTCCCGCAGGAACGATTCGATCAGGGTGGTCTTGCCCGCGCCGATCTCGCCGGTGATCACCACGAAGCCGTCCGCGAACCAGATGGTCGATTCCATGTACGCCTTGGCGCGGGCGTGCTGTTTGGACAGATACAGGAACTGCGGATCGGGGCTGAGCCGAAACGGCAGCTCTTTCAGGCGAAACGGCTCGATGTACATGGCTGGCGGGTATGCTACGGCAGGCGCACGTGCGGGGCCACCAGCTCCAGGAGGGTGCGCGCGAGCCGGTCGCGCCGGCCGGGCGAGGACTCCACGAGCGTGCAGTGGCCGAGCTTGCGACCGGGGCGGGGCTGTTTGCCGTAATCGTGCAGATGCAGGCCCTCGAGCGCGAGCAGCCGTTCGCGCGCGGGGATCCGGCCGATGAGATTGACCATGGCGCTGTGCCCGACGGGACGGGTCGAGCCGAGCGGCAAGCCGAGAATCGCGCGCAGGTGATTCTCGAACTGGCTGGTGGCGCACCCTTCGAGGGTCCAGTGTCCGGAGTTGTGCACGCGCGGCGCCATCTCGTTGGCCAGCAACCGGCCGTTGCGCACGAAAAACTCGATGGCCAGCACACCCGTGTAGTGGAAGTGTTCCAGGCAACGCGACAGATACTGTGTCGCCATACGATGCCAGCGGGCCGGGCCGAACGGCGCGCGGGTGACCTGCAGGATACCGTCAGCGTGTACGTTGCCGTTCAGCGGGTAGACGGCCGTTTCCCCACGTGTACTGCGTGCACCGATGATGGAGACCTCGCACTCGTACGGCACCCATTCTTCGTACAGAAGCGGAACCCTGCCGAGGGTCTCCCAAGCGCGCTGCGCATCGTCGCGGGTGCGGATGCGCATCTGGCCCTTGCCGTCGTAGCCCATGCGCCGGGTCTTGAGTACGCCGGGCACGCCGATTTCGCGCAGCGCGCGCTCGAGTGCCGGCCGTGAGCCGACCGCGCGCCAGCGTGTGGTGGGGATGCCGAGCCGCTCGAACAGGCGCTTCTCCGCGGCGCGGTCCTGCCCGACCGCGAGGGCCGTCACGGGCGGGCAGATGCGCGCGCGGCGCGCTCCCCGGGCATGTTTGCGCAGCGCCTCGACCGACACGTTCTCCCAGTCGAAAGTCAGCACCTGGCATTCGCGCGACAGCCACTTCAGGATCTCGGGGTCGGTGAACTCACCATGCACCACGGGCGCAACCCGGCCCGCGGGCGCCTCGCGCGACGGGTCGAGGAAGAGAAAGTCGAGCCCGAGCGGATAGCCGGCCAATGCCAACATGCGACCGAGCTGGCCGCCTCCGACGATCCCGATGGTCATGTGCGGGCCGTGCGCGGGTCGGGCTGGGCGAGTACCGCGGCGGTCTGATCGCGACGGAACGCCGCGAGTGCCGCGTCGACCTCCGGATGTCTGTTGGCGAGGATCGCCGCGGCGCACAGTGCCGCGTTGGCCGCGCCCGCCTCGCCGATCGCGAAGGTCGCCACCGGTACGCCGGCGGGCATCTGCACGATCGACAGCAGCGAATCGAGCCCGCTGAGGGTCTTCGACTGCACCGGCACGCCGAGCACCGGCAGAGTGGTCTTTGCGGCGGTCATGCCGGGCAGGTGCGCCGCGCCGCCGGCGCCGGCGATGATGGCCTCCAGCCCGCGCTCACGCGCGGCGGCGGCGTATTCGAACAGCAAGTCCGGCGTGCGGTGCGCCGAGATCACCCGGACTTCGTAGGCGATCCCCAATTTGTCCAACATGGCGGCGGCCGCGCGCATCGTTTCCCAGTCGGACTTCGAGCCCATGATGATGCCGATCAGCGCTTGCATGGGGCGGATTTTACCCAAGCAAGCCGCGTAAAGCGCGAAACAGCGCCCGGCCCGCCGGGCCCTGCCTGGCTGTTCCCGCCGGCTGCTCGGCCCGCGCCGCGGCCGCGAGCGCCGCCCAATGCGATCGATCGAGACCCGGGCGCAGTGCGGCCAGTGCTTCGAGCGCCGCATCGCCTTCGTCGACCAAGCGCGCTCGCCACTGCTCGGCCCGTTTGAAGCGCTGCGTTTCCTGGGCGTCCTTCTCGCTGCGGGCGGCGAGCGTCTGGCGGATGGGCTCCGGGTCGATCTGGCGCATCAGCTTGCCGATGTACTGGCGCTGACGCACAGCTGCCGCGCGACTGCGGATCCGGCGCGCCTCGCGCACGGCATCGAGCAGCGCCGCGGGCAGCTGCAACGCCGCGAGGTCGGGCTCACGCAGCGCTATCAGCGCCTCGCCGAGGTCTTGTGCGGCATGCGCACGGCGTTTTTTCTCGCTCTTGCTCGGCGGTTCGGGCGCCGCGGACTCAGAGGCGGGCATGGGGAAGATCCGCTGATCGGCTGGCCATGGCTGCTACACTAGCGTATTCCGTCGGTTCGCGTGAGCACTGCGGCGGGCGTACCCGCCGTGACGCGTCCGGCGGACGGCCGACCGCGCAACGAGGACTCTCCATGCAACAGGGGCTCGAGCCCAACGCTTCCGCGAACACGCTTCAAGACGCCGTGCGCTGTGCGCTGGCGGAAGCCGCCCGGCTCGGCGCATCCCAGGCCGACGCCGACGCCAGCATCGGACAGGGACTGGGCGTGACGGTCCGCCTCGGCGAGGTGGAGACGATCGAATATCAGCGCGACCGCGGGCTGGCGGTGACGGTGTATTTCGGCAAGCGCAAGGGTGCGGCAAGCACCGCGGATCTGAGCCGGGAGGCCGTCTGCTCGATCGTCGCCAAGGCGTGCGCCATCGCGCGTTTTACCGCCGAAGACCCTTATGCGGGCCTGATCGAGCCCGAGGCGCTGGCCCGTGAGATTCCCGAGCTCGACCTGGATTACCCCTGGGCGCTGACGGCCGAGGAGGCGATCGGTATCGCGCGGCGCTGCGAGCGCGCCGGCATGGACGTCGACGCGCGCATCACCAACTCCGAGGGCGCGTCCGTCGGCAGCCAGCGCCACATTGGCGTGTACGGCAACTCATATGGATTCCTAGCGGGGTTTTCCGCGACCAGCCATTCGGTGAGCTGTTCGCTCATCGCCCAGCACGGCAACGAGATGCAGCGGGACTACTGGTATACGGCCGCCCGCGACGCGCTCGATCTGGAGACGCCCGAGGCGGTCGGCGTGCAGGCCGGCCGGCGCGCGTGCGCGCGGCTCGGAGCGCGCAAGCTGAGCACTCGGCGCGCGCCGGTCCTGTTCGCCCCCGAGATGGCGCGTGGCCTGTTCCAACACTTCGTCGGCGCGATCAGCGGCCCGAGCCAGTACCGTAAGGCCTCGTTCCTGCTCGATGCGGCCGGACAGCGTGTCTTCCCGGATTTCGTGCGCATCAGCGAGCGGCCGCACATCCCCAAGGGACTCGGCAGCGCCCCGTTCGATGCCGAGGGCGCCGCCACGCTCGATCGGGAGCTCGTCGAGCAGGGCGTTCTTCGCGGCTATGTGCTCGGGAGCTACTCGGCGCGGCGCCTCGGGTTGAAGTCCACGGGCAACGCCGGCGGTATTCACAACTTGCTGGTCGGGGCGGATGGCGCGGCGGGCGCACATTCGCGCGAGGCGCTGCTGAGGCGGATGGGCCGGGGTCTGTGGGTCACGGAGCTGATGGGCCAGGGCGTCAACGGTGTGACGGGCGATTATTCGCGCGGCGCGAGCGGATTCTGGGTCGAGGACGGCGCGATCATGCATCCGGTGCACGAGGTGACCATCGCGGGGAGTCTGCGCGAGATGTATGGCAACATCGTGGCGATCGGCAACGACGTCGACGTCCGCGGTACGATTCGCAGCGGCTCGGTGCTGGTGGGAGAGATGACGATCGCCGGGGAGTGAGCCGCGGGCGGGCTTGGGGGTACAACGTTGATCGCAACCGATTCCGCGGCCCGCCGTCCGCTGCTTCGCCGGCGCCGCGATCATGCCCTGCCGGACTGGTAGCCTACCGATGCAGACCCCGCAGGATCGTCCCACCCACCCGAACCGGGCCACTCTGCGGCTGCTTGCCGGCCAGGCGCTCAGCCGCGCGGCCGGGGCGCCTCTGGTGGCCGGCAACCGCGTGCAGCTGCTGATCGACGGTAAAGCGCATTTCGAGGCCTGGGCGGCGATGATCGAAGCGGCGCGCCATGACGTTCTGCTGGAGAACTACATCATCGCCGATGACGCCGTGGGACGGTGCTTCCGCGATCTGCTGATCGAGCGGGCCCGTGCGGGGGTGCACGTGGCCGTGATTCATGACTGGTTCGGTACGCTCGGCAACGCCGGGCATCGCTTCTTCGCGCCGCTGCGTGCCGCAGGGGTCGCGGTGCGCGCGTTCAACCGGCCACGCGTGGGGAGCCCGCTCGGGTGGGTGGGCCGCGACCACCGCAAACTGCTTGCTGTGGACGGGCGGATCGGATCGGTCTCCGGGGTGTGTGTCGCGGCGAAGTGGCTGGGCGATGCGGCGCACGGCGTCGCACCGTGGCGCGACAGCGGGCTGCTGATCGAGGGTCCCGCGGTGGCGAGCATCGCAGCCGCCTTTCGCGACAGCTGGGGCGGACTGGGTAATCCGTTGCCGTTCGATCCGGCGCCGGCCTCGGCCCCGTGCGGCGCGGTGGCGCTGCGCATCATCGCCACGCAGCCTGCCCATGGTGCGCTGTTCCGGCTCGACAGCCTGATCGCGGCCATGGCCACCCGGAGCCTTTGGATCAGCGACGCGTATTTCGTCGGGATTCCAACCTACGTACAGGCCTTGGCCGCCGCGGCGACCGACGGCGTGGACGTGCGTCTGCTCGTGCCGGGCAGCAACAATCTGCCGGCGGTCGCCGCGCTCTCGCGTGCCGGTTACCGCCCGCTTCTCGAGGCGGGCATCCGGGTATTCGAATGGAGCGGCAGCATGATGCATGCCAAGACCGCGGTGGCCGATGGGCGCTGGGCACGCGTGGGCTCGTCCAATCTCAATCTCTCCAGCTGGCTGGCCAACTGCGAGATCGATGCCGCCGTCGAGGATGCGGGATTCGCCACGCAGATGCAGGCGCAGTATCAGCGCGATCTGGAGCATTCTACCGAGCTGGTGCTGCTGGGCCGCCGGCCACGGCCCCGGGGCCGCGTCGCGCGCAATTTGCGCGGGGGAAGCTCCTCACGCGCGGCCGCCAGCGCCTTGCGCCTGGCCAATACGGTAGGCGCGGCTATCGCGAACCGCCGTGTGCTCGGCAATTCCGAGCGCGGGGTGTTGACGGTCGCGGGCGCCGCGCTGGTCGTGCTCGCCGTGCTGGGATTCTGGGTGCCGCAGCTGCTTGCCTGGCCGCTCGCGGCGTTCGCGGCTTGGCTGGGTCTGAGTCTGTTGTGGCGGCGTTTGCGGGGTCCCCACGGATAGCGCCGCCGCGGTCGGATTGCCGCCGGGGCCAGCTACCGGTCGGCTGACTCCAACGGGCGGCGGACGGGCTGCTCGATGCGGCTGTCGCTTACCGGGCGGACGGGTTGGTCATGGGCGCTTTCCGCCGGGGCGGGA
The DNA here is from genome assembly GCA_021790795.1 of Pseudomonadota bacterium. Taxonomy (GTDB): domain Bacteria; phylum Pseudomonadota; class Gammaproteobacteria; order Steroidobacterales; family Steroidobacteraceae; genus 13-2-20CM-66-19. The sequence continues at coordinate 14,805 of JAJYFU010000058.1, forward strand.
TCCTGAACTGGTTGGCGCGAGGCACGTCGACCCGGTTGGTACAGTCGAGTTCCTTGCCGTTGCTGATGCATCCCTGAAGCGCCTGTGCAAGAGGCGGCGCCACAGCCAAGCCCGGGCGCTACATCCAGCCCAGGCCGCGGGCCAGCATGCTGATCGCCACCAGCAAGATCATCGGCACGAATACCTTCTTCAGGTGCACGTTGGACATGCGGCTGAGGGTCTTCGCGCCGAGCATGGAGCCGCCCAGCACGCCGATCGCCACCGGAGCGGCGATCATCGGGTCTATGTCACCGCGTTGAAAGAAGATTCCGGCGGAAGCCGCCGCCGTCACCCCGATCATGAAGTTGCTGGTGGTGGTCGAGACCTTCATCGGGAGCCGCATCGCGGTGTCCATCGCAAGCACCTTGAAGGTGCCGCTGCCGATGCCAAGGAGGCCGGAAATCAGTCCCGCCACATACATCATGCCGAAGCCGATGCGTACGTGCGCCACATGGTAGGGGACGTCCTGGTGCGTACGGCGATCGGGATAGGTGCCGGGCAGCTTCAGCCACCCGGCCCATTTGTGGTTTTCCACACCCCGGGGCAATTCTTCGCCGAGGCGCATCACCAGCGGTATCGCCGAAATCAGCAGAATCACACCGAATACGATGAACAGCACCGTATCGTCGAGCATGGATGACACCAGGGCGCCGCAGACCGCTCCCGCGGTCGTGGCGATTTCGAGAAACATGCCGACCCTGAGATTGGTCATTCGATCACGCACATAGGCCGCCGCCGCGCCGGAGGAAGTGGCGATCACGGACACGATGGAAGCCCCGATGGCGGTGGCGAAAGACACGTGAAAGACGAGCGTCAGGATCGGCACGATGAATACGCCGCCGCCGAGGCCCGCGAGGGCGCCGACAAACCCCGCGAATACGCTGCTCAGCGCGATGAAGACCAGGACGCCGAACGTGTTATCCGGCATGTTCGTCAGGCCCGGCCGGCCAAGATACGTGCCGATTCCGAAGATGCTGAAGAGCAGGATCGCCAGAACGATCGCGGTGATGATGATGTAGGTGCGATCTTTCTCGATCGCGAACGCGACAATCGATACCGCGACCCGCAGCACCGGCGTGGCGAGCAGCACGAGAAGGCCCGCGGTTATGATCGCGGTCGGTTGGCCAGCCTTGAGACCTGCGCCGACTTCCGCCAGCGTATCCGGAAAGGTCGTATACGGAAGGTGACCGAGCAGGCGGAGCGCGTAGTAGTAGCAGACTCCGGCGAGTATCACCGCGACGCTCAGAAGCACGCCGCCGCGCAATACGCCGCTGATGACGAGCTCGGTCTTGCGAATGAG